>CAJQQR010000208.1 GCA_905480545.1 uncultured Pirellulaceae bacterium
CGATCCGCATTGAGCTCTTTTTCGTGTTCTTCTTCATTTTGTAATTTTTTTACTTCGTCTACGAACATCAAAAAAGGCCGGAATATTCAAAGTGGATTGATAGTTTGAAGCAGGCTGATTTTATCGCACCTCTCAATGAAATCGCACCTCTCAATGAAAAAGAAGTAAAAAAATTGTGCCTTCATCCGGCGTTGCGATTCGAATAGTCAAACCGTTTGTGATTCGTATCCATTGACGCAGTTCCGATGCTCTTGATGCCGCAATCACGGCATTAAGGTTGTGTTTTGCGCGTCAGCAAGATGGTATTGTACCTTTACGCTCCATCGCACCATTGCTTCAACGGGCGTTCATTGAGCGTCGCGTCGGCAGGCTCTAGTTTTTTGACATCAGCCACTGCCTTGGAAACGGTTGCTGGTGAGTCCAGACAATCGATTCCAACGCGAAAAGAATGTTTTCCAAGGCCGGGGAGAGGAACGACGCGCCCTTTCTCTTTTTCAAATGATTTTGGATTCGGAAAGTTCGTCGCGGGTTCCAATCCGGTTACATAGCCGTCTTCAGTCGCGGCTGTGTTCTTCCATAAGGAAAAGCAGGGGAGTTCATTGACGTTAAATCGAATGGCAACTCCTTTCGACTCGTCGGCGTTTTTTAATACAGCCTGCGAATTCCCGCAATCATCCCCGGCCAATTCCAAAAAGTAAACTTGTTCCTCAAAGCCGATTGTTGGCGCAGAATAATCCTGCCATTTCTCAATCGATGAAGCCGCATGATCATTTCGCGGCACAACGGATTTGATCGGGGCAACAACCTGGGACCCGCCATCAAGTAACGGAACGCCAAAGTTAATGTGGTAAAGCATTTGTATATCCGCGTCTTGCGCAGAAAGGTTTTCGACCTCGTCTTCGATTTCAAGGCTCGTGGTTCCGACCTTCCAGGTAATGGTCGACGTCAATCGTAGTTTCATGAAATGGAACCGAGCTTCTTCCGTAACGCCGACGATTTTAACGATGTCATCGTCAATCTCAACCGAGACTTTTCGCGCGGGTGTATTCGCAATTTTTCCGTGGAGTGGATGAACCAGTTTGCCATCTGCGCCGAACTCAGGTGCACCGTTGCTTTCGATGCCGCAACGCGCAAAAACTTCATCAAAACCGTCCAGCCACCCGAGACCGCTTGGCTCCATCAGCGGCACAAGGCTTGGATGGACTGGGCCCTTGGTAGGCGATTTCCAGCCGTATTCAAAATCGCCCGCCCACATTTTCCAAATGTTCATTCCGCGAGTTGGAAGGACTTCAAACGAAAACGTGTCACTCGAAACTTTGAGCGAATCGACGCCATGTTGTTTGCCGCCCTGTAGGGAACGTTTTTCGATGATGACATCGTCTGCCAGTTCGGTTTTCCAATTCGCTTCGAAAATCCCGGCATCCACATCCGTTAAAGTCCATGTCATTGGAGGCATCATTTATCTTTTTGCGTTGGAGAGAAGAGAGTGAAATTGTTGCAAATCGCTTTGGTTTACTTGTAAAACGCTGGTTTTGCGAATAAAACTATGCTTTGAAAGTGCGTGGCGGAATCGCCGCCCCAAATATTGAATAGGCCGTTGTAGAGCGGCATTTCAATGTCAAAATTAAATACTTTACGTTTAACAATCTACCAAGGCTGAAGCAGGAGAAAAGAATGGCGGAAATCGTCGACAGTGGAAATTTGAGTGGTGTTCTTGATAGCGCGCTTGACGCTGGAGGCGGATTGCTACGGTTAACCCCAACCTGGGTGCCAAGAGCTTTTCTTCATCCTGGAAAAAGAATTCGACTCAACCCGAAACATTATTATTCCTACGGTGCGGAACGGGGTGGGATTGATGAACGTTGGTTCGCTTCTACGACCGAAGCGGCAAACGACGGACGCGTTTGGCATGAAGGCCTCAGCTTTTGCTCGTTTGAAGGAAAGAATTTTTTGCTTCGAGATGCTGTTTCCGAGAATGGAAAACGATTGATCGGCGAAGGCATGTTTGAGAAGTACGATCGTTGGCCGGTGTACTCAAAATTCTTTGACAACATGGGGCCCATCCCTCATCACATGCACCAGTCGCAGGCTGATGCAAAATTGGTGGGCCAAGAGGGGAAACCAGAAAGTTATTATTTCCCGCCGCAGTATAACAACTGTGACAACAACTTTCCCTACACATTCATGGGGCTAGAGCCCGGAACGACGAAAGACGAATTGCGCGCCTGTTTGGCGAATTGGGGTAATGGTGAAAACGGGATTTTGGATTTGTCGAAGGCGTATCGCTTAAAGCGTGGCACCGGATGGTTAATTCCTCCCGGCGTTCTTCATGCACCCGGATCGTTATGCACCTACGAGCCTCAATGGGGCAGTGACGTTTTCGGAATGTTCCAAAATATTGTTGAAGGCCGCTACGTTCCATGGGAGTTGTTGGTCAAAGACATGCCTGAGGAAAAACATCAGGATCTTGACTTCATCATCGGCCAGTTGGATTGGGAAAAGAATATCGATCCATCCTACAAGGACAGTAACTACCTTGAGCCGATTGTTGCGGACAGTGGAGACGGCTGGGAAGACAAATGGATTGTGTACGGTACGGTCGACGATGACCAGCTTTTCAGTTCCAAGGAATTGACGTTGCAGCCAGGTGCAAAAATGACGTTAAAAGATCCGGGTGCAAGTGGTTGGATTACCGTTCAAGGCAAAGGCACGATGGGCAAGCTGGATTTGCAAACCCCAGTTATGATCGACTTCGGCCAAGAAACCGAAGATGAAATTTTTATTACACATGAAGCTGCGACCGGTGGCGTTGAAGTTGAGAATACTGGCAGCGAGCCATTGGTAGGACTACGGTATTTTGGTCCAGATACCTTCGGATCAGTCCCTGCAGTTGGCGACTATCGCAAGTAGTTGCAACGGGTAAGGCAGATGAAAGCTGGGATGTGCCCAGCTTTTTTTGTCTTCGTTTCGTCGTTTTTGTTTTCACTTCGCGTGTATTGCGAATTCGATTTTTAGAATCACAACATCTCACTCGCAAATCTCACAGGAATCCCAAATGAGTTTTAAACTTCACAATGCAATGTGGCCCGGATTGGTCGGCAAGGGCGATGACGAAGGACAAGAACCGCCCATTAGCTTGGATCGCATGCTCGAACTGACAGCGGCGGCCGAAGTTGATGGAAAAAAATTCGATGGTATCGATTACTTTCTTTTTCATCCGCACACCGATCCCGACGCAACGGATGACGAACTAAAGGCGATTGCTGATTCGATTGCCGCAAAGAATCTCAAGGTCGGTTCGTTGGTCGCTCCCGTTTGGCCAGGTACGGTTGGTGATTCTGCAATGGGCGATGATGAGCAAACGAAGAAGTTTTTACTTGCTGTCGAAAAAGCTTGTCGCATTGCAAAAATCTTTAATGAACATGGAGTTCGTCAGTACGGCTGCATCCGAATCGATTCAGCTGAATTCGGCGTGGAAAAATGGCGAGAAGACAAAGCTGGGAACACCGCAAAAATTGCCAAAACCTTTAAAGAAGCCGCGAAAATCGCGGCGGACAGCGGCGAACGATTGGCGGCAGAAGGCGAGATTTGCTGGGCCGGGATGCATTCTTGGAAAGATATGCTCGATTTACTCGAAGCCGTTGGCATGCCTGAGGCTCTCGGTTTTCAGGCGGATCTTGCACACACTTATCTGTACCTTCTTGGTTACAACGCACCTGAATATGCATTGCTAGAGGCGGGGCATACCGACGAAGAATTTTATGCTCGATACAAAGAGATGACCGACAAACTTCGTCCTTGGACGATCGACTTTCACGTCGCTCAGAATGACGGTGACGTGAAAGGGGCGGGAGACCACGATAAAACCGGGAAGCACTGTCCGGCGGATGACCCGAACGGAAAACTGGATATCACAAAATGCTCCGGATACTGGTTGGAAGGTTATGCGGATCGCGGAATCAAACACATTTGCTGGGATGGATGCATGTTCCCTAATGCCACATTAGAAACCCCGGCAACATGGAATACGATTTTGGATGCGATGATCAAAGTTCAGGCAGCTCACGCCTGATTTAACAAATAACTGCAATGAATTCGCAGGCAAAGGAGAAAACATCAGATGAAAAAAGAACTTCGAATTGGGATGATCGGCTATGGCTTTATGGGTCGTACGCACTCCAATGGTTACCGTCGAGTCAACAACTTTTTCGACCTCGAATACACTCCCGTTTTGAAAGCGGCTTGTGCCCGTAATCAGGAAGAGTTACAGAAATTTGCGGACCAATGGGGATATGAATCGACTGAGAATGATTGGCGAAAGCTTTTAGAACGAGACGATATTGATGCGGTTGATATCTGTGTGCCCAATAATTTGCACAAGGAAATCGCCATCGCCGCAGCCGAGGCCGGCAAAATGATTCTTTGCGAGAAACCGCTCGCGATGAATTCAGAGGAAGGCGAAGAGATGTGCGCCGCGGTTGAAAAAGCGGGCGTTGCCAACACCGTTTGGTACAATTATCGTCGCGTTCCAGCGGTTACTCATGCAAAGAACATTATCGACAGCGGGAAGTTGGGACGGATTTTTCATTACCGCGCGAATTTTCTGCAAGATTGGACGATCTCCGATGATCTTCCCCAAGGTGGCAATGCTCTTTGGCGATTGGATGTCAAAGCTGCTGGTTCCGGCGTAACCGGCGACTTGTTGGCTCACTGTATTGACACCGCAGTTTGGTTGAACGGGGCGGTTACGGAAGTCACCGCGATGACCGAAACCTTTATTAAAGAGCGTGTTCATCAGGAAACAGGCGAAGTCACTCCCGTTGGGATTGATGATGCGTGTTCGTTTCTTTGCCGTTTCGAGAACGGTTCACTTGGGCTGTTCGAATCCACTAGATACGCTCGCGGACACAAGGCGTTGTACACGTTCGAAGTAAACGGAGAAAACGCTTCGGTGAAATGGGATCTACATGATCTCCATCGCCTGGACTACTTTGACCACGCGGACGAAAGCGCGGTTCGTGGTTGGCGTAGCATTCACGTTACTGACAGCGATCACCCGTACATGGGCAACTGGTGGGTGCCTGGACTGCAAATCGGTTACGAACACACATTTGTGCATCAAGTCGCGGATTTCCTGAAGAGTTTGGAAACCGGTGAGCCTTGTGCACCTACATTCCGCGATGCACTTGAGACACAGCGTGTTTGCGACGCGGTTTTGAAAAGTGCAACGTCAAAGTCCTGGGAAAAAGTGTAGTTCTCACTGTTGCAATCGGTAGAATAAGAATTTGGCGTCGGCAAAGTTGCTGACGCTTTTTTTTGGCAGTTTCCTCAGTGGCATAAACGATTCTGCTTAGAAAATAAGGAGCATGGTTGATGACCAAAGAACGCAAATTTGGCGTTTGACCGTTCTTGGCTGAAATATCTTTGTCAACGAGAGCCTAAACATGGGAACGACTTACTCCGCTACGATACCAGTGCAATGCCTAAAAGAGCACGCATGCGTCGGATGCCAGGGAAAGTTCAGCTACCTATTCACCCGGAATATCAAAGGAAGTGGTGGAACGCAAGAAGCGGCAATGGCCAACGCCCAACGCATTGCAATTCAAGAAACCAATAGTGGTGTGGATTTTCATCCTTGCCCCATGTGTGGAATCGTACAGCCCGACATGATCGCCACGATCAAATCAAGTCGTTTTTGGCTTGGCCTGGCGGTTTCATGTGCGACACTTTTGCTGGCAACTGTTTTAGGATTGTCGCAGATTGCGCGAATTAATGTTTCAGCGTACATCGCGTTTGCAGGTGTTGGATTCGCATTCATTTCTTATTTTCTGGGCTCGTTCTTCAACCCTAACAGGAATCTTGATCGCAACATTTTGGCTTCTCAGCAGAAAATCGAATCAAAGCAGCTGATGATTGTTGAGGAGTCAAATGCTAGTAACATTGTTGATCGATTTGGTGGAATGCGTTTCAAGAATTATATTGGATTGATTTGCTGCATTGTATCGTTAGTTGCGATCATTTCGCCCATGTTACTGGCGCAAGCCAATGATTGGCATCTAAACGATTCGATCTATCCAGCGGTCGCAGGGGCAGGTGATCGACCAACCATTTACCTTTTGTCAAAAGTTCGCTCACTCGAAGGGAAGTGGCGGGGCAGTGCTTCGGCGGAATTAAGGAATGCTGCTGATTTCGGATTGCGAAATGATATTGTTCCGGCAACGTCGCAAGTTTCAAAATGGTCCGGGAAACTAAAAGACAAACAGAAAACACGGACGGTTTGGGCTCAAGTTGTTCTTCCGCAAGAACTTGCTGATGCCAATGGCAAAGTGGGGCGGTTTAGCATTTCAGTTACTGCGCGATTTCCAGTTCCCGCGGTTGGAGGTTTTCGTGATGAAGTTTCAAAGCATAACCGCGAAACGGAAATCAGGTTTTCGAAACCGCACTCGGGAAAGATTTATTATTCTGCGTGGTTGTTCGGTCAGATTGCAGCTGCCTTGCTAATGCTTTCTGCTGGCGTTCTTCATCTTTCCTCCGTGACTTGGCTCCGCAAACAAGCCAACCCCATCACGCCGATTACGATGGGAGAAATCGATAATAACGACTAAAAAATCGCGGTGCCTTCATTCAAATTCCACGTCAATTTATCACTCTGCCAGCGTAGCGCATTTCATGGAGTGGGTGCAGAAGCAGCCTGATGTGTTTTGCAAATCATTACAGGCTTAATCCTGTGTGCATCCAGAACCGAGACGAAGTGGTTGAATGAATATCTCAGGCAGTTCGAATCAAAAATGAGCGGACTCAAATGCAAACTGACGTCGTTCAATCGGTCTTCGGCGTCGCGTCGGTTCTTCAATTGTTACCAAAGTCGAAGCAGTCGCTGAACCAAAATGGGGCAGTTGGCGTTCTCAAGGCCGGAGCACGAGTGCTACGCAGTGGCGGCCTCAGTGGAAAATTGGATGGTTCAAGTTGCCATCAAAACGAAACCGTTTGGACGACACGACCAGCTAGTATCCACGGTCGCGAGTACAATACCGTCAAAAACGAATACGAAATCGCAAGGAAGTTTTGCGATGGTGGCGGTCAAACCAAGGAACAAAAGCGATGCGTTGGTGGGTTTGATGGCATCATCTTCATTAGATGAACGATGTCCGGTAAGCGGGTCCGATACCAAACGTCTTGGCGTGCCCACAGCCGCTGAAATGTTTGGGTGAATGATCGGAATCCTCCCTACGCTGCAACTCAGACGGTCTGCGGTATGATAATGGATATTCCACACAATGATCTGTCGAGCAAACCATGCGAACCCACATTCAATACTTGTGTCCAAAGCAAAAACTCACCCACATTATTTGCGTTGCGACCATTCTTGCCTTTGGTTCGGCGATCTCTTCCGCTGACGATTGGCCACAATGGCGGGGCGCGAACCGCGACGGAAAATGGACCGAGACCGGATTGCTTGAAAAATTTCCGAAACCAGAAATTGAAAAGAAATGGCGAGTCAAAATTGGATCGGGATACAGCGGACCCACCGTTTCCGAGTCAAAAGTCTATGTGATGGATCGCATTTCAGAGCCTGAACAAATTGAACGCGTTTTATGTTTGGATGAACAAACCGGAAAGGAAATTTGGAAACATGCCTATCCGTGCGAGTATCGAAATGTTGGTTACATTGCCGGGCCAAGAGCATCGGTAACGATCGACAATGGATTGGCGTACTCGATTGGAACGATGGGACATTTTAAATGTTTCGACGCGACCAACGGCGACGTCATCTGGGAACATGATTGTGATAAAGAGTACAGAATCAGCGCCGACCGTCGCATGCCGATTTGGGGTATTGCTGCGTCGCCGTTGATTTATGAAAACCTTGTGATTGTGCATCTGGGTACGGTTGATTCATCAGTTGTTGGTTTCGACAAAAAAACGGGGAAAGAAGTCTGGAGATCGATGAATGATCGAGCGCAATATTCTTCTCCCATTTTGATCAAGCAAGGCATGCAGGATGTCTGCGTGATTTGGACGGGTGACAATGTTGTTGGCATTGATCCAAAGAATGGGAAGCCATTTTGGACGATTCCGATGAAACCAAAAAACATGCCGATCGGAATTGCGACACCGATCATTGAAGATGACCAGTTATTCGTTACATCGTTTTACGATGGCGCGATGATGATTCAACTGGACAGCGGCCTGCCTAAAGCGGAAAAGCTTTGGAGCAAAGTGGGTCGGAACGAACGTAGGACTGAAGCACTTCATTCGATCATTAGCACGCCGGTTTTCTCAAAGGGGCACATCTACGGTGTTGACAGTTATGGCGAATTTCGCTGTATCGCCGCCAAGAATGGTGACAGAATTTGGGAAGACGCGACCGCTGTACCCAATGCCCGATGGAGCACAATTCACTTTGTCGAGAACGGCGACAAGACGTGGATGTTCAACGAACGTGGTGAGTTGATTATTGCAAAGCTTTCACCGCAGGGCTTTGAGGAAATCAGTCGAGCAAAGTTAATCGATCCAACGACCAAGCAACTTCGTCAACGAAAAGGCGTTTGCTGGTCGCATCCTGCTTACGCAAATAAATGCGTATTTGCCCGGAACGATAATGAAATTGTTTGTGCCAGTTTAGCGAAGTAAACCAAGCAATCAACGAACTAGCGAGTGCGCGATTTGCGTCAACGTCTTACGCTTGAAACCGTTCGATAACGTCCAAGACTTCGTCGTAAATCCCCGGGCAACAACCGAATGAATTGCCGGTATCAATTTTGGGCTCGCCTTTCCAGTCGACGAAACGTCCACCAGCTTCTTCGATTATAGGTTTGACTGCAGCAGCATCCCATATGTTAAGCATCGGGTCGATCATCAATTCCACTCGCCCCGTTGCAACCAGCATGTAGCCGTAACAATCGCCCCAAGTTCGAGCGACATATGCTTTGGATTCCAGCGTTTTATAGATCTCAGATGCGTTGACTTCATCAAAAGTAATCACTTCTGAGGTGACCATCACTGCTTCAGAAAGTTTTTCGCATGTCGAAACTTGAGCTTGGGTTCGGTCGTTATTTCCCTTCTGATGCCAGGCTCCATTTCCAGTTAAAGCGTAGACGCCTTCGTCCAAGCCGGGGCAATAAACGGCGCCGATCACGCAATCGCTTTCGAATTCAACGCCGACCATCGTCCCGTAAAGTGGCACGCCACTGATGAAGGACTTGGTGCCGTCAATCGGGTCCAGGATCCAGCGGTACCCCGATGTACCCTGTTTGGCACCGAATTCTTCTCCAACGATTGCATCGTCAGGAAAGTGCTTTTGAATTTCGGAACGCATGATCTGTTCGGCGTTACGATCAGCAACCGTTACTGGCGAACGATCCGATTTTTTTTCAACCGTAAACCGATCCGACTGAAAATATTCGAGCGTCGACATTCCGCCCTGTTTAGCAAGTTGCCATGCGAATTCGGATCGGGCAAGGTGTTGTGACATGATATTGAATTAGAGAAGGGCAATGAAATGCCAATTGTTAGTCGTCTGAAACTTGGCCGTCAGCCTGTAGCTTTGCGTTTGCAGCAGCCTCCATTTTCGGCTGAATAAAGAACGCATGGAAACAAAGCAAGATTGCGCCGCAAACCAACAAGCAGTCAGCAATATTGAAATTTGGCCATGGGTCGAAGATCTTCGGGCCACCGGCCCAACGAAAATGGATCCAATCTCGCACGGCATTAGCATGTTCGGGAGCAATGTTTACATCATGCCAAAGCCCGAGTCGATCATACAGATTGCCGATGATTCCACCTGCGATCATCGCGAATGTGATGGCAATAAAAAGATCATTTGCCCAGCGTTTCACAAACAGCAGATAAATCAATACGGCCAACGCAGCAACAGATAAAACGGCGAAAACAACCGAAAGACCTTGTCCCATTCCGAACAAAGCGCCTTGGTTCGTGGAGGTCTGAATCCCAAGCCAGCTGCCAATCAGCCAGACAGGCTGCGCGCCACCAACCATATCTTCCTGGAAATGACTTCCAAATATAAATTGCTTGGTGAGAAGATCTGCCAGAACGCCGCAAACCAAAATCGCAACCAGCATTAGGCCGCGACCGACGCTCACCGGGTCCGCAAACAGCAGAAAGGCGTCATCGTTGGCATGCTTTGCTTTTTCTGAAGGCGTAACATCTCCAGAGTTGCCAGATCCAGAATCGTTTTGTCCAGATTCGTCAGTTCCAAGTGTCGTTTGATTCAAGTTCGCTCGCGCACTTCACACAAATGGGAGTGTAAGGAATCACGTTAAGCCGCATTTTCGGAATCCGGCCGTCGCATTCTGTACAGGTACCATAGGTCCCTGCCTCAATTCGTTCAATAGCTCCTTCAATTTCCTCCAAAACAAGCTCTTCGTTGTCCATCAAGCGAAGCGTGTTGTCTTGTTCAAAAGTATCGCTCCCAAGATCAGCCATATGGCTGGGAAGGCTGGATAGCTCGCCATTCGCCTCTGCCGTCGACCCCAGCGCTGCGTCTGCTAATGCATTGACATCGCCACGCAACCGCGCTCGCAATGCAATTAACACTTTTTTATAGGGCCTCATCTCTATCTTTTTCATGGAATACTCCAATTGAGCCTTTCACCTTCTGGTGGGAAAGTGACATTTTTATTCTGTTCCGTTACACGCTATTCGTCTCTTAATGGCAGGAATTGTTCAATTAGTGTAAACTTTTCTGCATAAAAGGCGGCCTTGTCCAAGAAGGCACCACATTCTAGGAACGGTCCACTCCAGTGTCAAACACTGAAACCTTTTTTTTTCCATATTGCACATGTAAACTGTTCAGTGCTAACGAGTTACGGCGAATATGGACTCCTTGATGTGACTTGCCCTGCCTTCCCAATCCCTAAATTCAAACCAAGAGACTAGTTGTTATGCAGCAGAATCAAACCTTAAAAAATACAGTGAGCCAAAGAAAAATTTCCCGCCGTTCGATCATCGGTGGAGCGGCTGGCGTTGCCGCTGGGTACTTCGTCGGGAATACCGTTAGCGGTTTGGAATCGCGTTCCGCGTTAGAAAAGTTGAATGTCGCCGTCATTGGATTGGGCGGACAGGGTGGCGCGAATTTAAACGGAGTCAAGAACGAAAACATTGTGGCACTCTGCGATGTTGATGACGTGAGAGCGGGCAAGGCTTACGAACGATTTTCTAAAGCGAAGAAGTTCTATGACTTTCGAGAGTTGTTTGACAAGATCGGTAACGAAATCGATGCGGCGGTGATTAGTACACCGGACCACACTCACTTTCACATCGCCCATCGTGCGTTATCGGAAGGCAAGCATGTGTATCTGGAAAAGCCCATGGCGCACAATGTTTGGGAATGTCGGGAACTGACAAACCTCGCCAAGGAGAAAAAGCTGGCAACGCAGTTGGGTGTGCAACGACATACCATTCCAAATATGCATCGCGTCGTTGAGTTGATCAAATCTGGTGCGATTGGAAATGTTAAAGAAGTTCATTGCTGGATCGATAGCAATCGAGGAATGACTCCTCAAAACAAAAAGCTGAACAAGGTACCGGCATCATTAAAGTATGATCTTTGGCTTGGCCCAGCAAAACGCAGAATGGGATACGATCCAAAAGTAACGCCGTATGGCTGGCGTTTTTTCTGGGACTATGGAACTGGCGAAACGGGAAACTGGGGCTGCCATGTGTTGGACATACCGTTTTGGGCGCTTGATTTGAAATATCCAACCAAAGTCGGTGGAAGTGGTGATTTGGCGAATCCCATTTCAACACCGAAGCAAATGGATTCGTGGATGGAGTTTCCCGCCAACGGTGATCGCCCACCGGTGAAGTTGTATTGGTCTCAAGCCAAGGGCGGACCACAAATCCTGAAAGACAAAGGGCTTTCTGCAAGAGGAAACAACACCTTGTTTATCGGTGAAGACGGAATGTTATTATGCGGATTTAGCCAACGCAAACTGTTGCCAGAAGAAAAATTTTCAGACTTTGAGCCACCCAAACAAACGATTCCAAAGTCGCCCGGCTTTCACAGGGAGTTTATCGAATTCTGCAAGGGCGGTGAGCCTGCTACGTGCAACTTCGATTATTCTGGCCCAATGGCTGAAACCGTTTTGCTCGGCAACGTTGCATATCGTTCACTCGCGACATTCGATTGGGATGCAACAAATTTAAAATCCAGCAGCGGAATTGCTCAGCGATTTATTAAGGAAAGCTATGCCAAAGGCTGGGAGGTATAACCTTACCATTTGAAAGTAAATGTCACCAAAATTGACGCCGGAATCAGAGTTTGATGCTCTGTCCTCCGGCGTTTTTTGTATTCAGCCGATCAGTTCACTGCCGATATCGTAGATTTCATTGGCGTCCAACACCAAGTTATTGGCTGTGAATAGCTTTCCGAGACTGGCCTTGTGAATTTTCATTTTCAATCCGCCAACACCAATTGCACCATAGACCATCGTTCCATGGATTTCACTTCCAGTCGCCATCACATCGACACCAGCGATCCCCGCCGGTGGAACAGCATTTAAGTCGATGGCGATTTTCAACTCTGATAGCTCCTGGAGTTCATCGCTGGATATCAATTCATATCCAGCAGCACCGGCTGCAAACAAAACGTTTGCGTCACGAATCGAATCCATCCAGTTATCGCTTTGGGTTGCAAAGGACGTCAGGTTCCACTTTGAATCAATTTGTGAGAGCTCGTCGCAGACCGATTTGCTTCGG
>CAJQQR010000209.1 GCA_905480545.1 uncultured Pirellulaceae bacterium
TTCCGGATCGGCGTATTAGTGATGCTTGAATTAAAACCAGCTTTCTGAACAGCCTCATCAACGACGTAATACTGGTCCCGTCGGTTGAGCATTCGCGTAACCTCCCTGCGGTAGTCGCCGCGAGTGCTCAGTCGCCCGTCACTCACTGCGCTGACTAAACCCTCATCGGGGGCACTGTCAGTCAGTGCATAGGCCAACGCATAGCTGGCATCACGAGGCGACATCATCCGCCGGCCGTGCGGGTCGGTTGGGCCCTGGCCGAACTCCGACCGGTAAACCAGTTCGGAACTGAGGAGCAGTGTCTCAATCAGCTTCGCGATGGCGTCCTGATTACTGAGCGTCTCCATGTAGGATTTGGTCAGGGTTATGTTGTCTCGCAATTCCTCCTTGATTGGCATGCGTTGGAAAATCTTGGTAAAGAGTTCGTTAACCAATTCCGAAATCTGCTGTTCATTCGCCTGGCCCGCCGCGACGCGCATTGCCTTGAACGACGTCTCCCATTCTTGCATGCATTTTTCGATAATTTGCTTGTATCGATCGCCGTTCCGCCGATGTTTTAAGATTGCGGCATGAATCACTTCCATTTCCGTATCCGATAGCGGCGCATAACGAATCGGTTGAATATTTTTCTTGCGGATGTCCTCATTGATAAGCGACATATCCCATTGCTTTGCAAGCACCTTCATGATCCGAACCCGCGTCCGAATTCGTTTTTCATGAATTCCGTAAGTGAACCAGTCCCGCTCACATTTTTCTATGATCTGTTCGTGGGTGACGCCGTCCTTTTTATAAATCCCAATCCCAAGATAGATCGCTCGCATATCCTGTTGTTCATACCGGTCCAGTAAACCAACGTTGTCGCGTTTCCTCGGATTACCTTTTGCATCGGTGTATTCTGGAACCTCTTCGACTTGCATCCTGATAAACTTCGGCAACAGCGATTCGTGTTCGTCTTTGTAGATATCCTTCGTGATTCTCTCGATGTGATCGTTGAGGAACTGCTCCCGATTTCGCAATGTCTCCCGATGAACCAATTCCATTTTCATAATGCGATACATTGCGGGGTAATATGCCTTCATTGCCTGTTCGGAAGACATGTAGGCGGCTATTTTTTTCGCATTGGAAATCATTGTTAACAAATGGCCACCAGTCAGGGCGGTCGTGTCGTAGTACCGCACTCCGATATTGGTTGGTAGCAGAAACGGATTGGTAATACTCTGTCGAAGGCTGTGTCCACCAAACCGAGTACCGATGTTGACCCCATTGTCACCAATGACATTCTGCTTCACGCCATCAATGGTTCGGACGCTTGGATGGTTGATCAGTTGATTGACTTTGGCATCAAAAACAAACTCGCTGATGAGCCAACGGCGGTCGCGAGTGAATCCTTTCAAATGCGCATACTCACCGGAAAATAACTTGTCATGATCGACATAGTTGCCGAATTGCGGTTTGCGAAGCTTCTCTTCAAGCTTGGACGCACCAAAATTCTTCAAAGCATCATCTAGCCAACCGAGTAGCAATTTTCGCTCAGCATCATCCGTTTGCTCTGCATCCTCCGGCGGCATCAATCCGAAATAGAGCTGCTCTTGAACCTTGTTCAGCAGTTCTCGGCGATTGGCTTTACCAAGATTTGACCAGACATCGAATCGCACGTTTCCTTCCGCTGATTCTTTATCGTGGCAATCGATGCAGCAGCGATTCAAGACTTCCGTGACACCGTCGGGGACTTTGAATGTGTCATCAGCTATCACGGTTGCGGAGGCTAATAAAACAACACCGATCACCAACGATCGACTTATCAACATTTTTTCGTTTTTCACTGACGTTCTGCTTTCAATAACTTGATCATAGCCTCTCCCATTGCGATCCCAACATCCATGTACGTTCGCGCATTGCCGTTGTAGTGACTGTTCGACGCGCCTCCCTGACTGATGGGATGGGTGTAGACGGTTGCAACATTGCGTTTGAATTCCGGATACTTGCCGAACTCGCCGTCCACTGCCAGTTGAGCGTCGAGAATCAGTTTTTCGTTATTCTCTGCGTTCCCCTTTTCGCTTTGGCCGAGCGTGGCGCAAACGAATTTGGCTTTGGGCGTTTTAAATTCTTTGCGTAAAACCTTGATCAGATGCACGAGATTCTTCTCGTACTGTTTCGCGTGCCCGGCGTTATAACGGTCCTTGTCGCCCTGCCACCAAACAAAGCCCACGACCTCGTAACCCCGTCCCTTCCAGTGCGGAAACTGCTCGTCAAACTTCTCCAACACTTCATGGGCCGCGGAAAAGCAATCGTCGTATTGTTTGCCTGCGTACCAGTTGATCGGCTTCGGCGTTGTGCCCTTGTCCCACGACTCGGGCGAATCCTTATAGCCCGCATAGGTTTTTCCGTCGTGCTCGAACTGCTTGCTACCTGGCGGAAGAAAATCCCATCCTAACGAACGGTTTCCTTGAGACGTCTTCAAGAGCAACACAGGTTCATCAATGTGATCACCAATTACCTGCCCAAATCCAAGCTCGGGACCAATGCGGCCCGAACGAACCCCCAGCCAATTGCTTCCAGTAGCCGTAACGACGCCCTTGTACCAAACATCATCACGTGCCGCCCACTGCCGTTTTTCATTAATCAGATACGGGTACATCCCTTGGTGATGGACCAGCGTCGACAGAGTCCCAGGAATATCCATCCGGTCAATCCACCCCAAGCCATTCGCATCCTTGGTTAGATAAGTGATCTTGAATGGAATCTTTTTGCCGGCAGTCAGTTTGATATCTGCACGCACGGCATCCTCGCCAACCTTTTTATGATGCACCTCTTTGCCATCAACCACCATGATGTTGTCCATTGACCCTCCGTAGCCGGGCCGAAACTGATAAATGCCGGTCGTCTTGACTTGAATGAACCCTCTAGTCACAACAGTCCCACCGTCAGGGTAAGGTGTGGGATTGGTTCCACCGAAACTCACGAGCTTCAACGTTTTGATTGGCCGCAGCACATCGTAGTCCACTCGCGGGTTGTAATCGCCATCATATACCGAAGCCACCGGTTCAATAAATTCAGATCCCCATCGACCAGATCCCCCAGTCACCTTCCCGGCCCCCACCATGTTGGACTGGCCCGAAAGGATGAAGACTTTGATCGGCTTGCCGACCGATTTGGGTTGTTGCTCTTGAGCGTCTGCGAGAGTGCTCATTGCCAGACATAACGCACCAAAAAAGCATTGCATTCTTCTGCGGGATTTCATTTTCTTCCAATCATTTCGTGTTGAGGAAAAAGTTGACTGAGGATCATTAGATTTTGATCTGCCAAAGTAACGTCGACTTTCGCGGTCACCCTACCAGGCATTTCGTTTTCGGTGATCGACTCTGTCTTCAACGATGGCGGATGATCATCAATTTACCACTTTAACTTCTCAAGCCGTAAAATTCTCTTGCGTCCGCTAAATAATCGCTTTCATCATCAATGACTTTCATCCATTTCGATGCGGATAGCATTCCAAAGAGGGTAAGAAGCCAACGCGAAAGGGAATTGCGAAATTGTCTTTTGTGCCATCGGAGGCTACACTGGACGTTTAATCTATGACTATGTCGCCCCTGTCTGTTGCCGTTGCATCGCAGAGCGGTGATTGAGTTTCACCTCGCAATCATTTACGCCAAATCCAATTTCTGAACTGCGATTTAGTGGCGAGCCATTTATCATTCTAAGAAATGCCGCAGATATATTGATGTCACGCCAACCGCCCTCCCCCTGTCTTCGATTGCTCACATCCGCGGGTTTTTGTATCGTCGTTGTTTGCGTTTTCTGCAACACGACGAATGTGTTGGGATTCCAAGGTACGCTGGATTTAACCAAGCCCGCGTCCGATGAGTTTAAGGCGCAAACCTCTTCGTTTCTGACTAGCTATTGCGCAGACTGCCACGGCGCCGAAACACAAGAATTTGAATTGCGATTCGATACGCTCGGACACGACATGTCGGACCCCGAAACGGCTCAGCTCTGGAGCGACATTTTCGCTCAGGTTCAATTTTCAGAAATGCCGCCAAGTGACGCCGATCAGCCTACCGCAAAAACCAAGGCTCATTTTCTCAAACAGGTCGAGAGTGAATTGAAGCGGTTTAATGCAGGCTTTGGCCTGGAGGAAAAAATGCTGCTGCCGCAGTACGGCAACTACGTCGATCACAAATCATTATTTAACGGCAGCATCAAGGAGATGCCGTTTACTCCTTCACGTTTGTGGAGACAAAGGCCCACCATTTACGACGCAGTTTGGAAAAACGCCTACGGTCGAGCACCTTGGTATAGCGTCAAAATTGGGGGCACCGGCAACCATCTCATTGAACGTGGCCCCCACAAAGGCAAGCTATTGGCCCACCGCTATTTTGCGGATGCAAAATATGCCAATCCGTTTTTTGAGTTCGTCCATCACGCCTCAGGATTCACCGACTACGCAACGATCATCGCGGACCAATCTTCGCTGGAAGCCTTGATGCTTAATGCCGAAACGATGGCTGAGATATTGACCCTCGGTCAAAAAGTCCGCATCGTCACACAAATCAAAAACAAAGGCAGCCGTACAGGTAACAATGAGGCGATGTTTGTTGGCGGCGTCACTACATCCGCCAATGAATATCGTGGACGGGTTCCGGTGATCTTTCGAAAAATCATGAACACCGATGGAACCGTCCCAAAAAAGGATTTTAACGAAGCATTGGACGTCGCGTTTAACCTCTTTTTTCGTCGACTTCCAAATGCAGAAGAATACGATCACTACTGGAAAAATGTATTCGAAAAAAACTCCTCGTTGGGCAACACCATGGCTTTGCAAGCCGTCCTGATGTACGTGAGCCTGTCGCCTGAATTTGTTTATCGAATGGAGCTGGGCCTCGACAAAGAAGACGAGCATCATCGCCGTTTTCTTTCCCCCCAAGAGTTGGTCCACGCAATCAACTACGCGTTCAACAACAATCCCGCATTTGGCATTGATGAAATCGAAACGATTGACGTTTACACCAAAAAGAGTGAAGCACCGATCCGAAAGACCATGTCGACTCCCAACCCCTCATGGGCGGCCAGACACAGCAGGTTGGTCAACGTAATGAAGGAAGGGAAATTAAAGACGAAGGCTGATGTAGAACGTGTCGTCCGTCAAATGCTCGATGGCCAACGAAAAAGAAGTGCGATCAATCACAACCGGACTTACCTGACAACTGCCAACCCTCGGATCCTGCAATTCTTCCGAGAATTCTTTGGCTATTACAAGGCTCGTGAAGTCTTCAAAGACGTAGACAAGTTCAAACAGGAAGACGAGTTCAAACATTTCAATGCCGGCACTGCTTCGAAATTCGAGTATGACACCGACAGCCTGATCCATCACATTCTTGCCGAAGACAAAAACGTACTTTACGAATTGTTAACGACAGACAAAGTCGTGGTGAGCTATTGGAACGGAACCAATTCGGATGATCAGATCAAAAAAGCAAAGGGAAAAAAGAGCTATGTCGAAACCCACCACTTGCAAGGCTATAACCTCGATCCTTTCGAGATGGCTTACGAGAATGGAAAAAGCGGACACGTCCTTAGAGCTCCGCGAGACCAACGTTGTGGGATCCTGACCCAGCCAAGTTGGCTGATCGCTCACAGTGGAAATTTCGACAACGATCCCGTCAGACGCGGCAAGTGGATTCGTGAGAAACTGCTTGCCGGAACTGTCCTGGATGTACCGGTGACGGTCAACGCCCAAATCCCGGATGATGAACACAAGACATTGAGGGAACGATTCAGCGTCGTGCACGATTCCCAGTGCTGGCGTTGTCACAAGAAAATGAATCCGCTGGGAATGCCCTTTGAGCAATTCAATCATGTTGGGCGTTGGCGTTCCAGCGAGAAGGATAAGCCTGTTGATGTTTCGGGCGGAATTTCTTTTTCGGGAGACAGTTCGATCGAGGGCGAGATCAATGGAGTCCGAGAAATGATGGAAAAATTGGCAGCCTCAGATCGCGTCCGACAAAGTTTTGTTCGTCACGTTTTTCGTTTCTGGATGGGACGCAACGAAATGCTAAGTGATTCCAAAACGCTGATAGCAATGGATAAAGCGTACATCGAAAGCCAGGGCAGTTTTAAGGAACTTTTGGTCTGCCTACTCACTTCAGATTCATTTTTATACAGGAAGTAACAGCACATGAATTCGCTTAATCGAAGAGCATTGCTAAAAGGCGTCTCACTCGGATCGGGGGCAGTTGCCCTGTCGCCGTTCATCAGAAGCCTTTCTGCTGAGGAAAAACAGCCGCTGCCTAAACGATTCGTTTTTGTTGTTAAAAGTAGCGGATTACAGGGCGATTACCTCAATCCCGAGGGTCTAAATCATCGGGGCGAGACCCTGGTCGATGCCCCACTTGCCGGACGAAAGCTTTCGGCAAGCCTGAAGTCGCTGGAGCCCTTCAAGGACAAGTTGACGATCATCCAGGGTCTGAGTGGAAAGATGACGAACTCAGGCCACAGCTCCTTTTACGGTGCATTGGGTGGCTACAAAGCCTCCGCTCATGCTCCACCGCTGTTCGCGACCATCGATGGGCATCTTTCAGAAAAGTTTCCATCCGTCTTCAATCACCTTGGTTTCAAAATGGGTGAAGGAAGCCAAGGAACGACATTCCCTTCGATTTCGGCAAAAGCAAAAGGAAAACAACTCCCTTTTCAGCAAAACCCACTGAGCGCGTTTGAGAATATTTTTGGCAGCATCCTGGAAGGGGGTGACCTGAAGAAAAAATACACACGAACCGGAAACGTAATGGATGCGATGTCCGAGGATATCAAGAAACTCCAACGTAACCTGCCTGCACAAGAGCGAGAAAAACTGGGGCATTATCTAGATGGCTTCGAGGCGCTTAGGGACCGTCGAATCAAATTGGTCTCCATGCAAAAAGTTTTGAAAGAAAACGCTCCAGAGCTCAATGACAAATACACGTCGTCTGTCAAAACCCATCATCTAGAAGCTCACTTTGATATGGCGTCGGCTGCTTTGATATCGGGTCTGACGAATGTCGTGACGGTCCATGCGGATGACCTGAGTTGCGTTTACTCTGGAATTGGCGTTGGGAACAACGTGCATGCGATTGGGCACGGCGCTGGCTTTGCGACACTTTCGTCACAAGATTGCCGCAACGCGATTCGTACTTTTCATATTGATTTAATCGCGTCGATGGCGGCCAAACTCAGCAAGATACCCGAAGGAAATGGCACGATGCTGGACAATACCATCATCGTTTATACCAGTGACAATGCGGCCAACCATCATTCATTCGGTCTCGATTGGCCGATGATCGTTCTGGGCAATGCAGGCGGAGCACTGAAGACCAAAGGACGTTATCTAGCGTATCCTCGTTACGGCTCGAAAAATCACAACCACACTATCTGCAACTGGTTCACGACCCTTTGCCATATCGCCGGTGTCCCTCAAGACCTCTTCGGACAACCAGATATGGCGTTGGGGAAAGCGGAGAACCAGCAGGGCCCTCTAGAAGAGTTGATTGCATGAGCCTGAGTTACACCACCACCGCGAGATTCTCGATTCGTCGTTTCTCAATTCTCTTGAACTGCGTTGTCGGTATTGCCATCTCGATCGCGTTGAACTCAGCCGTCTGCGGACAGGCAACAACCGCAGCAGAAAATCTGAGTTCCGCAGATGCCAATCGTCTTTTGCAAGCCCGGGGATCCGAATTGACCGACCAGGAATTACAAAGTGTTTGCACAGCTTCCAACCTTCGCGAATTGAATTTGTCGGGTTGCAATCGTTTGACCAATGCTGGGTTTTCATTTGTATCGCGTCTCACTGAACTGGAATCACTCAATTTGACCCAATGTCATCGTCTCAACGATTCGGTGTTTGAAGAAATCGCAAAACTTCAGAGCCTTCGCCGACTGGACATCAGTTCGACAAGATTTAGCGTGCCCAATATTTCCAAATGGCTTAAAGAGATGCCGAACTTAAAAGAGCTGTATTTGAGGGAAGCGACAAACCCGAAAACGAAAGGCTTGGGCGAACTTACCGGCCTGACACATTTAGATATTTCCTGCGAGCGAGGTCGAATTTCAGATGCAGATTTCGAGCCTTTGGCAATGCTAACCAACCTCAAGCATCTCAACGCCAACGGAAGTCGAAACTACCATGCTAATGTTGGACTAACCAATGCAGGATTAAAACATCTTGAGGGCATGACTTCACTGGAGTTTCTTGGACTGTTCGGGCATTTCAAAGTCAATGCTGAGGGGTACAACCCACTGTTTAAAAATCTAAAACAGCTCGAAAAACTTGAAATGGGGTTTAACTGGCCGCTAAAAGGAGAAGATGTTGAGATCCCGACATCAGTCGTGCATCTTGATCTAATGGAATCTTTTCAATTACGCGACGACGCGGTCATCAATCTAAAAAACAAAACGGGATTACGCACACTCAATCTTTTTTACTGTTTGGAACTAACGGACAAAAGCCTTGAATCTCTACGCAACCTTCCCAAACTGGAGTACCTGAATCTGGGTTGCATCCGAGCATTGACGGACAACGGATTGACGAACCTCGAAGGTAATACGGGGCTGACCTATCTCAACTTGGGGGACAACGATAACTTTTCGGATGTTGGACTCGCCAGTCTCAAGCGAATGGTTGCTCTCAAAGAACTAAACCTTTGGAGCATTCCAAATTTAAAGGGGGAAGGGCTGCAGGTCTTGCAATCTCTACCAGCATTACAAACGTTGAATTTGGCCGATTGCTCTAACTTGACCGACGAAGCATTCAGAAACATTAGCCGTAGTTCAAAGCTGAAGAATCTCTACCTCGACAACTGCACAAAAATCTCTGACGAGGGGATCAGCAAAATCTCTTTACTTTCTGATCTGCAGGAATTGACGCTTGGCGGTTGTCTCGGCATTACGGACAACTCGCTCGATAGCATCCAAGTCCTCAATTCTCTTGAATACCTTGTGCTCACCAATTGTCCTGGCCTGACATCGCATGGCATCAGTGAATTAGAAAAATCGCTACCCAATTGTGAAATTGTACGCGATTAAGTTTCGCCATTCCAACAATAATGACTCAATGGAATTTTACCATTGCGTGATTTCAAATCCTGACTCAACCCGGTCTGATCACTGCGACCAGTCAACTTGCTCATCGGTTTTTCAATTCTGTTCGGTCATGACAGTTGCTAACCGGAGCACTGCCCCATCAATTAGGCCGAACACGACAACTGCGGACAATTCGGGCAACAAAGACGGCCAACTCCGAGCGACCTCGATAGGCTGTCGGAAAGTTCGGTTTTGATTCACTTGCGTTATTTCACCGCTTTACCGCGATTTGACAACGAGAGTGGAAATTCTCTTCCGCCTTGCCTCCAAATCCCTTCGGCCTTGGTTCGGCCGGCGTTTGGTGCGTCGTTGACTTGATATCAAAAACGTTATGCGGCGCGGCATGAGGCGATGTGCTTGGATGAGGAAAGGATGCTGCGACGGAGTGCACGTTTTGAGATTCGACGCACGTTCTACGATAGAGGAAAACAGTACAATGCGATCATCCGGACTTGCTTGTACTCTTCAATGGTTTATTGGTCCCGGTGAACTTGAACATGGAGTTTCGAGAATGAGAAAGCCAATCTTTACAGTTGCAATCGTTGCCGGCGTGGTGATTTTGCTTTGGATTGCACTGGCGAACATTCACGTCTTTTCGCCGCCACGATTGGTAATCAAATTTGATGAAAAACCCGCGAGCAACGTTACGCTGATTCTTCCGATCGACGGTGGTCAGGCGTATCAACTTGACGAAAATGGAAGCATCAATTCTCGTACGTCAATCTCTGAATCAGCCATATTAGTGCCCAGACCAAATGGAGGGGCACTATCCGTACGATTTCCCAGCCATGGTACGAAAACGATAAATTGTCAGGGCAAAATGAATACGGTCACCGTGGTGCAGTATTTTGGTTTGGTCAACAATCGGTATGAACAATTCACGCTGACGAAAAATCAGGTTGCAGAAATCGAAAGCGGTAATAAGACGTTGGTCGATATTGAAGAACAAATACGGCGATCCGATTGACGGGTCATCCAAGGTTTTTGCAAACTTTTTGGTTTGATCGCTCCTCGTGCAATTGGCATCATCCACAATTGCTGCATTAGCATCAAGCGTCGAACTACAGACTCGACGTTATTTACCGCTCGACAATGCCTGAGAATTTACCGCAGGCCCGAATCGTAGCGTTCGCCGGTTTTATTTGGCTAAGCGACGCAATGATTCCCGCATCTTTCTGTCGTCATAGAATCATGACGTACCATGAAACACGTTCTACCAACTCGAGTGAACTTCAATGACCTGACTGCCAGTTAGGTCGCCCAGTTTGAAGAGGCGTTAAATCGTGCTCGTAACCCAATTCATCAAAACGTCGTTTTTAAATCTGCTAAGATCTGAGCCTAATTCCGATGCCATTTCGCAGCGGCGATAAGAGATCGTTCTGGCAGCTATTTTGCAGCATGCCAAAATTTCAATCTGCATTTTTTGCTTTTTGACAAAAATTACGTTCCGTTTTAGACTCGAATTCTGTTTACCACTTCAAGCAAGTACTCTTGCTCGGAGTACCTGACTTGCAGTAACTGGCTCGCAGAGGGGGCGGACGCTCCAACTTTTTAAGCATGGC
Source organism: uncultured Pirellulaceae bacterium (assembly GCA_905480545.1). Classification (GTDB taxonomy): domain Bacteria; phylum Planctomycetota; class Planctomycetia; order Pirellulales; family Pirellulaceae; genus JABAAE01. The sequence goes on from CAJQQR010000209.1 coordinate 10,677, forward strand.
GAAAGATAATGCTGAATTGGAGTGCTCTCCAAAATGTGATGCGCGCGTTGTATATTTTTCGCAAGAAGATTTATCATGACCAAGAAGCGAAATCGTCGCACACCGGAGCAGATGGTGAAACTTCTTTGGGAGGGTCAGTCGATGCTTTCAGCCGGCAAGTATGAAGCAGAGGTATTTCAGAAGCCTGGGACAACCGAATCCACTTGGCAGCGTTGGAAGAGACAATGAAACTTCCCGTAATTATTGTCGCGACACTAATCGTCGTGGTCACATTGGTGGCGAATTCCGGTGCGGGTAGTTCACTGCTTCGGTTTGTTCAATTGCTTCCCGGCAAAGATCTAGCCGGGCATTTTGGTTTATACGCTGCTCTTGGATTTACCCTTTCACTCTGTTTGAGGGGAACGCTCAAATATGATGGAGCGCTGATTGCTCTTGTCACAACGGGAATAATTGCGGAAGAATTCAGCCAAATGTTCATTGGTCACCGAACATTTTCGCTCACTGATCTTGCTGCTTCTCTAACCGGCTTCGTGCTTGGAGTTTGCGTCATTCGGGCTTTCTTCGCGACATACCCTGTTAGGGAATGGCTGCTTGGACTCCTCATCAACCAAGCAGTTCCGGTGCTAAATCTTTTTCGCAAAGGACTACCGTGGCAAACGGGTTTTGATGAACTGCAGGATTTTCCAGAACAATCATGGGGTCGCGAGACGTTCGCGTTTCTGGCAAAACGGAAGTTGTGTTTTTTGCCGAAGTACGAACATCACGATGCGTTGCACGTCCTGTTGGACTACGATACGACGGTCATTGGTGAGGCGAGACTTCAATCTTTCATGGTAGGAAACCAAACCCCCACATTCGCTGGGAGGGGGTTGTACATTCTGGCGATGACGATGATTCCAGAACACTGGAAAGTTTTTTCGTGCGACCGAAAACGTGGTGTTGAATCAGGAATCATTAACTGGTTGGCAGTTGAAGATGCACTTTCAAATCCACTTCACGAGGTGCGACAACAATGGAACATCCGAAACAGGGATTAAGCCGTCGGATAACAACTTCATACCCCATCGAATCAAGTAGTTTGTATCGGGAACTGGGGTAATAGTCAGATTTTTTTCAATTGTTTCAGTGAATTCTCTTTTGAGGAGCTCCAAGTCGCTTGCCGATGGACAAAGCGATTTGGTTTACCCGTTTGCCACTGATTGACTTTTCCTTGGTGGGGTGTTGGTTTCAACTTTGGTTTCAGTGATTCGCTTTGACGTAGAGAGCATGCCCCTGCAGGAACGAAACGTCTTTGCCTTCGTTGAGATCACAAAGCCCATACCAGCTGAACGTGCTTTCGCAGCCAACAACTAGGCTGTTTGGTTTGCTGCAGAAGGGAGTAAGGCTCTCGAGAAAGGAATGCGTGTCCCGGGTATCAAAGTTATGATGAAGTCGTATTTTCCAGCTGAGTCGACGACGCAGGCGTACATCTTATTGGCGTGTCGATCGATTCCGCAATAGAATGGACGTTGAGTTTGATACAGATTCATCTTGGTTCTCCTTGAGCTTGAGAAAAAGGCTTCCGGGGCTGAGGGAGCTGATCAGTGCGAGCCGCTATCAGCCCATTTTCACTTTAACGTACTTCGTCATTGACGAAGCCTACAGGTTAGTTTCTGCTTAGACACACTGGCGCAACTCAAGAGAGCCATGATGAGTATCAATACGATGCACGCGCAAACCGGACCTGCGCGATTTTCAAATTTTAGATTACTGGCTCCGGCTCGGTGGTCGCCGCCTTTATGCAGGAGAACACTTGAATGACAAAGAACTATCGCACCATCAAACAGCTGCTTGTTCTTGCCCTACTCACCTCCATCGGAACCGTCGGCTGCAGCCGCTCGGGCGAGTCATCGAATGATGAGCCGAAAACCGCAACAACAAACACGGCGACTTCATCACAGCGTGACTCGTCATCAGAAACTATGTCTCCGTCGGAACCCGTTTCTGCCCCGAAAACATCTCTCACTGAGGCAGCAGTGGAGGGGAATGTAGAAGCGGTCCGGCAACATATCGCGGCAGGTACCAACCTGAATGAACAAAAACCGGAGAGCGGCTCCACCGCCCTCATCGCTGCAGCTTCGTTTGGTAAGAACGAAACAGCAATTCTGATGATCGAGGGCGGCGCTGATCTCGAAGTCAAGAACAATGAGGGCTCGACCGCACTGCATATAGCCGCGTTTCTGTGTCGCGAGGAAATTGTCAAAGCACTACTCGCAAAAGGCGCTGACCGGAACGCACGAAATAACGCAGGCTCGACACCCCTTGACTCTGTCGCAGGGCCTTTCGATGACGTAAAGCCAATCTATGACGCCTTACAAGCGATTCTCGGGCCTTACGGCTTGAAGCTGGATTACGATCGCCTCAAAGTAACACGTCCCAAGATGATCGAAATGCTTTACGCAGAATAGCGAACGAATTATAACCACATGATGCATGTGAAAACGGTGGCACCGACTCCAAAAGGAAGGCGGTCTCTGGGCCGCCTGATCCATAACGTTCGCGAGATGATGACACGTACTTGGTTGCGTAATCCATCACTCAGACACGGAACTCAAGGAGATTCAAGATGCCTATCATGCTTCCGCCGATCACTCGTCATCAATTCGTAAAATGCTCGCTCGCTATTGGTGGCACGACGATGATGATGCCACGCGTGTTTGCCGTCGCGGGTAGTGAACGTGCTGAGTTGGACCAGAACCGAGTAGCGTTGCTGGCCGATACGCACATCAGTGCCAATCCAGATCGTGTCTATCCTGGGACGAAGTGGCCTGGCTCTCCCGTCGGGGAGGACGAGCATGAGAGTGTAAATATGGCACAATGTCTTGCGGAGGCGGCCAAGAACGTCCTCCAGCTTAACCCTCGGCCGGCTCATTTGATTGTCAACGGCGACTGTGCGCTCAGCAGAGGGAACGAAGCCGAATACAAAGAGTTTCTCAGGCTTGTTAAACCGATTCGTGCTGCGGGTATCACCATTCATGTGACGATTGGGAATCACGACAATCGGAAAAACCTGTGGAAATTGCTCCCGCTAATGAAGAAAGAGAAAATGGGCATTCAGGCGGACGTGATTGAACTGCCGCACGCGAACCTCGTCCTGTTGGATTCAGGAAGAAAGGGAATCCTGGGAGACAAACAGTTGGAATGGCTCGCCAAACAACTTGACGAACGAGCCGATAAACCGGCCCTGATCTTTGGTCACTTCAATTCGGCTCCCACTCAGGGGGTGCGTCCCATCAAGGGCATGTCTGATGGGCCGTCTCTGTTGAAACTGCTTGCCCAACGAAAACATGCCAGAGCCTATATCTGTGGCCACACGCATCAATGGCGACAGGATCAACGGGGTCATCTCCACCTCATTAACCAACCGGCAGTCAGTTACTATTTCGGGAAAGGCCAGGCGCATGGCTGGATCGACATGACGCTCACTGAAGCATCCGCTGACCTAGAGTTAAACTGCATCAACCGCAAACACAAGCAGCACGGTGATCGGAGTCAGTTCAGTTTGAAAGACAAGAAGACATAGAGTTTTAAACATCGAGTATTAAATACGACACCGCAACGCGATACAACTTTTGGGCCACGTGAATAAAGAATCTATCGAACAGGAGAAACTTAGATTGAGAGCCTTTATATTATTACCCCTTGTCGTTACATATCTGTGCGGCGCGACGCTCTGTCTTGCCGCTCCAACGCCTGACAAACCCGTTACGGTTCGTGTTGCTTCTTACAATGTCGAGTTCAGCAAAAGCGCGACCCCAGAACAGATTGGTGAGATGTTCAAGCCATACAAACTGGATATCATCGGTTTTGACGAAGCTCCAGATGGTGATTGGACGGCACGCGTCGGAAAGGTGCTGGGGATGCAGTATAGTTTTGTGGGCAAAATATCTTCGGCAAATCACAAGAATAAGTACAAGACGATTCTCAGCAGGACACCTTTAAAAGGCACTGAAGAACACAAACTCACGGGCCGCGGCTGGAATCCCGCTTCGGTTGTCAGAGCTGTGACTCAGATTGATGGAGTTTCATTCGCATTTACTCACTACATATCTGCAAGTCGGGCGCAAATGATGGCCATGCGTTTAGCCTTGCGACCAAGATCCTACCAAGGGAATCAACTGAGAGGGTCATTGTCGTCGGGGATTACAACAACAGACTAGGCGACGCTGCAATGAAAACGATCGAGGGGGCAGGATTTAAACCAACGTGGAATGATCTGGAGATTGATGTCTCCAAAAAATCCACATACAACGCCCAGAATCCCAAAAATAACCTCGGTGTAATCGATCATATTTTGTACAACCATCTGTCAGGCGCCCAGGCAACAGACGGAGGCATCATTGAACTAAAAAAACCTTTGTCTGATCACAAACCCATCTGGGCGGAGATAGAATTCCCTCGAAAACTCAAGAGGGTAGAGCAGGGCTCTGAATAGGCGGAATATTAATAACATTTCGCTGCACAGAACACAGCACACCTCGCGAGTGAATGCAGGCGTTATCTGCTAAAGATGTTATCACGCGACGAAATGCACGACGAACTCAAACGCGACGTGATTCCTGCATTGGGAGAACTGGGCTTCAAGGGTTCAATGCCTAAGCCTCATCGAATCAGCGCCCACGTCGATTCGGTCACATTTCAGTTTGCATCAGGTGGCAGCGCTTTCGCCGTTGAAATCGGAGCTGCAGACCAACAACGCGAAAATGCCTATTCGGGAAAGATACTCCCGAAAAGAAATTGAAAGTCTTGCGAACCACGGTGCGACGCCGACTCGGCGCTGATGATGATTCGTCAGACTACTGATTTGTGCATGAATACGCGCCCTTTCGACATGACCGTTGCCCGTCGCGCTCTCGCAAGAACGGTTAGGTCAATGCTTCATTAAAAAGCTGTTTCATGATGGGATGCGAAACAGAAATAGAGCAGATAACCAATAAATATCTGACATCGCGAAGTAAAGCACTTACGGAACCGATGCTCAAGTTCTCTGTTCAGCAATGCGACTAACCCAAGCGGCGGATTGGAAATTGAGAATCGCAGGTCGTTCACTAATCGCAGTTTGTCCCGCTCCACCTCCACCTTTGACCACTTCCGCCAGTCCCAAGATGCAACATGCCGAGCGACTTGCTTCGCTTGGTTCAAGTTTGTTTCGAGTTTCCCACCTGATACCAAGCATCGTTTTCAAAAGCCCTCGCTGCCGAATTCTAGCCCCAATCGATCACCATCGATGGGTTGCGTTATACCTGATTAGCCGACGACAATCGTGCTGCCGCTTGGTCACATCATCATTGCTTCTACGCTGTTCCCTACGTGACGGTCACTCCGCTAAACTGGGTTTATCCCATAAAACTTTACCTACCGTTTTTCAAATCTGCTGAGATTCGCGATGCCCTGGAAAAAGAGAGTGACTGTCGCATTAACGGGGCAGTCGTTTGGTTTGTTTGTTGTGGTGTGTGCGTTCGCTGGATATGCCAACGGCGAGTACGCCAAAGATGAGATTAACCGCAAGCGGGGGCACGAGCGTCTCAACGTTTTCAAGGCCTTAAAATTGGTTCCAGCCCTTGTCCCCGCCTCAACGCTCCGCGATCCTTCGGCCCGGTCCAGGAAGCGGGACCAAGCTGAGTTTGTGTGCAAGGGATTGTTATCGCAGTCTGAAATCCATTGGTGGGCCCTGGATTCCGTAAAAACATCTGAATTGGCGTTACACGGCGTCGCCACAACGGCTCCAGGTGTGAACAAGACCAGTCTCGTTCTCAATGGCGAGTCACTGCTCAGAGTTAAAGACTCATCAGGCCTTGCCGCGAAGAAGGTGGGCTTCACGCTGACCGCATGGGTGAATCCGTATCGGCTTGGCGGTAATCAACAAATGATAGCCGCAAAGAATCGCTACTCACTCAACGAGCGGCAGTGGGGAGTGATGATTGATAAGGACAACCGCTTTCGGCTTTACGCGTGGCAAGGGAAGTGGGTGACGGCCGAGGCGAAAACGACTATTCAACCGGGACATTGGTATCACGTCGGCGTCGTCGTGCGTCCATCATCCGCAGAGCTATGGGTAAACGGAAAACTTGCGGACCAAGTGCAACTCACGCAGTCGATTCCACAAACCAAAGCCCCGCTCACGTTCGGTGGAGTCGATGACAACGGTCGCATTCGGCAAAACTTTGTCGGAGCGCTCGACGAGATTCGTCTCTTCAACAAACCGCTCGACGCCAAACAGATGGCAACGGCTTACAAACCAGTGACGGCCACACATAAAATCCCAGTACCGCCGCAAAAGTTTACGTTGTGGAACGGACCGGCTTTGCCCAAGATGTCCGAAGCTGAGGTTCTCAAAGGTGTTCAATTTCACATCATCAAGAAGTTCGAACAGAAGGTCGATGGGTACGGGTTTCTTCATGGTGTGGCTCTGGCCTGGCACAAGGGAAAACTATACGCTTCTTTTGGCCACAACAAGGGCAGCGAAAACACGCTCACTGAAGAAGGCCGATACTGCGTGAGTGAAGACGGTGGGAAGACATGGTCAAAGGTCCAGACGATTGACGTGGGGATCGAAGACGATGATCTTGCTGTAAGCCATGGCGTCTTTATTTCCCAGGGCGAAGTCCTGTGGGCATTTCTTGGCTCTTTTTATGGAACGCGTGAACGAGTTCACACCCGCGCCTACACCATGAACGAAAAGACGGAGAAGTGGCAACCACTCGGCACGGTTGTAAAAGATGGTTTCTGGCCTATGACCGAGCCGTTGAAGATGGATGACGGCAACTGGATCATGCCAGGTTTCATTGTGGGGCAAGGTCATCCCGCCGCGGTGGCGATCAGTGTGGGGGATGATCTAAAAAAATGGAAGACCGCGGTCATTCCCCGTGGAACCGGATTAGGAAACGTTTGGGGAGAATCGTCAATCATTGTCGATGGGCCCCGGGTTACGAATATCGCGCGATATGGCGGCAAGGCGTTGGCGCTCGCTGCGATAAGTAATGACTACGGCCGGACTTGGACCGCGTCCGCTGAAAGCAACCTGCCCATGGCTACCTCGAAACCTGCCTCTGGAATGTTGAGCACGGGGCAGCGCTATCTCGTCTGCTCAACGACCGCGGACGGCGGCGGTCGCCGTTCACCACTGACCATCGCCGTGAGTAAACCGGGCGAGGACACGTTCTCCAAGGTGTTTGTTATTCGCCATGCTGTGTTTTCGAAGGGCCCTGGTGAATCCCATCCGGGCGCTGCTTTGTCCTATCCCTATGCAATTGAATATCAGGGCAAGCTCTACGTGGGCTACTCCAATAATGGTGAACGCAACGGCAATAACAACAGTGCTGAACTGGCGGTGATTCCCATTGAAAAACTTCGCGTGAAGTAAGTGCCGCCCTCCGCGGCGCCGCGCAGAAAGCCACTGTTCGCGAATTGCATCGGTCCGTTCCAGAATTTCAGGCAATCAGAAATCTCTGTTGCCAACGATTACACGCATGTCACCGTGCAGGTCTGACCTAGATTGATCTCGGTGGGCGTTTTTGTGAGTTTCTCAAATAAATGCCCTAACAGCTTACGAACCATCGATTAGATCCGGTTTCAATCGACATAATTCGCTATGTCCCATTCCAGTTAACAGCTGATGACAAAAAGAACTCTAACGGCCATCCATGATGGAATGCCAACGTTTCATTGCTGCGTTGATGGCGGCAACTTCAACGGGTTTGGTCTTGACTGTTTCGGGCAGCGTTATCGTTCCCTTTCGAAGCCATTAAACGGCAATCATGGCCTGATATTTTTCAGCCGGTAGTTTTTCTTTTTCGGTCGCCATTTTGAAGACTCGGAAGATCATATTTGGCTTTGCCAACTTTTGAGTTCCAATTGCCAAGATAGTGATCCTTTCCATTGAAACGGACAACGGCGTAGTGAATAAGGCCTTGAGAAGTGCGTACAGATAGCTTTCGGTAGCTGGGCGTTGTTTTCATCGTGCGGTTCCAGATTGCGGTTCAAAGTGGCAATTGCCACATTCAACCGACCGCACGGAATTAGAATTCCTGTAACGAAACTTTCGTTCCAGTCGCGTTTTTACGTGTTATTCGTGAGTCGGGGCGACATGATTTGAACATGCGACCTCTTGCTCCCAAAGCAAGCGCTCTACCAGGCTGAGCTACGCCCCGATTTCCAATTTGGAATGAGTTTCAAAACTGCGTTTCAGAAAAAGACAGCTTACGGATGAACCCAA
>CAJQQR010000210.1 GCA_905480545.1 uncultured Pirellulaceae bacterium
TTCTCCGAACTCGGTTGGCGAAACATGGATGTCAACCTCTTGTGCGGCGAGTCTTTGGTCACCGTTGACCAGTACCAATCCGTTGTGGGCGGTCATGAAAGTCAATCGCGAAATGTAATGACCGGGGGTTATGCAATTTCCGGGGATAGCGCGATCACTAATGTCTCTTTTGAAGAAGCAGAGGCTTTTTGCCGGGAATTGACTCGCCGAGATCCAGATGGAATCGTTTACAAAATTAGCACGTCAAATGAATGGACGTACGCGAACTACGGGCATGCCATCTTGCAGAAAAATACACCCACCGATGAGATAATCGATTTATACAATTCTCGTGATAATCAGAGTTTTGAACGGAAATACAGCCTAATTAAAGATTCACTTGGGCAAGTATTAGAATGGTCTGCACGCTCAAAAACACTGTCGACCCGAGTCGACGGTGTCGTTTCATTTAAAGAGCGAGCTTACAAATCTGACGACGATTTCATGGAAGTTATGGGTGGCGGTGACGTCGATCTCCGCGTCCACGCATTCGACATGAATTTTGGCGTCAACGACAATCTTGACAATTGGAAGGGGTTGACATTCCATTTGGAAGAAGATGGAGGCACTTGTTATTTGTGTCCAACCGAATTGAACGTTGAGTCTCATTTGACCTATACATATCGCGTTTCGCCAATCGTATCGGCAAGGATGAAATCTCCATTCTCGTTGTTCGCGGATGATTGTCAGGCAGGCATTCGAATTCGCGGTAAGATGAGTAACAACCCAGGGCTGTTGGAAAAATGTCCTTGGATTAACGTTTACGAAAATAAGGGCACTCAGACCTCCCCTGAAAACCAGATGATTGATTTGACTGAGCACGTTAAAGGTTTCAACGTATTGCAAATTCAATATTGGATTCAAACGAACGATCCACGATTGAACTACGCTCAAATCGGGCGGACGAGCGCATCGCTTTCGCTGCCAAACGTTTTTGGTGTTGAATTCCTGACAAAAAACGACCGCTCGTCTCCACGGCAATTTCGTATGATTCCCAAAAAGTGGAAGTCACCAAATTTGGGATTCCGAATCTTGGGCTTGTTCAATGGAAAATTGAACGAAGATGCAGTTCGCAAGCTTGATGTGAATTAAACCATGAGGAATTCCGTGATGCTTCTCCCTCGTTGAGTAATGGATCCTTTTGATCAGGTACCCAAGGCAGGTGCCGTTATGAGCGATGGTTCCCCAAAACAAATTTTGCCAAGATTGTCGAAAGTTTAATTGAAAGCGTTCGCGGGCAATAACCGGTGTGTTTGGGTCTGAAACTCTCCAAGTCCACAAATGTCAATTTGTCCACAAATGTCAATTTGTCCACGGATATCAATTTGGCGATCAAGACAATGGACGAAAATTCGACGGAAATCGAAAAGATCACCATCAGTTGCAGGTTTTTGTTGGAATAGTTTGCCGCGGAGCCAAATGATGATGAATTTGAACCCCCGAGCGTTGGGAATATCGTATTTTCGACCTTTTCGCGGTCAAATCTTCTTGAGATCCATCGACTGAACGCTCACAAAGTGGCGTTTTTGAGTTTGACTTTTTGAAAACTGTGGAAATACGTCAATTCGCGGTTGAACAAACGCCGAATTCTCAATAAATTGGTGGATTAACTTTTTGTTGAGAAGAACATTATGGCACGCGAATGCGAAGTCTGTGGCAAAACGTCACAGTTTGGAAATTCAGTAGAAACCCGCGGTAAGGCGAAGTACCTTGGCGGTGTCGGTACGAAAATTACCGGAATCACTCGACGCAAGTTCAAGCCAAACCTGCAGCGAATCAAGGTTGAATTGCCAGAGGGCGGTGCAAAGCGAATGAAAGTTTGCGTTCAATGCATTCGAAGCGGCAAGATTCGAAAAGCTGTGAAGAACAAGCCGTTTGCGATTCCGTCAAAGTAGCGGTATCAAATGAAGTTGGCTCAAGCCGACTTCTGATGATGGCTGGGTGACGTGAGATGCTTTTTTCTCTGGGTCTAGGTCGTTCACGGTTTCCAAGTCGTTCACGGTTTCCAGGTCGTTCACGGTTTCTCCGTAACGGCTCTAATCTGCCTGAGGATTGGGCTTTACCTTCTCTGATTTTGGTTTTTGTCGGCTGAGCACTCACCTGTATTTGCCGTTTTCGAGCGAGGCTTATGGATAAGAAATCGATCGAGCATGTTGCAATGCTTGCCCGCCTGAGGTTGTCGGACGGCGAAATCGAGTCGCTTGAATCTGAGTTGAATCGAATTTTGGGTTATGCCGAGCAGCTTTCGGAGCTGGAGACCGATTTGGTTGAACCGTTGGCTCATCCTAGCGATCTCACAAATGCTTTGCGGGATGATCTAACGCGGCCTAGCGTTCCACGTGAGGAAATTCAATCAAACTCACCCAAATCTGATGGCGAGTTTTATCTCGTTCCCGCTGTGCTTGGTAACGCCAACGAATTGAAGAAATAACCTAACTTGGTTACGATCATTCGCTGGTAATCGTTGGAATCCCTGATGCCTTTGTCGAAACCGCATCTTAGCTCGGACTGGCCGATTGCGGGCGTCGGTATTGGACAATCTTCCCGATATGAATCCGGAAAAGCTGGTCAACGAGTTCGATTGTCAACCAACTTCAACTTCTTGCTCCGAAATGAAGTTGTTGTAGAAGTGAAGTTCGAGTGATGTGATTTGGCTTCCATCATTCACCGTTAAATCATTTATCAGTTGCGACGGAGCGTGACAGAAACTGTGTATCGGTCATGTTAAATCAACTATCGGCATTTGAATTGATTGAGGGGATTGGCGACAAAAAATTCTCTTCAGTTGAGGTGGCGGAAGCGTTTGTCGAACAGGTGGAGAAACGTGACGCAGACGTCAATGCGTTTCTTCGATTCGATCCATCCTATGTTTTGGATCAAGCAAAAGCCTTCGACCAAAAGCATTCGTCCAATACGGCTTTTGGTTCGCTTTCGGGTATTCCAGTGGCCGTCAAGGACGTTATTTGTGTCAAAGGTCAAGTGACATCGTGCGCGTCGAAAATGTTGGAACATTTCGTTTCGCCGTACGACGCGACCTTGATTGAAAAAATCAAACGTGCGGATGGTATCTTGCTGGGCACAACCAACATGGATGAATTTGCCATGGGGAGTTCGAACGAAAATTCGGCGTTTTCGAGGACCAAAAATCCATGGGATACGGATCGCGTTCCGGGGGGATCCAGTGGCGGTGCGGCGGCATGTGTCGCCGCGGGGATGGCACCTCTCTCGTTGGGTTCAGATACCGGTGGATCGGTTCGGCAGCCGGCGGCGTTTTGCGGCGTGACCGGTTTAAAGCCAACTTACGGTCGCATTAGTCGGTACGGCTTGGTCGCGTTTGCGAGTAGCCTCGATCAAATTGGGATTTTGGCTGGTGACGCCCGCGACGTAGCATTGCTATTGAATGAATCTACTGGCCATGATCCAAAAGACTCGACTAGTTCGCCAACAGATCCAGCAGATTATATGGCGACTCTTCATGGCGACGTTTCCGGATTGAAAATTGGAATTCCGAAAGAATACCTTGGTGAGGGGTTGGATCCGGAGATCGCCGAATCGGTAAGACAGGCCAGGCAGACGCTCGAGGAAATGGGCGTAGAATTTACTGAGATTTCTTTGCCGATGACATCCTATGGCGTCGCGACCTATTATCTGGTTGCGTCTTGCGAAGCATCGGGAAATCTGGCTCGGTACGATGGCGCCCACTACGGGTTTCGAACAGAAAAAAATGTTGATGCCGCCGAAAATCGTTTACTTGAGATGTATCGGCAAACACGTTCGGAAGGTTTTGGTGCTGAAGTCAAACGACGAATCATGTTGGGGACTTATGCCCTGAGTTCTGGGTACTATGATGCGTACTACTTGAAGGCGCTGAAGACAAGAAGATTGATCCAAGATGAATTGAACGCGGCATTCAAACAGGTCGATCTCATTTTGGGGCCAACAACGCCGACGCCGGCATTCAAGTTGGGCGAAAAGAAAAAAGACCCGTTATCCATGTACTTGGGGGATATCTACACGGTGGTGGCGAACCTTGCTGGGATCCCGGCGATCTCTTTTCCAAGTGGCTTCACTCAATCGGGATTACCCATCGGCCTCCAATTACAAGGTCCATCATTTTCGGAAGAGTTGATTTTGCGAACGACTTGCAGCTTTCAAAAGAACACGGATTGGCATACCAAGAAGCCTGCGATGGTGACTGGAGCAGCGAAATGAGTGATCCAGCATTTGAGTTGATTGTCGGCCTGGAAGTCCACGTCCAATTACAAACCCAAAGTAAACTCTTCTGCGGTTGCAGCACGAAGTTCGGCTCGGAACCGAACACGCAGACTTGTCCCCTATGCACCGGCATGCCTGGAACGTTGCCGGTTTTGAATCGTGAAGCGTTGATGCTCTCGATCAAAACCGGAATTGCGCTCAACTGCGAAATTGCAAGGTTTTCCAAATGGGACCGCAAGAATTATTTTTACCCTGATCTGCCAAAGGGTTATCAAATCAGTCAGTTTGATTTACCGATTTGTGGTCCTGGTTACCTTGAGATCTCCGACCCGAAGGGAGAGTTTAAAACGAAAAAAATTCGTTTGATTCGTGCCCATCTGGAAGAGGACGCTGGGAAGAGCGTTCACGATGAGGTTTCTGGATCGGCCGACACAAAGATCGATTTGAATCGAACCGGTACTCCTCTGCTGGAGATTGTGAGCGAGCCGGATATTCGGTCGCCCCAAGAGGCAAAAGCCTATTTGACCGAATTGAAATTACTACTGGGTTATCTCAACGTCTCCGATTGCAACATGCAAGAAGGGAGTCTGCGTGTTGATGCCAACGTAAATCTGCATATCGAATCCAATGGAGAGAAAATTGCAACGCCGATTGTTGAAGTCAAGAATCTCAACAGTTTTCGCGCCGTGGAACGGGCGTTACAATACGAATCGGAACGGCAGTTCTCGAATTGGAAGTCCGACGGTTTTACGATTGATGATCGCCCTAAACAAACGGTTGGCTGGAATGACTCTGAGCAGAAGACCATTCCGCAGCGTGAAAAAGAAGAGTCTGCGGACTATCGTTATTTTCCCGATCCGGATTTGGTACCCGTAGTGATAGACGGAACAACGATAGACACAATCAAAGACACGATGGCGGAACTTCCTTCGGCGATTCGGAATCGACTCGAATCCGAGTATCAAATTTTGCCGTACGATTCCGATGTTATGGTCAACCAAGGTCGGGAGTTCGTGGAGTATTTCGAAGCGGTCGCAAAGGAATCGAGTGAAGGAAAAGTTGCATCAAATTGGATGCAACAAAATGTTTTGCAGATCATGAAAGATCGTGAAATGGGAATTGAAGCGTTTCCGATTGCGTCACACCGACTTGCGAATTTGATCAAAAAGTTGACTGCCGGTGAGCTCGATAATTCACGGGCAAAAGATGTCTTTCAAGTATTGCTTGAAAAAGACTTGGACCCGGCGGTTGTTATGAAAGAATTGGGCATTGAAGCAGTTGACGATTCGGCATTAGAATCGATTTGCGAGGAATTGCTTGCGATGAATCCGCAAGTCGTTGAGGACTTTCAAGCCGGAAAAAAACAAGCGATTGGTTCATTGATTGGCCAGGCAAAAAAGAAGAATCCGAATGCCAATCCGGGTAAGGTTCGCGAACTTTTGATCGCGATCATCGAAAAAAAGTTGTAGATAGGGGTGATTTGATGAAGTCGCCAAATTCTATCGTTGCTTTACTTACAGACTTTGGTGCGGACAGTTACTACGTTGCGCAGATGAAGGGGATCCTGATAGGGCTCAATCCCGGTTTGCAAATTTTCGATGTTACACATTCTATTTCACCGCAAAATATTCGGCAGGCGGCATATGTCTTGAACGATTGTGTTTCAAGTTTTCCAGTTGGAACCATCTTTGTTGTTGTCGTCGACCCGGGCGTTGGAACGGATCGAGGCATTGTCTGCGTGGAGCATCAAGGTCGTGTTTTTGTTTGCCCTGACAACGGACTATTGTCCGTAATTCTTAGTCACGAACTCAAGCCGAGAATCGTGAAGGTCCGTTCATCGCTGATCGAATCAAGCCGATCGAATACTTTTCATGGTCGAGACGTCATGGCTCCGATTGCTGCAAAGATTTCTATGGCGACGATATCGGAGCCAGAAACGCTAGGGCAATTTGGAAGCGATACGGATTTGATCGATTGTTTCGACGTGCCAAGGGCTTCTGTTTTGGAAAACGAAATTCACGGCGAATTCGTGTACTCGGATTCTTTTGGCAACTTAATCACCAATGTGCACGAAACGCTTTTATGCGACGTCAATTGGCCCCTCTGCAAAATCTGTTACGGGGACTCGATATTGGAGGGAATTGACACTTCATACGCCGCTAAGGAGCTTGATCAGCTGGTTGCATTGATCGGTTCGAACGGATGCCTTGAAATCGCGGTGAACGGTGGCGACGCGGTCAAACGATTGGGGGATCTCGTGGGACAATCGATTCGAATAGGATTTTGACATCGCCGAGACCCTCTTCATGAAAACTTAACGATTGCGATAGGACTGCGCCTGTGATTGGCGATCGTCCGCATTAACTTTACAATGTTCAGAATGGTGTGGCGGATGAAATGGCTGAAAAAAAATTCGGAGGGAATCCTTGTCTGAAAAAATTGTTGGCTCTGTTGTGGCGTTCAGCGAGACCGGTGGATTGGTAACCGATATCACCATTGAACAACTGTTGAATGCGCCACGTGATGAAAGCGTATCGATTTCTGTTGGCGGTCATAATACCATTGGCATTTATCCTGAAGAGCATGGTCAGCCCGATGCAACATTGCTGGCGATTGTTTCGGACGCGTTGCCGTTACGTATCGAGTTGACCGGGATTTCGGTTTCGGAGATGCTCGGGCTTGATATTGGCGAAACAGTTACTGTCGAGTGGTAACTACGCTTTAGTTTGTTCTGTTGAAATTCAGACGTGGAAATTGTCATACAAGAACCGGCGCCGCAACCCAGTAACGAGCAACTTGAGTTTTGGGATCAGAAACACGTTTGGCACTCGTTTACTCAGATGGCCAGTTACACACCGTTTATTGTTGAATCGGCAAAGGGTTGCCGCATTCGCGACATTCACGGGAACGAGTATATCGATGCTGTGAGTAGTTTATGGTGTAATGTTCATGGCCATCAACATGCAAAAATAAACGCCGCGATACAGGACCAGCTTAAAAAGGTTGCCCACGTAACGAACCTTGGCGCAAGTAATGTCGAAACGATTTTGTTGGCAAAGATGTTGGTTGACGTTACGCCAGACAATTTGGAGCATGTCTTCTTCTGCAGCGATGGTGCCAATGCGATTGAGGTAGCGCTTAAGATTGCCTTTCAGTATTGGCAACAGTGTGATCAACCGGAACCCAAGCGAACGAAATACATCGCATTGAGCAATGCCTACCATGGCGACACCATTGGAACGGTTAGCGTCGGTGACGTTCCCCTGTTTCACCAAATCTTTAAACCACTTTTGTTTGAGCCGTTGCGATTGAATGCTCCCAACGCATTTGATTTCGTGGATGATGAATCACGTCAACGAGCATTGGAGAAAAGCCTAACCGAGTTCGAGGGACTTCTTTCGGAGAATGCTGGCCAAGTTGCGGCCATCGTTGCTGAGCCTCTTGTTCAGGGAGCTGCCGGAATCAAGATCCATCCCGAGGGTTTCCTGCGCGGAATTGCTGGAATCGCGAAGAAGCATAACGTTCTGATGATTGCCGACGAAGTTGCTGTTGGCTTTGGGCGGACGGGGAAGATGTTTGCTTGCGAACACGAAGACGTAGCTCCTGATATTCTTTGCCTCGGTAAGGGGTTGAGCGGTGGTTATTTGCCGATATCTGCCACGCTAACATCCACGAAGGTTTACAACGCGTTTCTTGGTGACATCGCCGAGAAAAAAACTCTTTTTCACGGGCATACTTTTGCAGGGAATCCATTGGCGTGTGCCGCATCGATCGCAAGTTTGCGAGTGTTCGATGAGGAGAAAACAATATCGAATCTTGAACCAAAGATGCGCCGCATCGGATTTCGTCTTGAACGATTGAAAGAATTCGATTTTGTGGAATCACCACGGCAACGCGGAATGATCGCGGCGTTCGACCTGAAGACTCCTGCGGGTAAGAACGAATCTGAATTCGGATATTACTTCTGTGACCTGGTGCAGCAATATGGTGTTCGAATTCGACCACTTGGTAATACTGTCATCATCATGCCACCGCTTGCGATTTCCGAAGAAGAGCTTGATATGATCTTTGATGCGATCGAAATGTCACTCGGTTAATTGGGTTCTTCTGCCAACTTTGTGGGTGAATTGAGGGAAAGTGTTCAGACAAAAAATCGCTGGGTGGAAGTTTACAAGCTTTGGATTCCCTTTTCAGTAACACGATAAACCCGCCGTTTTTGCCTTCATCGGCCCCAGCCATCGTTTGCTCACCAAAATTTTGGCACACGATGCTGGATTCGTAAGACCGCAAAAACATTGCCTTTGTTGGAAAGCCGGAGGAAGGTGTTTTCATCGAAAAATCGACACTCACCCACAAACTTTGCAGAAGAACCGCTAATTGACTTCGAAAGAAGACTGAAACGCATTCCCATGTGTCTTCCAGTTTGCTGTTGCTAAGGCTCGGTTTTCGTAAAAAAGGCTCCGTTTCCGGAGCCTGCGGTGATCGAGTCAAATCACAAATGATGTATCCAAAGTTTCGACAGGGGTGTTACACAACCATTCGCCGTTCGATCGCTTCGGCAGCGATTGGAATTAACTTCATGTCGCCAGTCAAATCGGTCCTCAAAATATCCTTCGCCGAGTTTTGATCTTTTGAAACGGTGTACTGAATCAGGTAAGCACCAACCTGGATGCCCTGCCCTTCATAAACTGGTGGCCAGAAATCTTCGCCCCGGCGGGCTAGTGTGCTGGCCAGCAAACGCGTTCCACGACCCGAAAATCCACCCATCGCCATTTCGAGACGGCCATGCGATTCACGATGGATATAGAAAACGAAAGCCGCATCTTGGTTCGGTCCGTCCCACGAAACGTGGTTCCACTTCCCGTCAGCGCCTTCGTAATAAATCCCCGGTGTGTCCGTTTTTTCCGTTTTACTCAATTGCTCTCCACCAACACACGAGGCAGGTTTGGGATCCTTGTCACGATATCGAAGAAAGAACGGGACCTTTCGATCAGTAGCCGATTCGACGTTGTCTTGAGTCTCATACGGTTCACATCCAAACGCTGATGCTAAGACAAGTTCGACTACTGGATTGCTTTTAGTGCTTCCAATACAAACGAGCGCTTTATCTGAACTGGACTCAGAAAAATCATTGTAAACCGAATGAGCACGGTCCATCACTTCAGTTGCTTTCGCTTGACCGGGGCTCCAAACCAACGACTGTTTGACATGTTCCGGGCGTGGCACGTGGTTGCCGGCTGTTTCTGCAACCATTTGTCCAGACTCTCGAAAGTGAGCCGTGCCCCCCAAGGTCGTGACGCCGTTCAATAACTCACCGAGAAGTACTGAGTCGGACGCGACGACATAACAAACATCTGGATTATCTTGATCCAGTTCCCGACGAACTCCGAGGCTTAGTTGCAATCGATTTCGACGAGCTAGCAATTCCCAGAAGTTCTCAGGCTCGATCGAAAACAACGAACCCGGCAGCTTATCAGCGCTGCAGTGTCCATGTTCAATCAGGAAATCACAGAGGCGTGAAAGCGCTTTAAGGGGGATGTATTTAACTTCATTCTTTAACAACGCGGCTACTTGGTGTCGATCAAGACCGGTATACTCGACAATGGTCTTAATCGTTCCTGGACGCTTTCGAGGGTCGGGAACATGGCCGAGAAGTTCGGCCAATCGGAATGAATAACGCATTGGTTTGTTCGCCTGTTTTTGGAGTAAATGCGATGGTAGAGATAAACCGCCACTAACACCAAAATAACGAAGTCAATGGAGAAATCAAACCCTTTATGGCTTTGGTGCGGATTTTCCCATAAAAACTAAGGAAAAATAATGGACAGAAAAGCGAAGAAGCGGCTTGAGATATTGCGGAAGAAAGAAACCAAGTTGAAGCAACAGTTGGCAGGTGCAACTTCGCAAGCTGACGATCCGGATGAATTGCAGCAGATCAAGGATGAATTAACGAGTGTTTTGGCGGAAATTGATAAGCTCAAGAATTCTTGATTAACAACGGTACTTTTTCGCGTTGCCATGGTTAATGAGTCTATCTTCAAATGTGTTGAAGATATCTACGCGCGTCGCCAAGTTCGCTTGGCGACGTTTTTTGGGCTATCTGATTCCGGTGCCCCGTAAACGACGGGTGGTCATACGGATGAAGCGAATTTACTTCCTTTCGACTTTTTCCATCAAGTCGCCCGATGATGCCTAGCAATTTGCCGCTGCCATTGGGAGAGCGAGGCAAGGTTCTTTGTTTCCCCAACCTCCGCAGCCGTTTCAACTCCGCAGCCGTTTCAACTCCGCAGCTGTTCCACCTTCGCTGCTGTTTTCCTCGTTGTCTGCTACCGAGAATTCAACGTTTGATTTAGCATTTCAAGCCTAACGACGGCAACACTGTTGATACGTTTCGCAGAGCGATTCTTGAATTCGATAATCTCGATCACCAAATTATCTTTATCTAGCTGGCGAATGCAGCCGATCGCAAAGCCAAAACCTCTTTCTCAATCCCTTGCAAGATTTTCAAATCGCTGGGGAGGGGCGAGTCAAATGCTGTCCTTAACGGGATCGGCACATCGTCCATCCGGTAAACCGTTCCGGGAACATTGATTCCATAGGTCGCCACTGTGAATGATACGGCAGCGTGTTTGGTGGTTGGCGTTTCTTTCGGATCCAACGCGACGTACGGAATAGTTTTCAAATGCTCGCGTGCCGGTTGGCTGAAGTTTGCCATGGGATCACTTGCGATGATCATTGCCGCATCGGCTTCACCCCGAGCCAAAACGTCGGATGCAGTGTATTCACCCGGGTTAAATCTTGGATAGCCGCGACCAAGGTTCACTCCAAATGGATACCCTGTACGCCATGTAACCACGTTATCCGCACCGGTCACATTGCCATGTCCACGATTCGGTTTACACGCAAATCGCGTATGCCGATTCATGTCTCGCGTCAGCGATAAAATTCCTTCGCTATTGGCATGTTTACCACGAGTCATCGTTAGTCCCATACCAAAGAAGATCACACCGTACTTACAGGCCTTCATTCTGTCCATCAAGTCTTGCCATAACGACAGCGGATTACCCGTTTCTCGTTCGACTTGTTCGGGGTCAAGCTCGATATCATTCGCGAGTGCACGTAGCGTCCAGAGGGCCTCGAAGTCTTTACGTGGTTTGATTTGAATAAAGATATCTGCCGCTTTGGCGCTCTTGGTTTTTCGAACATCGACCATTACACAAGTGCGATCTTTTCGTCCATTGGGGACGTACATTCCCTTGGGCATCAAGCTGTATTTTGTAAAGTGACGAGGGTGACTTTCCGCAGGATTTGATCCCCAAAACATGACCATGTCAGCGCGGTTTTTAACTTCTCCTAATGAGCAAGTCGATTCGCCGGCGCTTTGAAACGCCATGCCTGATGGGCCATGGCAAACACTCGTGGTTGTATCAAGATTCGAGCCGATCCAGTCGGCGATGCTAACGGCAACCCGCTGCGATTCAACGGTGGTATCACTTAGGCCATAGATTAACGGATACCGAGCTTCGTAAAGGATCCTCGCTGCTTCCTTTATGCCGGCCTCTACTGAAGCCGGTTGCCCCTTGATGAAGCAGGGAGCACGATCTTCAATTTCATGATTTAGGAACCAAGACGTGCCAAGCACACACGCTTTTTTTGCTTTGGTGATTTTATGACCATCAACCGTCAGTTGAATATCGTCGCAAACGCAACCACAAAAGGTGCAAGTCGCATCGTTGACGATCTTCAATTCCGCTTTTTCTGGTTCTGCAGTTGCCATATCATCTCTGTCGTTTTGTTAACGAATTTGTTTCGAATGCAATCAAATTTTTTTTACTTCAACGTCAAGGCCTTTGCTGGTTGGCATACCAGACCCGTGCGTGTCGCCACCCATCAACCGGCTTGATAGATCGCCGTATGCCATGAAAAGCAATCCAACCGGCAGTTCGTCCGCTTTGGCTTTTCGAACCGCGATTTCTATCCGACCGAAATCAGATTTCAGTTCTATTTTTTCTTCGTCTTCGATGCCCAGTCTGAGCATATCGTTCGGATTCATTTGTACAAAAGACGTAGCGTTCACGTAGGTTTCGTTAAACTTACCTTCGTTGATGCCGCAACCTTGTTGGCTACTTCGACCGGGAACAAGAATGAAAATTTCGGACACGGTTTGATGGTTTCTTTCGAAGGTATTTTTTTCGTACGTGGAACTATACTTCTTAGCCTTGGAACGAGCTACGGCAACGAGTCGTCTGTCTCGACGAAATTCGGCTTCGAAGTTGAATCAAGCGTATGGTCTGGCTCATTTTCGCTGTCGGCGGTGTTTTTTTCTAGCGGCTGTTCGGTCTCAGCTTCCCAGGGGCTGGTCCAGTCCCCCCATGCATCCAAATACTGCTGGTAGATTGGACGTTGCGGAATACCGGCGATCAGCCATTCTTTTGCGTGTTGAACCAAATCCTGCTCGCGTTTGAGATCGATTTCACCAATTAAGACCATGGTTCTAAGAAACACAAAATAGGTATCCAGAACATCGCATCGGCAATAGTCGTCGATCTCCTGCATTTGTCCTGCGTCGAACATGTCCTGAACCATGAAGCCTTGCACATCAAGTTTACCTGGTTTTCCGATAAGTGTTGCCGCTAAATTCAACCCGCCATTAAATCGGCTGGCGCTAAAATTCGTCAACACTTCGTGCAAATCGAGATGTCCCTCGATGTTGTAGCGATTCCTTGGCTGTTGAAAAGTCTTCGCACGCCACTTGAACCAGTCTGCGATGCTGATTCCGAATCGGTACGATGCCAGTTCCAACAACGGAATGTCAAACGTGCGACCATTGAAACTGACCAGAGTCGGGTGGTTGTATTTTTCCCAGCCAGTCCAAAAGTGTTGAGTAATCACATGTGAACGAAAATTGGGTTCATCCAAAGAAACCAGGTCGATTAATGAGAAATCGGCTGCTACCTTCGCAACCACTATCGATACCGGTATCTGGAATGTGTACGGAATAAAATCTGAATCATACTTTTTCATCAAAAATTCGCGAAACGTTTTGATGGCATCGGCCGCGGATAAGTTCTCACCAGGGTACTTGGTTTTCGAGATCAATTTTCCGTCGGCAACGCTCTCGATATCAAATACGAGGTAGCGGACTTTCGAGTTAGACATAAAATGTTTTGAGAAAAATGCGACGAATCAGAATGCGAGAAATCAGAATGCGAAGAATCAGTCTATTGTCCCTGCTTTTGTTTTGCAGGAACAAGCCTATTCTACGATCAGTTGCGATTTGATACGACCGCAGAATGAAGTTGTTAAATCCCCAGTTTCCTTTAATCAAAGGCCTTGCATCATGAATCGTCAACGACTGCTCGATCGTTTTCTCCGCTACGTTAAGATCGATACCACTTCGTCGGCCGATAGTGATACCTATCCCAGCACACCCGGGCAATTAGATCTTGGCAAAGTCGTTGCCGATGAAATGCGATTATTAGGTGTTTCAAGTGTTTCGATGAACACACATGGAATCGTTATCGGAACCCTGCCTTCCAATGTTGACAAAGATGTTCCCGTCGTTGCCTTTAACTCGCATTTTGATACATCGCCTGAGACAACAGGAAAAAATGTGAAACCAAATGTTATTGAAAGTTATGCAGGCGGTGATATTCAACTTGCTGGGGATCCAACGAAAATCATTACCGTTGCTGAAAATCCTGAGCTAAACGACCTGCTCGGTGCGACGTTGATTACGACTGACGGTACAACGTTACTTGGAGGAGACGACAAAGCAGGGATTGCGATCATTATGGAGATGGCAAATCATCTGATTGAGAACCCCGAGTTAAAGCATGGGGAGATTCGCATGTTGTTTACTTGTGATGAGGAGATTGGGCATGGAATCGATCATGTCAACGTCGCAGAGCTAAATGCAACGGCATGCTATACTTTGGATGGTGGAGGAAAGGGAATGGTTGACGTTGAGACTTTTTCAGCTGATGGTGCCTTGATACGGATTGAAGGAGTGAACATCCATCCTTCGATCGGAAGAGATCGAATGGTCAATGCGATTCGTGCCGCCGCGGAGATCGTTTCACAGATGCCAATGGAACAGTCGCCAGAACGAACAGACGAGCGAGATGGTTTTTTGCATCCCTATGTTATTAAAGGTGGAGTCGACGAGGTGACGGTCCATGTGCTTTTACGGAGTTTCGATACGCCCGAACTTGCTGTGTTCGCCGAGCAGTTGGAAAAAGTTTGTGCTGACGTCGAATCCAAGACACCAGGGAGCAAAATTACTCTTGAAATCACAAAACAATATCGGAACCTTGCTGACGGATTAAAAAAGGATCCGCGTGTTGTTGATTTTGCGATCAAGGCCCATGAACGCTTGGGGTTGGATGTGAAAAAGACGATTATTCGCGGCGGAACCGACGGTTCTGGATTAACGGAAATGGGATTGCCGACGCCTAACCTTTCTTCGGGGCAGCACAATATCCATTCGCCGATGGAGTGGGCTTGTTTGGACGAAATGGAAGAGGCAACAAGGGTTTGTTTGGAATTGGTGCAAATTTGGGCAGAAGGTTCGTGTTAATGTCGGTCGTTGTGCATTGGCAGCCCACAGGTGCTCTGGTGAACAACTATATTCGACGTCATTCGAACCGGGGCGAAGTCGCAAATTCAAATCGCCCAACCGCTACTTCGACGTTAGCGGAATAACGCCTTGCCAGTCGGCGGGGGGAACTCGATTATGCTGAGCCATAAACACGGTCAAGAAGTCTTTGACTTGATCGTCGGCTGGAACTTGATGAAGAAGTTTGAACGACTTTTCCCAATCGCCTGCAAGCAAATAGTCGAGCGATTCTTCGTAGGCAGCGATATGGTCATTGGTAAGCTGCGGATATTCATCGAACGGCGGAAGCAATTCCGATACGATAAGAGGTGTCGTCAAGCCAAATGGTTTAACCCGGGCGACCTTACGGATTCTTGCGACAGACGGGTCGACTTCTTCGTGGATGTAGAGCGCCGTTGTTTCGTCCAACAAGATTGGTGCGTGCAATTGTTTGGTCATGGTTTCCAATCTTGCGGCTAAATTGACGACCGGTCCAAAAGCGGTAACTTTGACCTGATCAACCGTTCCAATTTTTCCCGCTACCACGTTTCCGGATGCTATTCCAACGCCCATGCTAAAATTGTGAAGCGGATGGTTTTTGTCCTGAGAGGAAAGTGCTAGTTCCCTGCGAATTCCAAGCGCTGCCAAGCACGCCCGTTCGACATAGTCCTTTTGCTCCAGTGGCCAGCCCCAGAAGCCCATAGCTGCATCACCGTGAAAGTCCCCGATCACACCATCCTGTTGGAAGATGTGGTGCGTTGTTACACCCAACGCCAAGCTGACACGATTGAGGAGCCCAAGTAGATTGTCACTAAATTCTTCCGAGGTCCTGGAGAAACCGCGTAAATCGCAAAACAGAATGGCGGCGTCGGTTTCGCGTGGCGAAAAGACAGAGTCGTGATCTTTACCCGACAATGCGTTCATCACGACCGGCGAAAAGAACTGGCCTAAACTCGCCTGATTCTTTTCCAGCAAGGTGATTTCTTTTAAGTTGGCGAGCGTTGAAGCAACCAGTTCTGTGAATTTAATATCGTCGCGAAAATCATTCGTATCGATTTGCGATGAGGGCGCCTCGGATTCAGCGGTAAATTCTCCGGCGACATAAATTGCCCATCCGGGTGAGCCGTTTCCTGCGACCGGTGTCGAAAAAGCCCAATCGCCTTCGGCACTCATTGTGTAGGCAGCTCTCGAGCCCTCCTCGGGACGCCAAATATGAAGAATGCTTTGGTCCGTTAAGATGGCTTGTCGAATTAATCGTTCGCTCGGTAGAAAGTCCTTGGAGGAAAGCCGGCGTCGATCCCAATGGAATACGTTGACCTTATCACCCGCATCCACATCCACTGCAACGAGCGCGACCGACGACGCCCGCTCGATCCCTGCGAGTAGAACATTGGCCAACTGAACAAACAACTCTGAATCCGAATTTGCTGTCGCAATGATTTCTGGCAACTGACCCAACACGTTAATCCGTTTATCCGCATCCCGATAATGGACCTGACGGAGATATTGAGCGCGATAAGCTTGCTCGGTCATTGGACTGGGGGCATCAAGGGTGACGTTGACCTGTTCATTGGAGAACGTGAACGTCGTTGAACCAATGACGAAGTGTTCACCTGGAACGATGGAAAACGAATCGCATGAGCGTCCTTGATAAAAGATTGGATTTCGAGCGATTTCTTCTTTTTTTACGAACAGTCGATTGTCGCGAACTGAAATAATTGCATGAGTTCTCGAGACTTGTGGATCCCAACCTACTGCAAAACCTGCCGTTCTGCCCAACTCCAAATCTGCGTTCGGTTCAATGGCTCGTCGCCAACGTTGAGTTGGGTCGGTCCCTTGGGCAACTAAGTCTGGCATGATGTTTCGTCAATGAGAAATAAGGCGGAACGAACTCACGTTATCAAATCCGGTAATTTTCGTCGACGGATCACAATCGGCAAGCCTGCGTTACAGTCGGTGCATTCCTGGGCCCAAAATATTGGCCAAGCCCTGCTAGCACCGGTTTTGCTCTATGCATGCAACGCTGGTGGTTGTAGTCGTTATGATCGTCAAACTCCAACAACACAGCCGAGTTTGGCTGTCCGAATTGGTTGAAAAAGGACAATCAGTATGATGCTTAAAGTTGAATTTGGGAAACTTCCGATGAAACTGGCAGATCGGCCAATTGCTGTATTTTAGTCGAATGGACGGTCGGTTTTGTCGAGTTAAATATCGAATTCCTTTTTTCTGGCAGCACAAGTTTGAGCACGACGGGATACTATTGGGCGAACGAGATTGACGGCCATTTTGTTGGGGGATTGCTTGTGCTAAACGAAAACGCAAGACCTGTTGAGTTTCACTGTACAACGCCTGTTCGGCCGTCACAATCGCAACGCATCTTATACGGAGCGACTCTTGGTGAACATGTATTATGTGAGTTGATCCCAAAGTTACTTGTCAACAAAACCAAGCAGAAGCCCTCCGCGATACTGGTGGATCAGAATCTGCTATTAAATTGCCGGCAGAATCTCAATATCGCAGTTGGCTGCATCGCCAACGAATCTTTGAGTGGTTGCCACAAAGGCGAAGGCGACAGTTCTGGAAATCATCTGAACAACTCGACGAATTCTGAACTTGTTATCGGGAATTCGGCATTTATTTCGGTTGGAAGGCTCGAGTTTTCGGTTCATTCGCAATTTCGAAGTGACGAATTAAGCGTTCAGACAGCACTTGAGTCGATTTCTAAGACGGTTGATATTGACGAGCCATTTGAACGACTTGTGACAGCGATACAAGAGGCAAGTAAATCCAACAGCAAGGCAGCTTAGATGGATAGTTTGCATTCGAATCCTGTTATCAACGCGGAACGTTTTGTCGGAGCTGGCGATGATTGTGACGGC
>CAJQQR010000211.1 GCA_905480545.1 uncultured Pirellulaceae bacterium
CACCACGACATGGACGCGCCACCATGGTGGCATTACAAAAGAAAGAAAATGCTTTACATCGATGGCTTCACGGAAAAGCATCACCGTGCACTCATGCCATTTATCATGGTCAAGCAAAATGACGGCGAAAAATTCCGCAGCTATGAAGGTGACTTCAAGAGCATTCAGAAGTTTATCGAATCGGTCGAGCCTCCCAAGTACCCCTACCCGATTGACTCAAAACTTGCTGAATTCGGCCGCGTTTTATTCGAAACGAATTGCGCCTCATGCCACGGGACCTACGGAGCGAAAGCCGACTATCCAGAAAAAATCATTCCCATCGATGAAATCGAGACGGATAAAGTACGATTTTCGGCACTCTCAAAGGGCTACAGAAACAACTATGCCAAGAGCTGGTTAACCGATTACGGAAAGGCCAAGTCATTCATTGAACCCGATGGCTATGTTGCTCCGCCTCTGGACGGCATTTGGGCGACCGCGCCCTACTTCCATAATGGTAGCGTGCCGACACTGGCCGGTGTTCTATCGCCATCAAAGCGGCCTGCGATATGGAAGAGGACCAGCGATAAGCTGAATAAAGCCCAGATGGGTATCACAGTGAAGTCTCTGTCAGAGTTTCCCAAAGGCCGTTCGAAAGCGGAACGCCGCTTGATCTTTGACACCTCAAAGTATGGCAAGTCGAATCTGGGACATCGATTTGCCGAGGAGCTGACGGATGAACAGCATAATCAGATTATTGAATATCTAAAAACGCTCTAGCAACGAATCTTACTGTTACTTGATGCCGCAGTTGTGTTATTCTGGAGTGATCCCCACCAGTTCCCGCGCGAAGCGCCAATACTTCGTGGTCGTGACCCCGTTTAGCCCAATTTTCATTACGGGTTCTGTCGCAATATTTGGAATTTAATGCCAGAAAGAAACGCAAATGTCGAAGCTTCTTGTTGGATTGCAGACCATTCAGACGGGTGCCAGCAAACAGGGTGATGTTGTCACGAAGTACCAACTGGGTAGCCATTTAATTCGCAAAGGCACGAGTGAAGAATGTGCCAAGGTCGCTGAAAAACGTGTTGAACGAGTTGATCCGGCTTCGATCGCCGGCGGCGAAGGGAATTTCGGGGGCCAAACCATGAGCATGATGGTTGCAGGCGTGTTCGATACTTCCATTGCAGTATCCGAGTTCCTGGAATCCATTTGGATTCAAAATGCGTTGATCGCCTACGAAGCCCCTGAAGTAGCGGACGAAGACGATGTATTTAGCGGTGCATTTGAAATCAGCACGCCCAAACCGGACGCACCGGCTCTTAATCTTTTGCTCTATTTCCATCAGTCGATGATGGAACCGATGAAACAACTGGCGACGGCAGTCCAGGCAAAAATCTTACCGGGCTTGAAAGGCATGGCCGATGAGGGCATCGCGTTCGCCGGCCAATTGCTGCCGATCGATCGTGTCAAACGTCGCGTCACCTCGGATCGCGACTATCTATACGGACAAAACAGTATTTGGGGAGCCTATGCGATAAAAATCCGTTTTCCAAATACAATGGACTTTGTGGGCTATAAAGATGGAGGCGCGTGTCTGGGCATTCACTTGGATGACATGAGTGCAATCCCGTTTGAACGAATTGTAAAGCTCGTGACCGAAACCCGTGCGTTTGGAGTACCTGAGTCGGACCGTGTAACGTTGCAAGACAAGATCGCAGACCACCAGAATGATCTTGAAAAATTTGCAATGTCGATCAACGATCCAAATCAGCGAGTTCTGAAGGACATCGCCAGTGACGTCGATGCCATCCTGAATATCGGAACCATCTACGATCGAAAGCTGGCGCGGTCGAGAGACTTTTGGAAAAAAGTCAAAGGCCTTTAAAATTCATTGTGCTTACACGTCACGCTTAAAGGCAAACATCGTATGCGGATCCACCGAGGTGGACTATCCTGTAAAGAAGAAACAAACCGATTATCCAACGTTCTCCGTTAGAACGACCGACAAGTCTTTAGGCCCGACAAGTCTTTAGCTCTGACAACCAGCGAATCCAGCCCACCTCCGGCGTCGCATTCATCAAGAATCTTTACGTGAAATCCAGACGATGAAACCGTCCCCAGAGAACCCGCGGGCTTTTGCCGGATCCAGTCGAGAACCGACTGAGTTCGTACCCAAGGTCGCTTCCCCAAACATGGATAACGATTCTGAAGTGACTAGGGCACACCATGAAGTTGCCAATCCATTTGAAGACCCAACGGTCATGCTCGGAGGAAACGCCTCTCCCGGACCGAAGTTGAACTGCGATCAAAAACAGGAGTTTGACATCTTTTTTGCGGCTGCCTTAACAGGCAGCGGAAAGCTAACTGAACGCCATCTCGCCAAAGTAATTTCGAATTGGACGATTTATGGGAATCAGCCGCTGGCTGAATTTCTGGTCGATGACAAAGTTATCACGCCAGATGAAAAAGAACGGTTCGAAAACGAGGCGAAACAGAACCAAATTCGTGCTGAAACAACTTTACAACACGGAAACGAAGTCTACTCCGCGACACAGTTGGTCAATATAAAAATCGGAATGGTCGATTCATCGGGTCGGCTAGCTCGCCTTCTTGGTGTTGGATCAGAAGTTCCGATAACAATTGAATCGCGAGAACTCAAAGCTGAATTCAAACTATTACGTAAAATCGGCGAAGGGGGACTGGGAACGGTCTGGCTTGCTCGCGATGAAAATTTAAGGCGATACGTCGCGGTCAAAGAAATCCGCGTTGATCGAATGAATGACGTCAAAGCGATTCTTCCGCGATTTCGACGTGAAGCCGAAATCACAGGACGACTTGAACATCCCGGAATTGTCCCTCTCTATCAATTCGGACAAGACTTCGCGACGGGAAAATTTTTTTATGTAATGCGTTTCCTGGGAAAGAAAACTCTACAGGATTCCATTCAAGAGTATCATGAACGTCGCGAAGCTGGAAACGACGATCCAATTCATTTGCATCGTTTGTTAAATATTATTATTACACTTTGCCAATCGGTGGCTCACGCTCATTCTCGCAAGATCATTCATCGTGATCTAAAACCCGAAAATGTTGCGTTGGATTCTTTTGGACAGGTTGTTCTGATCGATTGGGGACTTGCAAAACTCAATGACGAAACCGGCCTTTTTGAGCTCTCCGAATCGTGCAGTGAAAAAGCCATCGATGTGAATGATTCGCAAATGACGATGCACGAGCAAGTGCTTGGATCGCCGATGTACATGGCTCCCGAACAGGCGGCAGGACGGCTGGATGAAATCGACGAGCGGACAGATGTTTACGGCTTGGGCGGAATCCTCTACGCCACACTGACCGGACAGTCTCCGCATGAGAGCATACGGGATGAGACAACATCAAACATGTCTCAGCTTTTTTCTTCCATCGTAAAAACACCCGTTCAGCCAGCCCGTGAGATGGTACCGCGAATTCCACCCGAGCTTGACGCAATCTGCACCAAGGCACTCGAGAAAAAGCGGTACCTCCGTTACGCATCCGCATCGGAACTCGCAGAAGATCTCGAACGTTACATGGCCGGCGGCAAGGTATCCGCATACAACGAAACAGGAACGGAGCGAATCAAGCGATGGGTTTCTACCAATCCGCGCGTGGCGCAAGCCGTAGGTGGAATCCTGCTTTCGGTCTTCGTACTGGCAATCATCTTGGGAATGGGATATCGACAAAAACTGATCGCTGACCAACAGGATGCACTCGACCGAGCCAAGACCATTTCGCGGGAATTGGCTTACAGTTTACAGTCGGAGGCAAGGACACTGATCGAGGATGTTCGAGTGATCTCTGGGCTTCCGCCGATCCAAGGAATTATTCAGTGTAGGCGTTCCACAAACGATGGATCGGCCAAGCCAACAGAACAGACAACCGAGAGTGAAAAAACGTGGAAAGATCGATTGGCAGCAATCTTCAAGGGACTGTTAAATCGACATTCGTCATATTTGGTTTTCGGTTTTGCTGAGGCCTCTGAATTGGGAGAACAGATCGTTCGTATTGAACGCAATGCCATGTCAAAAGAAGTGATTCGGGTACCCGAATCGCAATTGGCCAAGATCGACTTGGAAGCAGAACGATTGGAAGAGTATCGCACCGGTAACCGGGGCGATGCATTGATATCAACCGGGGACATGTTGCCCGATTCAGCGCCGACTTCGAACCGTGACCCATTAATATTGATTGCTCTTTCCCAGGTCTTTGACCTCGAAACGGGAGATTTTTTTGGTCTAACCGCGATCGAATTAGACCTGCACGAAACCATCAGATCACGATTGCAGGCAATTGGAAGAAGTGATGTGGATGTGTACCTGACCGACAATCAAGGCAACGTCGAAATGTACTTTGAAAAAGGCGAGAACTTTTCCGAAGAGCATCGAGGCGAAAACGTTGCTCAAATTTTCCCGAGTATCACGCTATTCGATGCTGAAAATCGTTCCGAGGCTTTTACGGATGGCAAGAAGATTTTTTCTCAGCGAGTCGTTCTTGGCAAAGGTATCGCCAGATCCAAAGCTATCGTCGGCATTGTCGTCGTATTGGTTAACTAAATGAATTCAAACCAAAACTTCTTTCCCAATCAGCTTACCCTTTGGGAAGAATTCTTTTTACAGGACGATTTTGAAAACTACCCTGCGAATTTCATGACCAGAATTCGCTGCATCGGACGGTTAAGTATCGACCTGGTCCGCGAGTCGCTGCAGGTTTGTGTGGCGAAGCACCCACTGTTCAACGCCACAATTGAAAAAAAGGGGCGGACGTTCTCCTGGGTCAATTCGACCGATGAACCGCTTCCTTTACGCGAATTCGAATCGGACATCGAATCGCCAATTCCGCCTAACAAAAAATTCAAAACGACAGAAGAACGACTCTGGAATATTGAGCTCCATCACTTTCAGGATGCCAATGGCGAGAATCGCACCGACATCTTCATCCAACTTCACCACACGTTGTGCGATGGCTTGGGCGCGATTCAATTCCTCTCCGATGTCGCTAACTCGATTCACAAGCTTTACAACAAAGACGAAAGTTGCCGAGAATTCGAGATCGACTTCGAAGCTCTCAAAAACCGTGGAAAGTTCCCCCAATCATGGAGCGAATTCTTCAAAGCTCTTCCACTGTATTACAAGACCATACTTGCATCATTCAAATTGATTTTTCTCAAGGTCGATCCGTTAGTGCCCGTAGCATCTTTGCCGGAATTGTTGGAAACCAAAAAGGAAAAACTGGGTTACCGAAAAATTGCGTTGACCATTTCGGAATCGTCTCGCCTTCGTCGTAACTGCCGCAAGCAAGACACAACCGTAAACAGCGTGGTTGCGACCGAGCTTTTTCAGTCCGTAGCACAATGGAAAGCTTCTCAAGGGCATGAGTCAACCAACGGCCTGCGGATGGTCATGCCGTTCAATGAACGCAATCTCAAAGACCGAAAACTCTCAGCATGCAATCGCGTCAGTGTCTCGCCGTTTACACAGAGTTTAAAAAACATTGCCGATCGAGAAGGATTACTGGGGCGAATTGAGTATGTGGTTCGGATTGTCAAGAAAGCAAAACTGGGAGTCAATTTCCACCGCGGTTTATGGGTCTGCAAAACATTTTTCGGCAGCTTAAAACGTCTAGCCAGAACCGACCGAATTGGAGCAACGTTTATGTTCTCAAATGTGGGAAACCTAAACGGACACCTTCAATTGCCGTTCGAAAAGTCCTCGATGCGATGCGGTCCGATTCTGATCGACGATATCGATCTGATCCCGCCCGTTCGAGTCGGAACTTCATTCGCGTTAACCATACATGAATTCTACGGCGAGTCGCGACTGGGTGTACACTACGACTCTGCAATGATGACCGACGACCAAGCCAATCACTTCTTCGACTACTTTGAAGATCGACTGAAGAAACTGGCTGAGTGAGCCGAATACGATCACGATGTGCGATGGCAAGACGAAACACAAATACTGCACTACTGCAGGGCCCTTTGTTTTTGCAAATCTCTAATTTGCTTTTTCATTTCATCGTTTGAGTTGGGGCCAAACATCGTTTTAACCTGATCCGTGAATGCAATTGGAACGTCTGCCTTTTCGGCAAACGATTCAAAGGCGGCAAAAACTTTTCTATTCCCGTTGTCCAATACCGCAATCATTTGGTCAATTTGAGCGTCCGTTTGAGGCGTTTCCAATTGCGCAAATTGACTACTAATTTCAATCAATCGTTCCTGGAATCTTTTCACTTCGCTTGGAAACTGCTTTGCATCGTCGGCAGACTCAATGCTATCTAATGATGCGGCCAAATCTCCATAAACGCCCTCCAATTCGATGCTGAGCAAGTCGTGTGGATCTGTAATTCCGGTTTTTCCACATCCAATCGATAGTGTAAACACCATCAAAATAAAACCAATTTTCATTCGGTAGTCGCGTATTGGTTTCCTTAGTTTTGCCTGGCTCTCAAACAAGGCGAATAAGGCCCTACGTTTGAAGAACAATACGTTTGAAGAACAAACGCAAAGGGGTGCAACAAATTTGAAACGAAACTGCAATTAGCTCGCTTCCAAACCGCGGACCGACGCAGCGGTACTGCTGCCGAATGAATCGTTTTCGATTCCCATTCGCTGTGCCAACGTCACAAATAAATTCGCAAGCGGCGTATTGTTTTTTTCATCATGAGCGACGTAACTGCCATGTTTGAAACCGCCGCCCGCAATAATGATCGGTAGGTTACGCCAATTGTGCGATGACGCATCACCCAAATTTGAACCGAACAACACGGATGTGTGCTCCAAAAGCGATTTACCGCTTTCACTGACATTTTTCAGTGCGGTCAAAAACTCGTTAAATGCATCGAACTCGGCCTCTTCAATTAGTTTAAGCTCTTTAATCTTTTCTTCATCCTTACCGTGATGCGAGAGATTATGCCAATCCGTTTTGACGCCGTTGAGATGACTGGGCACAGAATTCAACGCACCCAAATCAAACGTGATCGAACGAGTTGAATCGGTCTGCAACGCCAAGACCATCATGTCGTACATCAATCGCTGCTTCGCGAGGATATCGTTGCGATCGGCGACGTCGGTCGGTACTTCACGATCAACCTTGGGTTTCGGTTTCTTCGACCATTCAGCGTTTTGATTCATGCGATTTTCCAAGTCGCGGATTGCCGAAAAGTATTCATCCAGTTTTTCTTTGTCCCGTTTCCCAACCTTCTGCTGAAGCCGGTTCGCGTCACGAAGGACAGTGTCCAATACGCTTTGCCCTCGACTAAGCCCCTTCAACTCAGACTCGACCTCCTTCGCCGTTCCATCAATAAATAGTGTTTTGAAAAGTTTTGCAGGCGAACGCTCAGCCGGAATATTGACACCATTGGCTGTCCACGACAGCGAAGTCCCCGTGTTGGTCAAGCTCAGAAACGGCAATCGCGTTTGATGACCAACATGTGATGCAATCACTTGATCCAGCGAAATCGAGTTCTTAAAACCGGCAAGACCGGGGCGCTGGGCCGATGTCAGCCAAGTCAAATGCGAAGCATGACCGTTGTTACCATTTTGATTTGGGTGTGAAAGCCCGGAAATCAGGGTCAAATCTTTACGATGTTCTTTTAGCCGCTGAAGGTAGGGCGTCAGCTCATAGTGCGAACCTTCCTTCTGCGGAAACAAATGGGGAGTATGGAATCCGAGACTCGCATTCATCGCGACAAATCGCGGAACACTACGTTTCGGTTTACTCTCCACTCCAAATGCCGGAGTCATTGCACCCAACATCGGCAGCGAGATACTCGTCCCCAGTCCCTTCAAGACATGGCGGCGATTGATGCGAACGTTTCTTGCGAAAAACGGAATGCTCATGTTACTTATTTTGAAATATTTGACTGTTGATGACTAAGTGAATCAAATCACGAATTCGGTGATTCGATTTTTTGGACTTGGAGATGATCCGATCCACTTCTACTCGATCAGAAAATCCGAGTTGGCGGCCGGTCGAAAATATCAGCAGCTTTTTCGCGAACGCCTCTGCTAGTTTGTCGTCGTTTTTCACAAGCAGGTTTCGAAATTCTTTAAAACCAGAAAAACTTTCCCCCGAGAACAACTTACCTGAACAATCAACCTCAGGTCCAATTCGATAGCCGACCCGTCGACCATTGACCGTCTTGTCAATTTTCTTGCCCTCCCCAATCGATCGATAGTTTTCACGAAATCCTCCGATCGGATTGAATGCTTCCAAGGCAAAACCGGGTGGATCGATCCGCTGGTGACAGGCGTTGCAACTGACCGAGTCCCGATGTTTATCCAGCAATTCACGCAGTGTCGTTGCACCACGGATATCTGGTTCAACACCCGGAATCCCCGGCGGAGGCGGCTGTGGCGTTTCACCCAAAATCCGCTCCATCACCCATACACCGCGAACCACCGGCGATGTATTTGTTCCGTTCGCAGATACTTTTAACACACTCGCTTGCGTCAAGAACCCACCGCGAACACTGTGCCCGGGAATCCTGACTTTCCGAAACTGTGTGCCGACAACATCTGGGATTTCATAGTGCCCTGCAAGCCGATCGTTCACAATCACAAAATCCGATTTCACCAAATTGGAAACAGCGAGATTCGACTTGATCAATTCGTTTAAAAAAGCCTTTGATTCAAGGGGCATTGAATAACGTAAATAATGGTCAAATTCTGGAAACAGTTGCGAGTCGGGTGCAGTAAAATCGATCTCACGAAGATCCAACCAGGCATCGGAAAAATCTTCGATGAAACGTTCGAATTTTGCAGAAGCAATCAAACGTTCGGTCTGTGCTTCCAAAATTATTGGCTCCGATAGTTTGCCCGCCGAAGCTAGTCTCAAAAGCTTACGATCCGGCATTGTGCGATTCAAAAAATAGGACAAACGTGTCGCCAAGGCAAAGTCATCCAATTTACCATTGGGTTCATTTAGAAAGAGAAAGCTTGGAGAACAGAAAATCGCCGTCACCGCTAACTTCAAAGACTCCTCAAACGATGTCCCCTTCTCGAACTCGGTTTGAAACAATTCGACAAACGGCTTTATATCCTCTTCTGTTACCCTTCGGCGAAAAGCAAACGCGGCGATCCGCTTGATCGATTTCGTGGCGACTGACACTTCATCGTCAGCTTGGATTTCAAATTTGGGTACATACCAACTCTTTAATTTTTCGCGAGGATGCCGTGGCTCGATTTCGGTTCGTGTTATGCCGTCGAAAATCAAGCGATGTCCACGAGATGGAAACTGATCCAACAGCGGTCCCTTCAGCTCGACCGATCGAATCGCAAGTCCCGGACCTTTGTAATCCGCAATTTGTTTTCGCTGATACCGATCCGGATCGTTGATGCCATATGGCTCAATCTGAATCATGTAATTTTGCTCAATTACGGCTTCAAATTCGATCGTTTGTGCCTCGCCCGGTTTAAATGAAAAGAATCCGTAAATCGGAATTTCTGCGCCCCGTTTAAACGTGGTTCCTCCAACCGAAAACACGACCGGTTGATCCGATTGATAAGCATAACCAGTGACTGCTACTTTATAGCGTCCAGGTTTGCGTACATTGGTACCTCGAATCATGCCGGATGGATATCCACCGCCAGAAAATCGAACCACCGAACCGTCGTCCAATTCCTTCCAAACTTTCCCGATAAACTGGTCTCCCTCGCGGGAACCCAAATAACTGCCGACGATTTCCTCAGCCTTGGGGCTGACCGAAGTTTTCGCAATTGCCTCGTCAATAGTAAGACCAATCGCCTCGATGTACTGCTTCAAATGGACCATGGAGACCCCAAGTGCAGCACCGACATTATCAAATTCATGGGAACGACCATCCTCCGGCAATAATTCAGCAAGCTTCAACCGTGTGCCAAATAGGTCATTGAGCGTATTCTCGTATTCGCGACGATTCAGTCGCCTCAATACCGTGCTCTTTCGGGATTGATGAGCGTTGATCAGTGCTTTATTCAGTTCGAAAAGAAATTCGTGACGTTCCTGATCGCCGGGCTGAACAGAATCCTGAGGCGGCATTTCACCGGCTTCCATTCGGTCAAATATTCGTTCCCATTTTGCGAACGCTGCCTCGTCGGATAGATCTGTATTCAAATCGGCAAGTTCGAATCCCCCCTCCTCTTCCCCATCATGATGACAATTGCCGCAATGCACCTTCATGAACGCGAGATTCAACGATTTCGCCTGAGCGGATACAACCGCCGGTAAAATCGAGGCAAGGCAAGCCATCAACAACGCCGCCAAGCAATGAAAACATTTTTTTTTCAAATAATTACACATCAAAATATCTTCGACGAGCCATGAGGCATGATCATCATACGCACCCGATCTATATTTTACACAGCGTGCCAATGGATCACATTATCCAATATTAAGGGGCTTCCAATCTTACCGCACAATCGACACTGTCCAAAGAAAGCATTTACGCCAACCCGAAAACGATGATCTTCTTGACGCTTTGATGGAGAATCAAGGCATTCAGGAGCTTGAGTTTGTCGAAATGGACTTGCTGAAAATGGCCACAATGAGAAGATAATTAGCCCGACAACTTCTTGATCCAACAGCCGAAATTCAATCGATGAGCAAAAACTCGCTCAAAAAAGACAAAATCAAAATACTTCTCCTGGAAGGCGTCCACCAATCGGCTGTCGATTTGATTCAACAATCGGGATACACAAATGTTGAATATCACAAGAAAGCGTTGCCTGAATCGGAGCTCATTCAGAAAGCATCGCAGGCCCACTTTATCGGCATTCGGTCTCGAACTCAATTAACGCGTGAAGTACTGGCCGAATGCAAAAAACTGATTGCCGTAGGATGCTTCTGCATCGGCACCAACCAAGTCGATTTGACGGCGGCGACGGAATCAGGAATCTGTGTATTTAATGCCCCCTATTCAAACACTCGAAGCGTCGCAGAACTTGTCATTTCTGAAGCAATCTTGCTGCGGAGAAAAATCCCGGAAAAGAACGCTGCCTGTCATAAGGGTGGGTGGTTAAAATCAGCGGACGGAAGTTACGAAATCCGCGGCAAGACGCTTGGCATCATCGGCTACGGCGCGATTGGCAGCCAAGTCAGTGTGATGGCGGAATCACTGGGCATGAAAGTCATCTTTTACGATGTAACAGCCAAACTACCACTGGGCAATGCCACGCACATCCCTAGTCTCGATGCACTCCTTGCTACCGCCAATATCATCAGCCTGCATGTTCCTGAGACTCCCGAAACGAAAAATTTGATCGGGAGAAAAGAAATCAGCCTGATGAAAAAGGATGCGATCTTGATTAACGCGTCCCGTGGAACGGTGGTTGACATTGATGCACTGGCCGACCGATTGAAATCAGGTAACCTGGCCGGTGCAGCCATCGATGTCTTCCCAACGGAACCCAAGGGGAGCGACGACGAATTTGTTTCGCCGCTGCGAGGTTTTGATAATGTCATTCTGACGCCGCATATCGGGGGATCAACACAAGAGGCGCAAGCCAACATCGGCCTGGAGGTCGCCGAAAAGCTCATTAAATATTCTGACAACGGAACAACGACATCGTCGGTGAACATGCCCGAGGTCGCGCTGCCCAAACATACTGATTTTCACCGCCTGCTTCATGTTCACCGAAACATTCCCGGCGTGCTCGCAGCAATCAACCAAGTTTTCTCCGAACACGGCATCAACGTCAGCAGTCAGTATCTTCAAACGAATGACAAACTGGGGTACGTCGTCCTGGATGTCGAATCGAATTCTAGTGAACTCGGCTTGGAAAAACTGAGAGCGATCGAGGGCACCATCAAATGCCGAGTCCTATTTTAGTTTCGTCAGATTAGTGTCACATCTTAAAAGCGCGCGATGACCGTACGTTAACCAAACGATTTGCGCCGCAAGACGTGACCCAAATTCGCAAAATATCTATGGGGGCATTGGACGCAAAGGCTATTGGGACTGGTATTGATCGTTAGTACCCATGTTTTTGTCAGCACATGAATCCCAGTGCTGGAATCCCAGTGCTGGAATCGCAGCAGATGAATCGCAGCGGGAATTTGCAGGAGCAAAGGTGATGATCGCGATGGTTTTGGCTGACCAGCGTGTTTACGGTGTTGATCTAGGCCATCATCTACCTGGCTACGTTTCAAATCCCCAAAAGGAACGGCTGAATCCTCGGTTTGGATTGCTTTCAGGTCGTGAACTGTCGTTTGCGAAGGACTCAAGAACCTCGGCAATCGGTGGCACGATCATTGCGGTCAGACGCTTACAACTTTTCTTCCAAAGCAAGATGACCAACGCAGCGTCACAGACGCCCACAAGAAGACGTTTTTTCTGAATGTGTCAAAATCGACATATATTCCCGAAGACACAAAGTAGAGCATTGAGGAAACGGAGGATCAAACCGGATGTTGAATTACCTGAGTCCCCAAATCGAGCTTCGACATGTGCCTACAATGATGAAACGGTTCGCGACTGGAACACTGATCGCCGGCATCTACGAGATCACGGGATCGTGCACAATTAGGTGCCCCATACAACCGCATTCGAGCAATTTACGAAGTTCAAATTCGATCAACTTGCTTATGCAAATTTCGGGGGTACAGATCGATTCGTTGCCGGAACCATTGGATTTTTGGCGACGTGGTTGGTAGGATCCTATTACACTTGGTTTTTGGCGGAACGGTGCTGGCCAGTCCAAGATTCAGACAGCGCGCAATTTCCAAATCATTCAAGGAATTCAAATCGTTTTCGGGATCGCAGTTTTTGCTGCGATCATTGGGTGTGCCTACGGACCTTGGATTAGACCCAATGCGGATGATACACGATGGCGACCAGTGATGTATCGCTTAAAAGCCATGAATGCTTTCGCCTTCATTCGAGTCGGAAACATTCACAACGCCAAAGACATAGGCACCGCAATCGGATTCATCGCTAACTTTGTTTTAATTTCTACGCCGGTTAAAAATCCCAACGGCGCACACCCGAACAAAAGTTCCACCGAAAATGCCTGAAGAATCAGCTCCATAGCAATCGACCGGTGTCACAACCCTTATTTCAGAATCTCAAAGACCAATTTTTTTGACCAGGGAATTAAGATGTAAATCTTCAGCGTTGAAAACACGAAATGAATTGAAGTGCGAATCACTTTTTACGCAAATGAATGGACAAACGGTGCCCCATGAGCTCTACCGTTGGAACCGAATTGTTTTCTAAATCAGACTTACCGCAACAACGATTAATCGACAGTGATCGACGTTATTTTTGCGCTGGCGCTGAAAATACGGACTTGCTTAATGGCACATTTAGCAAACTTCCTGGTCTGACCTCCCAACCCGGTGGGTGCGTATTTCATTCAATACAACGACTCGATCGATCGCTATCTGGTTGGCTTAACGAGCTTTCAGAATTTTTTCGGAAAAACCACGCCAATTTGATTCGTTTCTATTTACACGAATCGGATCCAAAAATTGAATCCGAGATCTTGGCAAATGATTTTACCCGGGTTTGCGAAGTGGGGTTCGGAAGGAATCTGCAAAACAATGATTCGGGCCGTTCGGTGCAGGTGATTGAACGGACAGCGGAACACCATCAGCTTTACCAGGATCTGATTCGTACGAGCGAAACATCGCCGGATGGACATTCTATGAATCCACGGGAATACTGCTTGCTGGAGGAATCGAAAATACGCGCCGGCTATATGACACCTTATCTCGCGATCGAAAATGGAAAGGCTATTGGCGCTGCAAATTTGGATTTGAACAACGATTTTGCTCGAGTCAAAAACGTGCTGGTCGCCTCCCATTTACGGGGCAAACGAATCGGGACGAACCTCGTGGGGCACATTATGGACGTTGCTCGAAAACGTGGTGCGAAACAGATTGCGGCGTTCGCACTCGAAGATAACCAGGCGGCCATCGGTATGTATAAAGCCTGTGGCTTCTCCGAATTTTGCGAACAGTTTGAATGGACCCGAAAGGCCTAAATGAGCACATTACCGTTCCCACGCTCTGAATTAACAATTGAAAACTATCGCGAAAACGGAATTTCCTTCCTTACAGGAGTCCTTACCGAAAACGACGTCAAAGCCCTTAACGCCGAGGCTACTCAATTGTGGCGAACGCAAGAGCACTTGGTACCTCAAAACCTGCGAGTTGGGCTTCGAACAGATGAAAACGATTTAATTTTGTTGGATCGAATCGATCCCGTCTATGATATCTCGAAGGTCTTTGACGATTTAAACCATCATCCAAAATTGATTTCAATTGCCGAAAAACTTCTCGGTTGTCCCGTGATTGTGATGAAAGAAAAGTTGATTTACAAGGAACCGGGCACCAGTGGATTTGGTTTACACCGCGACGGTCCTTATGTCGATGTCGGGGGAGTTCCAGCACACGAAATCATTTCCTGTACGATCGCACTAAATGAAGCGACGCGTGAAAACGGCGCCATCGAATTCTTTCCAAAAATTCAAGATGACGCGTTTGAGGCACCACCCGGCGAGCCGAGGGACATTTTAGATTCGGCTGTCGAGGACAAGCGTTCAATCCTTGCGGAAATTCAAGCAGGTGACATCATCTTTTTTTCTGCGATGGTCCCTCACCGCAGCGGTCCCAACCGCAGTAAACAATCGCGACGAACGTATACAGTGAACTACGCACCAGCCAAGTATACCAATTGTCGCGACGGCTACTACCAAAAACGGTTTGAACAGCAAGAGAACGAACGGGCAAGCCAGATCGAAGGACCGTTTTTCGTTCATTAAAACAAATTGTTTGGTTAGGCTCGAAAACCTTTATCCGCGCCCCGAATTCGTTTCTCAATTTGCTTCGCTCTTGTTGATCGCCCCGTCGCCGTTCACGTCGACTTGCTCCAACATGCGAATCAACCGCCGTGACAATTCATGCAATACATCCACGCTCTATCTCAATAACACGCTCTATCTCAATAAATGGGCCGCATCATTTACATAGGCTTTCGCAGTCTCTTCGGTGATCGTGCCGTTTCGCATCATACGACGGATCGACTCATCTAGCGAAACCATGCCATCTTTTCCGCCCGTTTGAATGTTACTGTCAATCGACTCAAGCTTCCCCATCCGTATCGCGCTTGACATCGGGTTGTTGTTGTACATGACTTCAATCGCCAATTCTCGCTTCGCACCCGGCAGACTACTGGGAAGCAAATGCTGACTCACTACCGCGCGCAAACTGAGTGCCAATTGTGCCCGAATTTCATTTTGCATATTGGACTCGAACAAATCTGCATATCTCGACACCGCACCCTTTGCATCGCGAGTGTGGAGCGTCGACAACACCAGGTGCCCGGTCTCGGCTGCGCTCAATGCAATTTGCGCCGTCTCTTGATCGCGGATTTCGCCAACCAAAATGACATCTGGGTCTTGCCGCAATCCGTATTTCAAACCATCCGCGAACGAAACCACGTCTCTTCCAACCTCACGTTGAGTAATCACAGATGAATACTTCGCATCAAATTTTGATTGAAAAAGATATTCAACGGGCTCTTCAATGGTGATGATCCGGTATCCCCCCTTCTCAATAAAAGACTGGATCAACATTGCCAACGAGGTAGTCTTTCCGGAACCCGCTACGCCAGAAAACAAGATCAATCCGTTTCGAAATCCAGTTAGTCGATCGGCCAAATCAATTGGAAAATTCGCCCATGAAAAATCGGGGATCTTGTTTGGAATCACACGAAAACAAGCTCCTACCTGATCGCCCGCATAAAAGTAATTGGCGCGAAAGCGAAGCATCTGCCCTTGGTGCTCAACTTCCATTGCAAAATCGAGATTCCGTTCAGCCACGAACCGATCACGATATTCATCCGGGCACAGTTCCATCAGCTCTTGCCTGATGGACTCACCGCTTAAAACATCAACCGGTAACGAATGCAATTCACCATCTTTTCGAATAATCGGTGGCGAGTCGGGAATCACATGCACGTCAGAAACGCCTTCATCTACCGCAGCGATCAACCACCCATTCAAAACTGACTCACTCATCTAAAACAATGCTCCCCTAATCTCGAATTCCCACACACACCAACGCGATTTCGTCGTCGGCATTGTAAGGCACCGAAACGTTGAGCAATACAGTCGCAATCCATGTGGCAGCCCAGAAAACATCCAATGTGACTACTTATGATATTTTCCCTCATTTCGCGGCCAATCACCGTGCATAAACACACACCCCCCCTACTTTGGCATAAATACATCGCAAATTGAAACCCATCAAAGTTGCCAATCAGAATATCCAGCCACCGAATTTAATTTCAAATTTTAAGTACGAAATTCGGTTAGTCTCCTCAGAGAAATCGCAGAAAGACGAATAAAATTCGAAACACACCGTTGAAACAATGATTTTTGAAACAAAAAAATTCTTAAAAAAAACTCCGGAAATTCTTGCAATCGGCGGAAAATGGCGAGATACTAAACCCGTTCTCACTGAAGAACATTAAAACCATAAGAACCATTCAACGTTTGATTTAATAAAAACACAGACGAAACACTGTGTTTCTGAGAATCTATCCTGCCGCGTTGATCAAAACGGACACATGGTTAGCGATACTTTTGAATCCTCAAAAAGTACTTTTGGCTTTTTGAATCAAAAACCGTTAAAGCTGATTGCAGGAGTAGAAAAGGATGAATAAGCCGCTTTGGTCTTGGAAGCACGTATTCCGAAAACTTGGGTTGCGATTTCGAAATGAAGACGCTGCCTACACATCAAACGAAAATCTAGACTACCGCCCGCTGATGGCGCCTGAGGCCCTGGAAGAACGCCGCATGCTCACCGGCAGCGGATTTAATGCCGATTTCCCAGACAACTCGATTGAAGATTCAACGCTATTCGAGCCGGAAACCACAGTGTTATTCGCGCCGGCAACGACTGTAGAGCAAGCCCCATTTGAGGTGCTTGAGCTTCCTGTTGGTACGGAAGTGCCACTGGAACCAACGGCCTATCCCAATCCCGAAACACCGATCGACCCAAGTGAGGGCTCTGATTCTAGCCAACCTGATGTCGCAACGACTCCAGATACAACCACCTCTCCAATTACTCCGATAAACCCAGGCGACCCTTTCTATCCAGAAAGCCCCGTCATTACCCAAGCCCCCGACGATCCGAACGGGCCGGCGTCTCCAGAACCCCCGTCTGATCCAAGTGGGCCGACAGATCCTATTGGCCCAGAAGGACCAGCAAATCCTGGTGAGCCTGACGATCCTTTTGATCCAGAGGGCCCCCTCAATCCAGACGGGCCATCTGATCCAGAACCCCCCTCTGATCCGAGTGGGCCGAAAGACCCTGTTGGGCCAGAAGGACCGGCGAATCCTGGTGAGCCTGGCGATCCTTTTGATCCAGAGGGCCCCCTCAATCCAGACGGGCCCCTAATCCCACCAAACGGCGGTGAGATCTTCCCGCCGCCAGGAGCCCCCCCCTTCCCTCCCATACCACCGTTTACGCCGCCAATAACGCCACCTCCCGGCGGACCCGTTGACCCTCCCATTGTTGATCACCACTGCCAAATCCCTCATCACCCTGAAGGCGAACTCGACGCGATTGACGATTTTGTTACCGTGATTGACGTCGACTTGGCATCAGGCGGTCCGCAGTCAATTCACGTACTGGAAAACGACATCCGACGCGACATCTCACCGCTGGAGCATTCATTAACAATCAATGCGAACGAGTACGCAGACACAGTTCCGGTTCGCAACGCGCCCGAAGGTTACTACTTAAATTTTTACAAATACCTTGAGGGAACAGGCACTTATGATTTAGGCAGCTTCTCCTTCGACGCTGAGTATCGAAACTACTATAACAATACAATTGTGCAGGAACATGCTCACGGCATGTGGATAGGTGAATTGACATTAACGCCGAATGATTTCGAATCGACCACCCGAAACGTGGTGATTCAAACCTGCACATCGGTCGATTATCTCCACGACGATTTCGGCCAAACGGTCGGCTACATTGTCGATATATCCAGCTACAACGCTGACGACTATGCTTATGGAATTGATCCGAATTTTTTGACTGAACACGCAGCATTTCTGATCACATTCGACACCTTTGACGCGGTTCGAGTCGGACAGGATTCGGCAACGTTTGAGATCGACGGTGAAATAAGCTCGAGGTACGCGAACATTGCTCATTTCACGCAACCGGAGCATGGGCAGACCAGTCTGGTGTCTAACCGCTACGAGCAAAGACTGATCTATGAACCATTCCCTGACACTGACGCCACGAAAGATTCGTTCGACTACACCATTGCAAATGCGATTGGCCAGTCCGACACCGCAGAAGTAAAAATCGAAGCTCGACCCGACGTTGTCTCGATTTCAGCTGAAGATAGTAGCATGTCAGAAGTGCCGGAAGCTCTGACGAACAAAGACTACGACACCGCGACATTTCGCATTTCTCGCGCCGAAAGAGACGACGATTTAGAACACGACACTATCGTCTATTTCACAGTTTCTGGGAGAGAGGCTGATCCAGAACCAGATCGCTTGGCAGAACCGAGGAAAGATTGGCGGAGCGTAGAACGAGGTATTGCCAAGAGTGTAGGGTATCGAAAATTAGAGGATGGCGTCATTGATTGGGTATATGCAACCACAATCAAAGCCGGTGAAGATCATGTGGACCTGGAAATATTTGCCGTAAACGATAGTGACTGGGAA
This sequence comes from uncultured Pirellulaceae bacterium, assembly GCA_905480545.1. Classification (GTDB taxonomy): domain Bacteria; phylum Planctomycetota; class Planctomycetia; order Pirellulales; family Pirellulaceae; genus JABAAE01. The sequence continues at coordinate 18,689 of CAJQQR010000211.1, forward strand.
CACTATGACGACGGGAATAAAAACGAGACGGTTGTGTTCATGCTGGTTGATGAATTCGAGAAAAAAATAAATGGCAAAGTGTTCAAAACACGAGCAAGATACTCAATCGACGCGGGGAAAAATCAGGCATCTGCAGAAATTATCGATAAAACCGCGGAACTACGAATTAATGAGTATTCAAGTGACGAGGAAGATGACCCTGGAGTCGTGGTCCAACTGAACAGCGACGATGACAACCGCGACGGCGTGCCGGATTTTTATAACGGTGAATCAGAAACCAAGGATGATGATCTCGTAAAGGTCTCGCTTATCGATCGAATTCCGTTCGATCTAGAATACGAAAAAGACTACTTTACTTTAAGATTCGACAACTCGGTCATTCGACTTTGGCACAATGCGACCAAAGAAGTATCGGAGAAATTTGAGGCAGCCGAAATCTCTAGTGAGACGATTTTTGAAGAAGGCTCTTACCAGTTTTATGTCGAAGGCGTTCAACTTAAAGACGCAACGGTTGAGTTGGTCTGGCACAAAAGTCACGACGAAGGACACAAGACGTTTGTGTTTGACACGTTCAAGGTTTTGGTCTGGGGAATCGATGTCGACATCGACAGCGACAACAATGGCAGCATCGGACATTCCCAGTGGGAAGAAGAACTGGAGTCTAGTAAGTATGGACTCGGAAAGCTGATCCTTCCCGAATCATCAGAGTTATCTCAGCCTGTTCCAATAGC
>CAJQQR010000212.1 GCA_905480545.1 uncultured Pirellulaceae bacterium
CGCATCCGATAGTGCTTGTGCGCAAGCATTGTTTAGCAAATTTACCCGGCCCAATTTGCTCTGGTCTGCTCGACCGCAATACGCTTCTTAATATCTAAGAGGTAACATTTAACTATGGCGGTACGTTAAATTCTGAAAAATGACTCTCTAGAAAACTTTGTGTGACGGATCAAAGCGAACAAGGAAACGGGGACAGAGTGTGTTGGGATAAACCGGTATGGAATCGAGAATGAAAGTTTCTTACGAAGAAGATGTAGCCGATCGCTTCGGCCTTTAGCGGAGGGGCGGACCGGGTGACCGTTCTGTCTTGAGCGTCCGTGCGAAGGGCAACGCAGGCCAGCCATTGAGCTTCGAAATCAGCATTTCCGTATGCCGATCCAGTCCTGTCAGGGAGAAGGCCACAATGTCGCTGCCGCTTTTGACAGAATTGTCAATTAACTGGACCTGTCCCTGTTTCCTTGCTGTCCCTGTTTCCTTGTTTCGGCTTTCTATCCAACCGATAGGCGTCTACCTGGTTTGAAACAATTTACTCAGTGCGATTTCGCGAACCATTGAACGAACTCGAAAGTCATTGACTTTCAGTTTGGCGACGAGCTTTGCAACGTCATCGGCATCGGAAAACTCTATGGTTCGACCAAGAGCGTAAGCCAGCATCGATTCGATCAACTCTTCAGCCAGTTGTTCATCTTGCAGTAAAAGCACTTTTTTTAACTCTTTCACATTTGCGAACACTGTTCCATCGGGCAGTGTTCCTCCTGGTTGAATCGGTACCTGATTACGCCCCACCTTCTCCGTGTCACGCCAGATTCCAATCGTATCGAAGTTCTCCAATCCGAAACCAATCGTATCCATCTTTTTGTGACACGAGGCACAAACGGCTTGGGCTTGGTGAAGTTTGACCATATCGCGGTTCGTCTTCGGCGTCGTGGAAGCCGCACCCAACTCCGGCACATTTGGTGGCGGTGGTGACGGCTTATCGTGTAGCAGCTTTTCCATCACCAACGCTCCGCGAATGACGGGCGACGAACGTTCGCCGTTGGAGCCGGCAATCAGAAAAGCCGCCTGGGTCAGCATCCCACCACGCGGCGAATCGTTGGGAAGCATCGCCTTTTGGAATTTTCCGTTTTTGGGGTTGGGTAGGTCGATACCGTAATGCACGGCGAGGGCCGAATTGATTGTCACAAAGTCGGAGTCAATCAGGTTGGACGCTGGCAGATTTTCCTCGATCAGGGTGCCAAAGAACTCACGCACTTCCTGCTTGGCATCTTGCCGCACACCTTCGTTAAACTGAATGTGTTGTCGATTATTGACGGTGATCGCGTCATACCGATCTAGTTCGGCCCATTGACTGATAAAACCGTCACGTAATCCTCGCACCTTTGGATCAGCCAACAGTCGATCAACCTGCTGTGAATAGACGCCAACATCGGAAAGGTCCGCTGCATAGAGTTCATCGTCAGGCGGAGAACTCCAGAGGAAATACGAAAGCCGAACGGCCAGTTCACGGTTGTCGAGTTGTCGAGCCGAAGTGGTTTCAGCATTGGTGTTAACCGGGACTTGTTCATGAATGAAAAGGAATCCGGGCGACGCGAGGATGATTCCCATCACTTCGGTCATCGCACTTTTGTAGTCGAGCCCAGCCGCACGATTTTTTTGGAACAAAGCATGTAACTGGTCAATGTACAACTGCTCCGGGGTGCGGCGACGAAACGCCTCAAAGGCGAACTGCTCAATCAAATCGCGTGCTTGGCCATCATCTCCGAGTATCGATTGCCTAACGCCTGTGGCAACACCCGGATAAAGAATCTCCTCGAAGCGTGGTCGTTGATCAGGGTAGAAGGGGCCCTCGATCTCCAGCCAGTCAATCCATATTGCCGCTCGCGGATCCGTCCGATCTCCGGGACCCTCCAGTCGATTTACGTAGCCGATCATCGAGTTAATTGTGTTGTCCGGCACGTTTTCCCGTATGTTTACTGCCAGGTGGTAGCGGTTCATTGGTTGTCTAACTCGCAACTGCACCGTTTCGGGATTTTCGGGTGTTCCGGCGATTGGAAGTGTGCCACGAATTTGGTCGCGATCCCAAATGCGAACGATCTTTCGCAAATCGTGATGCTGCCCAACGACGCCGCCTTTAATCCGAATGAGATATTCACCACGAATGTCGATATGCTTTGAAACGCTTACCCATTTGGCGACATCGCTGTTGTATACACCAGAATCAACTAACGGATATTGCAGATACTGACGCCGAATTTCAGCTCGGGAATCCCACTGTCGGAAGACAACTTCCATTTCACCTTCATCTTTAAAACCCATCTCCATCCACGACTTGCCCGCCTTCTTCATTGCCATTTTACGATCCAAATCATCCAGTTTTTCGCGCATCTTTTTCGTTACACGCTGCTCTGGTTCGGTTCGGCTAACGGATGAAACACGCCTACGCTGCGTATTGAACTTAAAGCCTTCCGAAGCGACCTTTCTGCCCAGTTCCAAATACTTGTCAAAATGGCTCGACGTAAAAAACTGCTCGGCGCCGACGGTATCAAAAGTCGCAATTTCACCATCCTCGGGAATGTCATCCGGTAGGACATCAAAGCCGAATAAGTCGCGAATCGTATTGGAATATTCCCGTCGATTCAGTCGACGCATCTTAATCTCGCCACCGTGATCGGTCAGACGTCGGCGAGCTTCAGAAACCGCTCCTGTGAGCGCGTCCAATGCGTTAGCCAATTCGTCCTGCGTTGGTTGATCGGCTTCTTCAGGCGGCATATCGCCACCGTTCAATTGATCCAAAACGTCTTGCCAACGCTGGGCGTTATCGTTGTTGGTAATGCGGTAATCTAGTTCGTCAAAACGTACCTGACCCTGCTGCTCGCTGGGGCCGTGGCACTTGATGCAGTACGTTTGCAAAAAAGGTTCCAACTTCGCCCGTGCGTGCGGCAAACCAGCAACCTTCCAGCGGTTTGTAGCCGATGTCTTTGCAGTAGCAGTCCGCTGCAGGTAAGCGCCGCCCCAACTTGCATGGTCGCCGTCGCGATTGCCATCCGATTGCGTCACAATCAAGGTCAGAGTTTTAGCGTCTTTGACCGAGTGGATAAGTCGCCGCCGTTTGCTTCCGTCGTGACTCCGCGTCGGCCCACTGGTCCAAACTTGTTTTTCATCGACCAGAATCTTCATTTCGATCTGGCCATGGTGGGAATCGTCTGGGCCAGCGACCACGCTGAACGTCTCGTACTTACCGCCAAGTGGGAAAACGAGTTTCGAATCCGCATGCACGCCCAACCCACGCTTGTAAATCGTTCCACCCACACGAATCGGACCACCCTCCCAAGCTTTGTCATTAACTACTTTTAAAAAGCTTTCGGCGTGGCTTGCCAACTCTTTCGTCAGATAGACTCGGTCATCTGGAAGCATTTGCCGAGGTTTTTTGTTATCCGCTGTTTCGTTTGGGGGTGGGATTGCCGGCACAGCCCATTTGAAATCCGCAAACACAACTTTGGTGATGTCAGCCCCTTTGGCCGGGTTAATGTCGATCCGCTTCGTGTTACTCCAGTCCTTCAACGATTGCTTGTTTAAACGGTTGATAAAAAGATTGGCCGGAAGCGTTTTCTGCTGCCAATCATCTGACGCGGTGAAATCGACAGTGGCACGCGAGTGATTGTTCACCGACAGGACAAGTTTTTGGGGCTGGGTACAGTAGAATCGGAAAGAGAGTTGCCCGCCTTGGGGAGCCTTCCACTTTGGATCGCTAAATTGTTGATTCAGTGTTCCGCGATTGCTTAAAATACGAAATCCTTTTACTCCGCCTTTGCCTTGAACGGGTCCGGCATTTGTCCAAGCCTCGCCGGCGCCACTCAAGTCGGCAGAAGGTTTGTCGGTGGCTTTTGCGTTTCCGAGCCTGGCGGGAATCGCAGCGGTAAATGGTGAGGATCGTACGACTCTGTTGTCGTAACGAATGTTCGCGAATGCAAATACGTAGTCTTCCACATTCATCACAGGCATTTGGCCCAGCCACGAATCGCCATCGCGTTTGACTTCGACATCCCGCCAAGCACGGCCGAAGCTGACCGGGTTCTTTAGGGCGTAATACATTTTCAATTCGCGAACTTGTTCTGGGTCAGCAGGCGATACACGTAGCTCTGGTACTCCTCCGGAATCGAGCGATATCCTTGAATCGGCTTGTTGTGGCCAATGAATTTTCTTTCCTAGCACGTGCTTCTGAAGCCACAGCTTTGTATTCTGTCCAATGTCGGTCGTGTCGTGGTGCCCGCGCGGTTGATGCGCAAATGACCAGGGAACATTCGCCGGCAACATTTTGAAAGTTTGTTCACCGCGTTCGTGTCCACCATGATGATCGTTAGTGCCGTTCAGCCAGAGCGTTGCTGCGGTGATTTGCAGCGCATGGGATTGCGGCGCGACCGCAGCGAGATAGAGTTTTTCTCCCGGAGTCGGTTTCGTTTCACTCGACGGTTTGTTGTACATCCAGACACTTCGCGAACGATAATACTCCAGCCACCCGATCCCGAAGTAGGCAACGACGGCTTTGACACGCCGATCGGTTGCCAGGTTCCACATGATCGTCCCGCCGTAGGAGTACCCTTTGGCGCCAATGCGGTCGCGATCGACCTCTTTTTGCGCGAGCAGATAACTAAGAACCCGACGTTGAATGATATACCAAAGGTAGTCGTCGGTTTGCCTTGGATCGGTAATGAAAGAACCATCGGGTAACTTCGATTTAACACGGTAACCAATCTTGGTGTCCATGTTTCCGTAGCGAAGCTTGTCTGGATACTTCGTAAAATGCACGCGTTGGCCAGTCTTGCCACAATAGTCATGGGACATGACCGCCCAACCGTCGTTTACGTAATCGTTGTCGATGCTCGGCGAGCTCATCCAACCATGAACATTCAACAACCCCGGCGCGTTGGTTACGTCAGCTTTGACCGCATACTTGCAGAAGACGCGAACTTCTTCGCCAAACACATAAGCACTAATGTAGCTTTCTCGATAGAAAACGCCGGCTTTGGTCTCCTGTCGGATGACCTGTTCATTGAAATCGCCATGGTTCGGGTCAAAGTCCGCCCAGAGATCCCGGGGAGTGGGCAATGCCGACTGCGCCAGCAGCGAACTACCGCATGAAAGCAACACGGTGATGACGATGAGTTTGTGAAGTTTACACATAGAGGTTGATTAGAGGGCGGAGGAATATCGACGCAACACGCTTGCCACCGAAGTCAATAGTCGACGAGCAGACTCAGTCGATCGTGTCCGCAAAACTAAATTTTGCGTACGTAAAACAACAACCATTAACCCGAAATCAATTCAGGAATCGTGCCTGTGCTGTGGCTAAATGAATCCACTTGCAGATTGGCCTGGTTCATTAACGTCAGCCAATAATTCGCCAAAGGCGTGTCTTCATCGGGAAGGACAATATGGCGTCCGTGCTTGATGTCTTTCGCACCGCCACCCGAAAGAATCGCGGGCAAGTTTTTTAACTCATGTCCGGAACGCAGATTGGTTCCATAACTCACAATGCAATTGTCATACAATCGGCTGCCGTCGGTATCTTTTGCCTCTTTCAGGCGATCAAGGAAATGGGCGAACAACGACGAGCATTTCTTATCGCGTTCACGAGATGCAAGGGTCCGCGTTTTCGAAAACCCATAGTGACTGAGAGAGTGTGCTTTGAGCTTGATGCCCATTCCTGCCAGCAACGAACAGACCGGCTGACGATACGTGACCACTCGCGTCGCGTCGGTTTGCAGCGCGATCACGATCATATCATACATCAGGTGGATCGCTTCTTCGCCCGTCAGACCCTCGCTCGGCGCGTCGAAAGGAGCCTGTGGCTTGGGGGTATCCGCCCACCTGGCCTGACGCTGGAGACCTCTTTCGACCTGGCGGACACCGGTGAAGTATTCGTCCAATTTTTCCTGGTCGCCCCTACTGAGCGTACGTTTCATTCCGCTGCCATCGAGACGAACAATATCAAGAATGCTTTGCCGTTTGGTTAATCGCGCATCGAGTTCTTCGCGAGAATCGTTTGGGTTGGCAAACAACGTGTAAAACAGATCGATCGGTCGCATGATTCCAGGTATGGGATTGCCCGAGTCATCCCATGCCAGCGAAAGCCCGCTACCGTGTCCCGAATTTTGCCCGCCATCGACTTCTTTGGCCGCAAGCGTCAGTGATGCGAAACGTGTTTTTTGACCAAGGTGTTTTGCTAGCAACTGGTCGCAAGAAATTGAATTGTGGAATCGCTTTCCCGGTGTCCCCGCGACGTTGGCTCCTGTCAGATACGAGAGACTGCCGCCGTGCGGATTGGTCGCACCAAGGTTCGTCAAATTGCTGACCATCGTGATGTCGTCTTGGTGCCGCTGCAGTGGGGCCAAACCTTCGGTCATACCGATTTCTGAAAAGCGACCAGCCTTCGTTGGATAAAAGGTGTCTTTCGTAAAACCGAATCCACCACCTAGAAAAACGACTCGCTTCGGTGGCCTCGCCGCAACGGCTTTGGCCGTTGCAAACGTTTCCAAAAACGGAATTGCCAGAACCACACTGCCGATTCGGAGAAATGAGCGACGATTCGTAGAGTCAGTGTGAAATCGTTTCATAAAAATTCCGAATCCTCGATCGGTAAGTTTTGCCAATGAAGGATGTCCAGGTTTGGATCGATCTGTTGACAGGCTGCGCCAAAGTGGGACGAAAAGGTGTGGGGTGAGACAGTGTGGGGTGAGACTAAAATCCGATACATCCCTATTTCTAAGTTTAGTTTCATGCATTGAAAAAGCAAATACCGCTTGGTGCTTAAACCCGAGAATACGCAAGCATAAAACCATCACGCGTCCCTTTTTCTGGCGACAAGCTGGTTATTCCGATTGACAGGCGTGTGCACGCGGCGATGTCTCAACGCTAAACAAATTCGCTAACCGTTTTCGAGCTGGAATCGTGGCATTGGGGAGACCGAGATTGAGTGGCTGACCGTAGTGAAATAAATAGTGAAATAAAGCGCACATCATCGAGCAGCTTGGACGTCAATCCGAAAAATTTAACCAACTGGACAAGAGCAATTGCGATCTTGCACCCGATCGAACCGAATCAGAAAATCGATGCGGTGACCTAGTCCTTCGGGTCAAAGAACTGACACGACATTCTTGAACACGCTGAAGTGCTTGTGCGGAATAGCCTTAATTGGCGTCGCGAATTTCTTATCGTCGCTGCTATGTCTTTTGGCCGCCTCCACTGACGTCTAATTAAAATTCGGCTCAATTCAAAAAAGCTCGACAATTTAAGCTGGCGAGCCTTTCTTTTTCGTCAGAGTGAAGCGTGTTTTCATCACTCGGCATTTCTTGTGAATTGAAATCGCTGCACTCACCTTTCCCATTCGGGTGTCGAAAAAGGCTCAACGCCGCCAAAAGACACATAATCGTTGCACTCACGCACCTGAGTTCCGTGACGGAAATGCTGTAAAATATCAGTTTACTCGTAGAAAGATGTGACCGCCGGGCGTTCTCGCGGAATAGGTTATAGAGCACAGATTTGCGGCCACAACAGATCGAGTGAACCACCGTAAAAAACATTGCCCCACTGTTTAACCTGACAATTCCGTAATCCAATCCATGCTGAACCCGTTGGACGAAACCCGATTCATTGAAGCGTTGACGCGGCACCAGCCCGCTCTGGAAGCGTATTGCCACGCCAATCTCGCCAACCGCGATGATGCCCGCGAGGTGCTGCAGGCGACTTGCGTGAAATTGTGGCAGAAGGCAGCGGACTGGGACCCGGAAACCGAATTTCTCCCTTGGGCATTCACGGTGGCGCGATTCACGATCCTTTCGCAATACCGCGATCAAAATCGCGATCGCTTATTTTTTGATGAGGATGTGATTCAGGCGTTGGCGGAGAAAACGGAAGAGGTCGCAACCGCGTTTGATGAGCGGCGTGAAGCACTTGTCAGGTGCATGAGTAAACTCAATCAGCAACAGGCAGATCTGCTCCACAACCATTACACAGCCAACCAAAGCCTGCGGGAAATTGCCGAAGCATCGGGTCGCGGCCTGAGCGCGGTAAAAATGACATTGTTGCGCATTCGCCAACGATTGAGCGTTTGTATTGAAGGCGAATTGAGAACCATGCCGTGATAGAAAAACAACTACTAACTTTGCTCCAAGAAGTCCGGGATGACCGCGACGAAGCTGCGCGAACGGAACTCAATGAGCTGCTTCGCAATGATTTAGAAGCTCGCAGCATCATGGCAAAGATGCTGGTCGACGAACAGGCTCTCATCAGTCATTTACGTGATCAAAGTATCGTATCGATCTTGGAGCCCGAGAGCCAAGGTGTATCCAGGCCGTCGCCAAGCCGACCGGCCTTGCGGTTGTTTGCCTGGCCCCAACAAATGGCAGCTGGTCTCATCGCGGGTGTTTTGGTGGGCTTGTTCGGGATGGGAATGGTTTGGGCCATCGGTTTACCAAAGTCGCAGGCCAGATTGGTTCATGTGTCAAATGGTTCCTTTGAGGATTCGGTGGGTCCTATTGATATCGGTTTTCCATCGAACTTTGGCGGTTGGAGCGGGGATCCTGCGGAGGTGATCGTGGAGTCCGACGGAAACCGGGCATTGCGCTTTCTTGAAACTGCCAACGTCACCGGCAATCCGAACGGCGGGGCCTCGGCTTGCAATGTTTTTCAGATCATTGATCTGTCTTCCCTTCATCAACAGTGGGATACGGAAAATCCAGAGGCTCAGGTTACCTTGGAGCTTTCCGCCAGGTTTCGTCGAGAGTCAGCTTCCAACGATGCTCAGCTGCCCAAGCTCCGGGGAGGGCTGACGATCCATCTCTATCAGGCCGAGCCCGAGTCGATCGGTGAGGCCTGGCCGCTTGTGATCCGAGACGCCATCGCAGTTGGGAACAAAACAATCAGGCTTGAACCCGGTGAAGAATCGGCGACCATTTCCGCCTCCTGCATCCTGGCCCCGAAAGCAACCATTGCCCTTATTTCCGTTAACGCTCATACGCGGATACCAACGAAGACCCCGATCCCTCTTGGCGGCTATTTCGTGGATGACGTCAGGCTTACCGTGATCAAACAACCGATTTTTCCGGTCCGCTTAATGCAATAAAAAGTGTACCCCTTGAAATTTACCATCAAGTCACTTGCTACCGATAACATGAAAACGCAACTTAACCGTCGTCATCTTCTCCGCGGAGCCGGTGCACTTATCGCGCTGCCCGCCCTCGAATCGATCGGCTTTCGCCGCTTTGCATCGGCTGCCTCAACAACACCCGCCGCCCCCGCCAAACGCTGCGTCTTTCTCAGCATTGGCTTCGGCGTGACCAAAGAGACTTGGTTCCCAAACAGAGAGAAGACCGGCACGGACTACGAACTTTCCGAGGGGCTTGCTCCGCTCGCTCGGCACCAGGCTGATATTTCTGTGGTGCAGGGATGCGCCAACGAGTTTTCCAACGAAGCTCACTGGGGGAGCACGTTCTGGCTCACGGGAGCCAATCGTTATTCCGTGCCCGGCCAGAACATGGCCAACAGTATTTCCGTCGACCAAGTCGTGGCGAGGCAGTTAGGTAGAAACACACGCTTCTCCTCAATCCAGCTCAACAGTTCCGAGCTACAGGGTCATGGGCCCGGACTTTCCCTAGCCTGGGATCAACGCGGCAAACCCGTCGCCGGAGAGAACGATCCTGTTCAGGTGTTCCACAAGCTATTCTCCGCCGACGACCTGCCGCTGGAACAACGCCAAACAGCGATTGCGGAGAGCCGTAGCGTTCTCGACGCCGTGCTCGGCGAAGCCAAACGTGTGCAGCGTGGACTCTCGAAAACCGATACGGATAAGCTTGACGAGTACTTTCAAGGTATCCGCGACATCGAAACGCGACTCAAAAAGGACGAAGCCTGGCTCGAAGTTCCCAAGGCCAAGGCTCCCCTCGGCGAACCGGAACCCGGACTCAAGGGGAAGGCCGAGATCGAAATTATGCAGGATCTCATCGTTGCCGCGTTGCAGACTGACAGCACCCGTTCGTTGACCTATCGCATGCCCGGTCAAAGTCTCCTACAGAGTCTCGATCTCAAACCCAGCGCGCATAATGTGAGCCATTACTCACCGGGTCCGCGTATGGAGGCATCGAAAATACGCGACAAGACTCACAGCCAATTACTGGCCCGACTGATCGATAAACTTAAGGCTACCAAAGAAGTCGATGGTTCGAGTCTGTTCGACCATACGGCCGTGGCCTTCGGGTCGAACATCAGCTCCATTCACTACCTGACTAATTGTCCGACCATTCTCACTGGCGGCGGAGCCAACCTGAAACTGGGCCAGCATCTCGTCTTACCGAAGGATACGCCACTATGCAACGTGTGGCTTACGATGTTGCAGGGACTCGGCATCAACGCTTTGCGGCACGGCGACAGTACCGGCGTCGTGAAGGAGCTGCAGACTTAAGTCTGTTGCGTTACCTGTGGATTTACAGATCGTCGTGCCATACGAATTGAAACCTCATTAACACTATGACAACTAGCCAAATCATGAAAAGACGTACCTTACTCAAGGGAGCGGGGATTGCTTTGCTCCTTCCCTGCATGGAGAGTCTGGGGCAGGTTAGCCAGGCGGATTCGCCGCGCCGCTTGCTCACGATCGTTAATCACCTCAGCTTTTATCAGCCTGAATTAATCCCGCAGGCGGACGGCGCGTTCAAGAATCCGCCCCCGTTGTTGGCCGAGTTGTCCGATCACTTTGACCATCTGAAAATTTTCAGCGGACTGAACAACCCGGCGGTCCAGAACGGTTTTGGGCACACACCTTGCGTGGGCATTCTCTCCGGTTACTTCAACAAGTTGCACCGCAAGAATCGGCTGTCCATTGACCAGGCGATCGCCGATCTGATCGGGGCCGATACGCGTTTCAAATCGCTGGTCTTTCAAGCCGGGGAAAACCTGAACTTTTCACAGATTTCTTGGGACAAACACGGATTGCCGGTGAAACAAATCGATTCTCCTCGCAAGATTTTCAACCTGCTTTTTCAGGTCGACGAAAACGAGAAGACGCAACAGCAAGTCCTCGCCGAAGACCGCAGCATACTGGATGCGGTTTTCGCCCAAGCCAAGTCCATGGAAAAACGTCTCAATGCCACCGACCGAGCGAAAATGGATGAGTATCTCACCTCTGTCCGTGAAGTAGAGCAGACGGTGAAACGTCGCGCCTACTGGGCTGACCGCTCCAAGCCGCAAGTGAATTACGAACTCGAAGACATCGACCGAAAGTCGGTGGACGACTACGTAGGCACCTTGCTCGAGCTTGCCGTCCTTGCTTTGGAAACAGATTCGACCCGTGCGGTCACGGTACAAATTCCATTCTGGGAAGGCTTCAAGGAACCGGCCCTAAGCGGTAACTATCACGACCTCTCCCACCACGGCCAGAAGGCAGAAAAGATTAAGAAACTGCTTATGCTGGAACATGCGATCCTGAAGCAGATCAACTCGTCGCTTAACACCATGAAGCAGCGTACCGTAGGAAACAGCTCACTGTTCGATCAGACGACCACGCTCCTGACCGCCTCGATGGGAAGCGCCAACTCTCACAATTTCGACGACCTTCCGGCTCTGGTGTTTGACTCCCGCATGAAGACCGCCGGCCATAGGAAAAAGAAGGACGCTCCGATGAGCAACCTGTACCTCAGTCTGTTGCAGCAATTTGGAGCGGAACACGACCGTTTTGGGGAAAGCACCGGGTCCTTCGAGGTGTTGTCATGATGCGGCTGCGCAGTTGGATCACGCGTTTCATTTTTAGAAAGGCGAATCTGCGTCTGGCATTGGTTTCTGGTAATCCGAAGCGTAAGCGAGGGACTAGCCACGATCCGTTTTCCGTCGCTTACATTTCGAATGACCCTTGGGTACCACAATGGCGAGGTTTATCTATCGCAGTGCTTTTGGTTGGCTTTCTCTTGCCGAGGGCCCTCTGCGCGGACTCCAAACTGGAAAAGTTTTTCGCCCAAAACTGCGTTAAGTGCCATGGACCCGAAGAACAAAATGGCGAGGTAAGGTTGGACAATCCGGTGGACACGTTGTTCGCCGATCAGGAATTGCTTGAGAGCATTGCTACTGTGGTTGAGGCCGGAGAAATGCCGCCGGAAGGCGAGCCGCAACCCAAAGCCGAATCAGTCGCTGAGATCATGCAGTTGCTCCAAAAGCGTATATTTGCCATGCGCCCGGACAATCCGCTCAAGCGGCTGACCCGCGTTGAGTATACCAACACGATTCATGACCTCCTTGGGGTGGAGTTTGATTTCGCCGGCTTGCTGCCGCCCGATCATGTGGAGCATGGCTTCGACAAGTTTGGCGAGGCGCACCTTATGTCTCCGCATCAGGTGATGGCCTACCTCAAGACCGCTCGCTTTATCGCCGAGCGGGTGTTGCCCGATGCCAAACCCAAAACGAGGACGTGGGAATTCGATGTGCGACATTTTCATGGCAGCAAAAACTTTGCGACCGGCGGCGGTGGGGATTACCGTGATGGGGAAGACTATGTTCTCACAGGCTTTCGTCCGTACCGCAGCAATCTGCATTTCTCCATCGACCCGGAGAGCCACAAGCAATTTGCCGTTCCCGCCTTCGGAGTGTACCGGTTAGAAGTGAAGGCGCACTCAGAGAAATCCAACGAAGGCGAAGTCATCGGGATCAATCTCGGAGACGGGCGTCATCCAACCAGCTTTCGGACGATCCGCCGGATCGCCTTGGCGCATGGCTCGAATGGTTTTACGACCGAGATCACTTTAAAGGCGAACGACCAACTGGCCTTCACCTTTGATAGCGCTCGTGTGCCCGGTAGGAGTCTTGTAAAGATACCACACAAGGGTCCAGCGATGCGGTTTACGCATTTGAAGGTGACCGGCCCGGTGGCGGATCAGTGGCCAACGAAGGCAATGAAAGCCATCCTCCCCAAGCCGAACATGAGGCCGACGGAGCTGGTCGATCACATTGCATTGTTGCTCACGCAGCGGCCGATAATGGCAGAGGATCGCAAGGCATTTGTCGAGATCGCGCGGAGCCAGAAAAATTCCGGTGCCTCGATGACCGCCACCGCCCGCAGTGTGCTGATCGCGCTATTGACCTCTCCACACTTCATCTACAAGGCAGAATCGCCTGAGTTGACCGGCGTGGAACGAGCACATCGTCTGTCGTATTTTTTGTGGAACTCCGCCCCGGACACCGCACTTTTGAACGCGGCCAAGTCCGGCGTGCTGCGCAAGGATCCAACCGCCGAGGTAGAGCGAATGCTCAATGACGCTAGATCTGGCCGCTTCATCGACGACTTTACCCGGCAGTGGTTGCAACTCGACAAGGTGGGCAACTTCGGGCCGGACGTCCGTGTGTTCAAGAATGTACGCCGAATGACAGTTGATTCCATGGGGCGGGAAGGCCGCGAACTTTTTCGCCACCTGCTCAAAAACAATATGAGCATGGAACACTTCATCGATTCGGATTTCGTCATGGTCAATGACCGTCTCGCCCGCTTCTACGGTTTGCCCGCCGTAAAGGGCGATGCCTTCGTGCCGGTGAAGCTGCCTGAGAAAAGCGAACGGGGCGGGCTTGTGGCCCAGGCCGGTTTCCTCAAGCTCACCTCCACCGACTTCGCCACTTCACCGATCCACAGGGGCTCGTGGATTCTCAAGAATCTCTACAACGAACGCATCGAACCGCCCGCAGACGTGTTGATCAACGAGCCGGACATCCGGGGTACCGCCACCATCCGCGAAGCCATTCTCAAGCACCAGGAACTCGAAAGCTGCTCCCGCTGTCATTCGAAGATCGATCCCCTCGGTTTCGCCCTTGAATACTACGACCCGGTTGGACGCAAACGGAGTGAGTATCGTCACGTGGAAGAACTCCCTGTCGAGCGAGAGGGAACGACGTTCACAAAAAAAATCCATTTCACAAAGGTACCGATTGATGCTGCCATGAAACTTCCCAATGGTCGTGAGGTGCGCGACCTGCCGACGCTCAAGGCCGCCCTGATGGCCGACCGGGAACGCATTCTCAAGGGCATCATCGGGAAACTCATCAGCTACGCGCATGGTCGCGAAGTCACCCGGGCTGACCGTCCGCATGTCGACGCAGTCTTCGAGTCGATTGCTCAAGAGAATTCCTCTCTTCGTGCCGCCATCCATGCCATCGTGGCACACCCTGCTTTCGGTCGGAAATAAAGGCTTGATGAATTCCCATAACCATTTATTACCCATAACCGACGTGTCGCTGACTTTGTACTACCGAAAGTCGTGGCGACATCTACGGAATAACAAATGATACGTTTCCTACTTACAACATTCCTCGTCGTTTTTTTCTTCCGCTCCGTCGCGCAGGCCGCTCCACAGGAAGCGCGTCTTGCTGACAAACACCTGCCTTTCCTCAAATCATATTGCTTTGACTGTCACGATTCGGGGACGCAGGAAGGCAAAGTCGATCTGGAAACACTGCCGCTGAATATTACCACTTTCGAGCAAGCGGAACTCTGGCAGAAGATTCTCAACGCATTGAACGCCGGTGAAATGCCGCCGAATGATTCTGAGCAACCAGGTAACTCTGAGAAAACAGATTTTCTTGACGCGTTGGCTCAAGCAATGGTCGATGCACGAAAAAAATTGTCGGATTCAGGTGGCAAGATAACCATGCGCCGCCTCAATCAACGCGAATACCGCAACACCATCCAACAGTTGACCGGTGTCAAAGTCGATGTCAATTCACTTCCCACCGATGGCGGATCAGGTGCATTTGATACCGTGGGGGCGTCGCAGTTCATCTCCAGCGACCAGATCGAGCAGTATCTCAAGCTGGGACGCAGCACGATTGACGAGGCTTTCGAGCGTCAAGGGGCAATGGGACAGGAAACAAAAACGTTCCGGGTCGAGCCTGAAAACACCGTAAACGGGAAGAGCCGCAAGAACATGGCTCAACAGGAAGAGATCTATAAGCGATACCTCCTTTGGAAGGCTGAAGTTGACAAAGCCGCGGCCCTTCCTGAGAACAAGGACGTTCTCGCGCAGATTCGCACAAAATACAAGATTGATGATCTGACCGACAGCATCAGGCTCTATCAAAACACCAGCCTCCTAAAGGGGGCCCCCGATGCGACGAAGTTTGGGTTCAGAGATGGCAATCAAGCGTCCTTTTCATTCCAGGGAGGCTATGGCCGTACCTACGCCTACATGAAACAATACCTCGAGTTTCCCAACAGTGACCGCGGCACTTACCTAAAACTCGCTTGGGGCATCCAGCGGATCGACGTTACCCCCAATTCCAAGAACGTTCCTCCCGGGACCTACAATTTAAGAATTCGGGCCGGATTCGTGGAAGGTTCGGATCCCTCTCGTCACTTCATCGAGGTTGGGCATCCCCAGCGTGTCAACGGAGTACCGGCCGGTTTCGCAAGCAAACCGCTTGCCAGCCTTCAGGTCACCGGCACCGAGAAAAAACCGGAGATCATCGAATGCACCGTGGTGATAGGGTCGAAGACGCCACGCGAATTCGGCATTCAGGAACGTCAGCCAGAGGGTAACAAAAAAACTCTCAATAGAGAATTCTACGCATACAAGCGGAAGAACGGCTACGGCACCCCGCCGGCAATCTGGGTTGACTGGATCGAGCTGGAAGGTCCGATCACTGAGGCTCCGGTTACACAAGCCAGAATCGTTCGCGTTGAGCCCGAGCAAACGATTAATCCGGATAATGAAAAAGAAATCGCTCAAATCGAAGAACGACAGGAACGTTTTAAGCGGTGGAAGAAAGGAGTCGATGAAGCAGCCAAGACTCCTGAGAATCAAGGGATCATTGCCGAGATTCGAAAGACGAATCGCCTGATCGATCACCCCAACCGATTTTATACTTTTGCCGACCGGTTAAAGGGCACTCCCAATCCAAGCGACTTTGGGTTTGTCGACTCGGCCAAAGCTGCCGCTGCAGATCCTTCACGAAGCCGAAGTCTGGCTCTACACAAGCATTACGTTACCCTGCCGCATCGCGACCGCGGCACCTACTTGAAGCTGGCTCACGGCACCGGTCGCGTCATTGTTCCCCACAAGGGAGAGGAATTGCCGCCCGGCAGTTATGTCATGCGCGTGCGTGTCGGGGCAGTAAAAGGGGCGCCAGCCTCGCGACGATTCATCCAGGTAGGACATCCCCAGCGCAAAATCGAGAGTAGAAACTGGGGACTTGAAGGCCGGGCCATCAGCAGCCATCAAGTCACCGGAACCATCCAAGACCCAGAAACTATAGAAATTCCGCTTGAGGTCACCGCCAATTCGATTCGCGAGTTCGCCATCCAGGAGAAACAGCCCAACACGGGAAACCTGAAAGAACTTTGGGATGCGCATAACAAGTTGAAGAAAGAAAACGGATACGGCCACCCTCCCGCGATCTGGATCGATTGGATTGAGTTGGAAGGACCACATAGCGGCACTCGCAAACGATGGAAACAACGCCGCGAAGTTGAACAGCATGCCAATGCAAAGGTTGGTGGCACGTACAACGGCTACTTCAAAGGTGGCCATGACAAAGCCAAAGCCTTTCTGGAAACCGGCAATCCCCAGGAGGGCATCGTCGATGAACAGGAAGCAAAGTTTCGCATTGGAGCGTTCGAGGAACACGGTCCAAGCTACCGTCGGTACCTGGATGATCCGCTCACGAAGAACGGATCGTTCCTGACTATATCCAACGAAAACAAAGAAGAATTCATTGCATTGCCGCCGGAACATCCCTCTGGCTGGCGAGAAACAAAGCACGTTGTGGAGTCCCTGCCTGTGGGTGATTACAAACTGCGTTTTCGCATCGGCGCCGTCGAAGGCACGCCGAGTGAACGTCACTTTGTCGATCTGGGTGCCGTTCCAGAGAAGGGCCAGTTCAACCATCTGGCGACCTTTCAAATCACCGGTTCGACCGACAACCCTCAGACCATCGAAGTACCGGTTCAACTTTCCAATAACGGCCCTCGCAAATTCGCACTTCGTGAAAAGCGTGACCCGAAGAGGGATCAGCAGCGTTACAAGGCTGCCGTGAAAGAAACCGGACTTGGCCCAGTTCCAGCTCTCTGGATTGACTGGGTCGAGTGGGAAGGGCCCTTTAAAACAGGGTCAGATCAATCCGCGCTCGTCGAATCACTGGCCCGCAATGATGCGGATCTTGAGGACTCGCTACGAGCCCAAAAAATAATTGAGCATTTCGCGCGACGAGCATTTCGGAATGTGTCGCCGGAATCCGACTTCGTCAATCGCCTCGTCGCCATCCATGAGTCACGTCGCAAAGCAGGCGACTCGTTTGACGTTGCAATTCGCACGCCGTTAAGTGTCATTCTTGCTTCGCCGGGATTCCTCTATCTCCACGAACCAGGTGACGAAGTCGAACGACGCCAGCTCAGTGATCGAGAATTGGCCGTGCGACTTTCTTACTTCCTCTGGAGCGGGCCGCCGGATGCAGAACTGCTCCAGCTCGCGGAAGAGAAAAAACTGCATCATCCGGAAACGCTGCGGCAGCAGGTTGATCGACTGATTGCTGATCCGCGTTCGGATGAATTCGTGTCCGGCTTTGTCCATCAATGGCTGGATATGGAGCGACTCGATTTTTTTCAGTTCGATGTTAAACTCCACCGAGATTTTGATGAAAGCACCCGGGCTGCCACGCGTGAAGAGGTCTATCAGTCCTTCGCCCACGTGCTTCGCAATTCCAAAGATGGTCGCATCGGTAAGCTCTTGAAGAGCGACTACGTTTTCGTCAACGGCCTGCTCGCCACCTACTACGGCATCGAAGGCGTCACGGGCGACGAGTTCCGTAAAATCGGACTACCCGCCGATTCGCCTCGGGGCGGATTACTCGGTATGGCCGCCATCCACGCGATGGGCAGCGACGGCGTCGTATCCAGCCCCGTCGAGCGTGGGGCATGGGTGCTGCGTCATCTCCTCAACGATCCACCACCACCAGCACCGCCGAACGTCCCGCAAATCTCCCGGCTGAATGACCAGGTGCTCACCACGCGGGAACGCTTGATCGCCCACCAAGAAGAAGCCCAATGCGCCAGTTGCCACCGCAAAATTGATCCGATCGGTTTCGGGTTGGAGAACTTTAACGCCGCCGGAAAGTGGCGCACCACGGACCATGCCGGAGGAAAGGGTAAAAAAGGGAAGACGTGGACGATCGACGCCTCAGGAGCATTCCACAAAGGCCCCGCCTTCAGCGATTACAACGAACTACGCGACCTCATCGCAAAACGCGAAGAGGACTTCGCCCGCGGTTTCGCCGAGCACTTGATCGAATACGCGTTAGGGCGACCGTTTGGCTTCACGGATGAGGACCTCGCCAGGGAGATTGTCAGCTCTGCGAAGTCCAAAGAATTCATTGTCAGCAAGTTTATTCAAGCACTCGTTCAGAGCAAACCGTTTCGGACGAAGTGAAATCAAATGGCAACCCGACGCGTCAGCGAGGGACCGAGCCTAGTCAACATAAATCCGTCCTCGCTCATGCGTTGAGTTACCAAGAGATTTCGAAAATGAAACAAATGACCAACACCTTTCAAACGATTTTCAGCTCCACGCTGATATGCCTTATTTGCTTAAATACGCAGACTTTATCCGCTCAGAATAAGAGCAAGGGACCGAAAAGTCCCTTGGTGATTGGCATCATCAAAGAAGCTCATGATGATCACATCGTCGTTATCACCCGAGATAAGTACAAAAGAACGCTTACCTTTGCTGAGAAGAGTACAGTGACTTATGTTGGTTTTGATAAAAAGAAAAGAGAAATCAAAGCGAGGTTTGCGATCAGAGCAGAAGTCGATAACGAAGTCATTCAATTGATATTGGTGACGCCACCTGTTTCGGAGGACAAAATCGAGCCGACGCCAGAGATGCTGAAAATGACTCCAGCAGACCTTCTTAAAACAGCCGATTTGGATCAAAGCGGGGCGGTATCTTATTTGGAAATGTCAAAAACGCTTTTCTCTTCCCTCAAGCATGGGCCGGTGGCATTTCAAAAGGCTGATGAGGATCGCTCCGGTTCATTAAGCTTGCAGGAACTGCCTTTACTTTTGGCAAAAGTGAAATGGTGGAATATGTCAAGGAAAACACCTGAAGAATGGTTTAAATCCTCTGACCGGGACCAAAACGGAGTATTGTCTCAAAAGGAATTGGCAGTGCTTTTAGGAAGTGAGGCTCATCTTGGGGTTTTCTTCAAACGAGCCGACAAAAACACATCAGGAGATCTCGACGTGAAGGAAGTTTCGCTGTTCATCAATGAGCTGATTTTCCCAAGTCGAAGAAAGCTAGGTAGGGAGTGATTCGTGGCTGGGCTCGTCAGCGAGGGTACCGGATCGATACCAACCGATTTCAAAATATGGGATTCGGTCGTATTACAGTTAGGGTAGCCTAGATTGGCAAGCTCACCCTGAATCCCATCGCAGCCCAAAGCGGTATTATGCCTGGCGAATCGAAAAGCCAAATCGTTGACCACTTGGCGGATGCATAGCCGTCCGTGTTTCTTTTCGATCCGAAAAGTCCCATTTCTGTACGACCAGCTTTCTGTACGGCCAGCTTTCTGTACGACCAGATTTCGATGCCAACGAAGAATCGTGTTCGGCGTGCACAGGGTGCCAATCTGATCTAACAAGTAGCGGTCCAGTAGCTTTCCCTTCGCGGCCAAGCGTCATCGATGATTGTCATTGAGCACGACTCGCGCTTTGCCGAGTTTTTCCTTGAGCACCTGATTCTAGGTCCGCAAGTGTTCGATCGCTTCCTGCCTTTGGCGATTGATCCAACCGGCACTAAGTAGAACCAGCAACCGCTACGGATGTCAAACAAAATTTATCGGCATCTCGGTGATCGAAGAAATCTAAACGATCATTGAGACGCGTCATGAAAAAAACACCGACAAGCAGCTGGCGAGTCAACCATCGTAGTAGCGGTTTCGGTGCGAACGGTTGGGCGAATTGTTCAAACGTTGTGTGCCTGGTTACCTCGGCTAAAACGTTGGCTACTTGGGCGATTCATACAGTGATTTTTGCCGGTTCTGTACGACGGTCAAGTTATTTTCACTCCATACCCCCATTGGATAAATTCTATGGAGTCTTCGCTGATTCAGCGATGCAGTAAAGAAAACGGGAGCTTCGCAATACCATCCGTCCACTGGCAACCGCGGGTGATCCCCAGAAGAATTCTTTCTCCGCTGTTAGGTCGTTGACTGCCAATTGCTTGATATCGTCACCAATCCTGAAGACGAATGTCTGTCCGCTGGCATTAAGCCAAAACAGCCTGTCACCAACAATGACAGGCGAAGCATAATCCAACGAACCAAATCTGGCGTTGCCGAGTTTTTTTGCTTCCTTTAATCGAAGGCTGTTTAACCGCTTGCCGGTTTTGGCGTCGACAACGGTCAGAATTCGACGCGACACCACGTAAATTTTTTGTTGGTATCGAACCGGCGAGGCGTAAGTCGCATACACGCTACTCTTCCAGACTGGTCGAACGTCTTTGTCGGTGTCATTACTCTCTATGTCGACGGCCACGGCACCGCCACCCTGACCCGAAAATCCATAGACACGTTTTCCATCTGAAATGATGCTGGAATAAGCCTGCATGGATTCTGTCGCTTGCAGCTGCCATCGGATCTTCCCTGTTTCCGGATCAAGTCCCAGGAGATCTCGAGGCACGAGCATGACAAGATCCCATCGTTTGGGTGAAACCTGGACGAGCGAAGGAGTACCCCACATTCCATCAAGGCCATCCGATTGATGCTGCCAGAGTTTCCGACCTGTTGTTTTTTCAAAACCGATAATCGACTGACTCTCTGCCGATGCGGTTACGATGACGGTAGATTCGTGAACGACGGGACTGGATGATGAGCCCCACTTCGGCGGATCTGAACCATTACCAGCATCTGCATCCCATAATTTCTTCCCATCCAAGTCGAATGCGTGAACCCCGCTTTTTCCAAAAAAACAGTAGACGTTGATCCCATCGGAAGCTGGCGTATGTGATGCATATCCATGGGACGACACACCTGACTTATCATACAGATCTTCGGGCAACGCTGCCTTGACATTCTTTTGCCATTGTTTTTTTCCTGTTTTCAAATCGAAACAAATCAGGTGCCTTACCAGATTCTCGATTTTGCCTGGACGTTTTGCATCCAGGCCGTAGCCAGAATAGCAGGTCACCAACACTTTTTGGCCTACGATGATCGGACTGGACGCACCCGGACCGGGCAAGGGTATTTTCCAGGCGAGATTGTTTTTCTGTGACCAAGTGGTGGGAAGCGATTCAGAATCGCTGGCGATTCCAGATCCATACGGGCCCCGGAATCGAGCCCAGTCGTCGCCAATTACGAAACCACTTGCGCAGATCCAACTGAAAGCGAGTAAACCGATTAATCGAATCATATTGGGTCTGTAATCAGAAAAAGCGAAGAACGAATTGAAGTGTGGCCAAGTTAGTGGCCCCAGCCCAAGTGGGTCTATTATACCAAAAGATCACCCAATTCAGCCTTCGAATAAGACTCGTTGAAGAGACCATTAACGGTAAACTAAAGTGCGAGTTGAAAGCATGTAGGTAAGGACCCGCGAGACGACGTCCACGCAACTGTTTTGTTGCAAGTTCCTTGGAACGAGAAAATAGAGAAGCAGACTAGTTTTTTCGGATGTGATTCAGCAGGTTCACGAACATCGCGTTCGTTCATTTTTGAAGGAACGCAATTACTCTATTAAATCGGAAAAGGCGATTGGCATGCAGCCGAAGAATTATTCTCCTGATCACAAGGACCCCGAAGTTGATGTCGGATTTAGTCAGAATGCAGCCCCAACTCAAATTGTCTTGGCAATTCACAGAGTCAAATCGACGATCCCTTGTTAGATTCTGGATCGTCCCGAGTTCTTCTCCTCGCAATCAGAGTAGTTCCATTGGGCGGCGACTAACGGTCGATTCCAACGCGGAATTATGTCGTGCGTAAATAAATAACCTTCTTTATCAAGCAGCGCCCTGCCAAGAACGTTGGCCCTAACAGCTAGCCCTCACCGCTAATCACCAGTTAGCTAGATTCGCTTCTTTCCGAATTTTCCCTAAGCATCACGTTTTCGGTACGAAGGCATTCGATCACTTTTTGCTGTTGAAGATTCATCCACGTAGTAAGAAAAATGACCACCAAGTGCCAAGGCTGCAATACAAGATTCATCGGCGTCCCGTGAATCGGGAATCGGAAAAATCCAAACGATCATTGAGACATGTCATGAGTCAATCACATAGGGTCAGAATATTCAGTTGCCGGCAATAATTTCGGACCGATGTTTGACAACCACCCAAAACCTGGCAAAATTATCCGGCAGGTGTGAATTAAAACTCATATCAATTCTTGGACAAGCGGTTACTCGTATCGAGGCGTAATCGGCGAACGTGAACTTGCGAGAAAATGAAAAGAACGAGATGGTTTGCCACGAAGGTGTCAAACACGTCAACGCCGCGATCACGTATTTCCAAGACCGAACGTATGCTGTTGGAGTTCAGCGTCAACGATCGACGCCCGACATGCCCACGCCATGCAATTAGAACGCCATCGAGGAAAAGGAATGCCACAGCTTACTAACCCGCCACGTCTCACAATGGCAGCGACGTTGATTCTTGGATGGTCGATTGCAACGAGCGCTGACGAACCATTCCCCCGCGAGTTAACAAGGTTTGCTCCATATGCCGTGAACCCCGTATTCACGGCACAGGGCGAAGGGCAATGGGATGTGAAGATTCGCGAACGCGGTTGGATCCTGTTCGACAAAGACGCCAATGACCAAACAGCAGCCTGGCGAATGTGGTACACCGGTTACGACGGAACGCGTAAGGGGCAGAAAAAGTTAGGGCTGGCCACCTCGGCCGACGGTGTGAAGTGGACTGCCCATCCAGGGGGCCCGATTTACGACGACGTCTGGATTGAAGATATGATGATCGTTCCGCACGACGGAACTCTTTACATGTTCGCCGAAGGGAAGGGCGATCAGGCTCATTTGCTGACGTCGAAGAACGGCGTCTCCTGGCAGCGAATTGGCGTTCTCGACGTGCGAAAAGCCAACGGAGAACCCATTGAACCGGGTCCGTATGGAACTCCTGTCGCCTACTACGAAGATGGCGTCTGGAATTTGTTCTATGAACGGCGGGACGCAGGCATCTGGCTGGCGACGTCTCGCGACATGAAAGTCTGGACGAACGCCAGCGACGATCCTGTAATGGTCCCGGGGCCAGACGCGTTCGATGTCGACCTGATCGCGATGAATCAGGTTTTCAAATACAAGGGGCGATTCTACGCTTCGATTCATGGCTCGAAAGCGGGGTCAAAACTTTGGGCCAATGGCATCGCGGTTTCGGACGACCTGAGAAACTGGAAGAAATATCCTGGCAACCCTTTGAGACCGATCTCAGAAAACAAATCCAGTGGTCTTTTTATCCACGACGGAAAGCAGTTCCGCTTCTACACGATGCACGACAAGGTGCATTTACATCTCCCGATCCGCCGGTAGAAACCGAACCCTTCAGGAACCCAGAATTCAGATGCCATTTGCATTCGGCAAGATCACGATACTGCCCGGTCAAAAAACTCAATGGGTTTCGCACCTGTAATCATTGGTGGGCTCATCTTGTACTCCATCGCGTCCATTATTTTCGAGGAATTAGTCCGTGGCAGGCGTGGATATGTCGATAGATCAGCGTCCCCTATTCCGCTCTGGCTGGTTATTAGCCTAAGATGTGGGATCTTTCTGGTCGTGTTGCTCCCGAAGCAGAGCATTAGCATTGTTAAGGTTGAGATCGAAGATCGAGTTCTGACACTCACGAAAAGTTAGAGGTGTTGAAACAGCGGAAAAGTGCGGAGTCCGAAACAGGCTGATAAGAAGACCCTCATTGCAGTCCTGACTTCCGCTGTAATGTTAATGGGGCAAGTTGACTACGGTTCTTTTGCAATGATAAAACGAATTCGAGCATTGGTCAGCGGCAAAACCGTGTTTCCTGCCGCAACTAGGACAGGTTTTAGAAAAATTTCGCGATTTCAAGAGCGGCTGAACCCTATTCGGGATGCCTTGCGGACCCACAACGTTTACAGCGAAATTAATCGCCTTGCGGCGGTACGAACGTTTATGGAAATTCACGTCTTCGCGGTGTGGGATTTCATGTCGTTGCTCAAGGCGTTACAGCGACGACTTTGTTGCGTCGACAGTCCATGGTTGCCTCCTGCTGATCCTCAATCGTGTCGCTTTGTAAACGAGATCGTGCTCGCTGAGGAAGCTGACCATGATGGCCGGGGTGGGTTTGCCAGCCATTTTGAGCTTTATCATCGTGCGATGACGCAATGCGGGGCTGATACAACTGCAATTGATGGATTCGTAGCCGATCTTCGTCGGGGCGTTTCCCTGCGGGCTGCGCTCGCGTCCCCAACGGTCCCTGAAGTTGCTCGGCGATTTGTGGAACAGACGTTCGAGATTATCGAATCTGGTAACATTTATGGCATTGCTTCCGCATTCACTTACGGTCGGGAAGATTTACTACCGGATGTGTTTCAACGCATCGTGGACAAAATGAATGCAGAGGTAGGAGGGCAACTAGATGATTTTAGGCATTACCTTTTGCGGCACATTGGTTTGGATGGGGACGAGCATGGCCCGATGGCGGCGCGGCTCGTGCAGTCACTTTGTGGCTCGAGCGGTGGTGCTTGGGAACGGGCAGAACAAGCAGCAGTTGACTGCTTAAATGCACGGAAAGAAATGTGGGATGGAATTGGTGATGCGATACGCAGGAGAAGTATCACTGGAGCACGGTCGAACTGCGAATGACGAACAGCTTGTGCGAATTCTGCTGCCACATGAAAGAGATCGTTTCTGGGAAGGGGTCACGCTTTCTTATGTGTCAGAAATCAGCCGTTGACCATCGCTTCCAGAAGTATGCACCGCAGCCTGTCGTTCAGTGCGGAGGGTTTGAGCAAAAGGAGAAAGAAAAAAGCTCGGAGTAGCTGCGATTGGGTATCCCCTTAATTACGGACTGGATCAACGATTTCTTTGCCTTACGTGTTTGGGCCGGCAATCGAGCATAAATCAGCCTTCTGATCAAACCCGGCAAACCATCGATTTTACGCTGAGCAGCGTGGCAGCAGTACACGGCGATTGCCGGGCCCCACATCGAACAGCCGTTCTTGAGCAGAATAAAAACGGGGCAATTGATCCTGCAAGCCGATTACTACTCGGGGCGAAACACTAGGGCTTTCATGGATATCGGCAAGGAAAGATTGACGGGGAATCGTGAATCCAGTGTGAAGGAAATAAGCCGTCGTGCGTGCTTTGGCACCATTGGTGACGGGGCACCAATTAAGACAGCGAAGAGCCTGTTTGCATTATCAGCGTGGGCATGTCCACTATAATACGGTCCCGCTTCACTTTTCCATAATCTACGGTGCGTTCGCGTCGGAGGCAAATTTGCCCGTGGCTCGTAGCGATCCACTCATGATCTAACACCTGGTCCCACTTTCGGGGACGAGTAATTACAGAATATGATCACCACATGAACGGCAGAATCCAAGATCAAGAGAAACACACCTCGAATACATTCGCGTCAAGGGTGTATTTTTCGCTCGCTCTCCTTGCTGTCCTTTTTATATTGGCAACAAATCTGTCCGCACAAAATCCACGGTTGGAATTAGGACGCAGGTTGAAGAGATTTGAGATTTCATGGGATACCGCTTCGCCAACTCTCCGGGTGTCATCCGTGCCGTTCCTGCAGAAGGCCGTTAAGAGATTCTTCAGCCTCAGCCTCTTCGAGGCCGGCAGAGAGATGGATCGTGCTTGGTTGGAACTAGACCCTGATAAAAAGTCTGACGCATTAACCAATGCATTGATCGGCACGCAGCTATTTGTCTCTCCGATTTGCGCTGACACCGAAAATGATTCACTGGTCATTGAATTAGGCTCGTTTTACGACACAAAGAGTGAACCACCACCGCAAACGAATGTCAAGTTAAAGCTGACCGCGAAAAATGGTCAACTTCGAGCAAAGAAACAATTGTCGATGGATGAACTCGCACGTGGCACATCGTGGAAACTAAATGGTTTAGCCGAAGGCGACTACATCCTAACACTGACCTTTGTGCAAAGTGAAAACACCTTCACTCTTCCACCTGTAACGATCAGTCGCATCAACGATTTGCGACGTCGATTGATGGAACTGGAAAAATCAGCAGCAGCTCGGAAGATTGCCGCCCGAGCGCCCAATGCGTCAACAATGGACCAAACACTCGCGGCAACTCTGCGTCACGAGGCACGTTTCTTTCGCAGTGTGATGAAAGGACTGTCACAGGAAGCAGATTTTCCTTATTTAAAACGACTCAAAAACTGCGAATTGCTGATTGCATTTCGCGATAGCCCCAAAGATCTCTTCAGTAAACATGTTGATGCGAGAGAATTTTGGATCTCGCTTGCAGACGGCAACCGCTCCGTGCCGACTCGGATCCGTCTACCGACAAACCTGAAAACGCCGGTTCCGGTTCTGTTTGTACTTCATGGCGCAGGCGGTAGCGAGAACATGTTTTTTGAGACCTATGGAGCCGGAAGAGTGATTTCAGAATCAGCCAAACGGGGTTGGATTACAGTCTCACCTCGTCAGGGTTTGTTCGGCCTCGCACTTGATATCGATAAGATGCTTACCGCATTGGAAGCCATTGCTCCGATTGACCGGAAACGAATCATGCTGCTCGGACATTCGATGGGAGCCACACAAGTGGTTCAGCAAGTTCGCACTCACCCATCCCTGCCAGTTGCAGCCATTGCATTGGGAGGTGGTGGCCGACTATCTCCTACAGATGGACGGCAGAGCCAGCAGGTCTCGTGGTATGTGGGAGCAGGCTCAGACGACTTCGGTTTAGCCAACGCAAAACGACTTGAACGCAGCCTGGCGGAATCCAACGTTAATGTCCGATTCAAAACCTACAAGGATGTCGAACACCTAGTCGTGGTTCAGGCAGCGATTGACGATGCATTTGCATTCCTTGATGAATTGCTAGTGAAAAAAAACAAAGGCTTAAAAAAACGTTAACGCGGCATCAAATCCGTTCCGCTTTAGCGACGATTGAACCCTCGATCACGTGCATTGGCGGGAGCGAAGCGATTCACGATCACCAGACCGATCGGAGCGAGGGAAGCAAATGTTGGAGCCGGATCGGTTTCAAGTTATCACCGAAAGCTGTGTTCATTTCACTGCATCGATTCTTCCGCGTTACCTTCGTCGCAACAAATCGATCGAGTAGCTACTTCCGGGGCTTTAACTATAAGGCATTTCGACAGGAGACTTTAACGAGGCGTTGCAGATTCTGCTCGGACAGGACGCCGCCAATTTCAGCCCCAACACAATCGTCCGGCTCAAGGAGAAGTGGTCGACCGAGTACCAGGGTTTCTGTAGATGCGATCTCTCTGACAAGGAGTATGTTTCTGGGCTGACGGCATCCAGGTCAACGTTCGGCTTGAAAGCGATGGAAGTCAGCGGCAATGCTCGGGTTTCCAAGTTTGCGGAAAGAGGAACGTCAACCGGGATCGTACCTGTTCATGTTGGGGAAAGAACACCAGCCGGGAAGAAACCAGGTTCATCGACTTTACGTTCACGGTGCAGATTCAACAAACTCGCGCACGGCCACCGAAGCGAACCTGACTGGGCGAAAGTCAATTCTTGCCCGCGTTCGCAAGAAGAGAAAAAAGCAGAAGAAGCGGCGGACGCACCTGCAGCCGGAAACAGGATTTCGCGAAAGCTACCGCATTGAGGGCGAGACTCTGATAACCGTCAACGACTACACAGCCGGTCGCATGTTTGTCGACGCGATCAGTAATGCGTTCTATCCTGTCGACCTTCACACAAAGACGGGCGTCAGGCCAAAGCCGCTGAAGCCGGGCAAAGTACCAACAATTCCGCTGAGCGCTCTGATGCCCAAGGACAGTCGCAATATCATCATTGCCCGGCCGATGCGTTAGCAGTGACCGACTGGCAAATTCCGGCCTGCGAGTTCAGGCGTCGTGCATGGGCATGGGCCAGGCCGCCGGTGTCGCGGCAACACTGGGGGCGAAATTCGGAACAACACCGCTCGAAGTTCCGCTGACAGAAATACACGCGTTACTTCGAGAACACGGACTGATTATTTCAGGAAAGGCTTAGCTCGTAGCTGGGTAACATGGTGCGTGGCTAGGGTTAACTGGCAACATTAACAATTCGGTTGCCAATTTGCTCTGACTCATGAGCTCATGAAGAAACACCAACGCAGCTTCGGCTCACTCCTGACTGCATCTAGTCTTCTTGTCCTTGCTGTAACGAGAATTCTGGCCTTTGTGCGGCCATTCTCGATCAGAGTCGTCGGTTTGCATGCGTTGATCGGATTCGTTTTCGTCGGCCTGATCGCTTTACATGTCGCGAACAATCTCAAGCCCTTATCGCGGTATCTACAGAGCAAAGTCCTGTGGCTGATGCTGGAAATCGCAGCTGGACTGTGCGGACTCTTCCTTTGGCAAACAGCTCGCATTCGCAGCATAGCGGCTCGATTTCCATTTTCGTCTGAAGGATTCAAACTGAAAGAACTTGCTGACATTGTCTTACCAGTTTCTCATGATCACTCGAAAAAGATCGTTTTCATCGAGCAGAAAAACAAAAAAATTGCATATTTTGCTAAACAACAGTAAAACTTAATGAAAACAATGGAGAAGACAATGACGAACAAACAGCCGGTGTCGACACCAGCAGTCATCAACCAATGCGTCGATATGCGATCATCCGGACGATCACAATTCGTTTCCGGAGTACCATCAATCCCGCCGTTGCCTAAGCCTCCGCGGGTACCAACGTCAAATTCGGGACCGCAACCACGTGAATCGTCAACAATGCCGACTCCCTATCTGCCGGTAGAAAGTTGGCTGACCAATAAGTTGCTAGGACTATTGATCATCAACTTGTCGCTGCTCGATGTTTTGCTTGGCGCCAGCATCTACAAAGTGCTGGATTCGGATTCACTGGCATTCAATAAACAAACTGATTCGAAGGTATCGAGTCAATTGGCCGAAGCAGGCACTCCAAAAACCACTTCCGATCAGAATGTGGCAACAGAATTCCAATCGGATTCTAGCCATGATACCAACAGCAATTCATCGATAGCAGAATCCGGCCCTGAACCTATTCCGTCGAAAACGCCGGTCGAATCTGACATTGACTCGACTATCGAAGATAGTGCCGAAACGATGGCAAAAAAGTCCGACAAAAATCAAAAAGAACCATCGAACGAGCAGCTGTATGATCAAGTCGCATCGACGAAAGGTCACCTGGCGGACAAAGCAACTCAGTTCTCGGCAGACTCCGATTCCGTTGACCAAGTCAATGATAACGCGACGCTCTTGGTCTCTGACGTTGCAAATGAAAGTCTGACAGAAAATCCAAATACTAAAACCCTGGAAACTTGCACTCCTCCGAAGTTACCGATCGCCGCCCCTTATTACGGAACCAGGATAGAATGGAATCGCGTGGTTGATGACGCTGCAAGCAAAGCCAAATCGGAACACAAACTGGTATTCCTCATACACGTCTCGGGCAATTTCACCAAAGAGGAATTTACGTGAAATAACGCTCAAAAATTCAGAGCAGGTGCTCTGTCCAATTCTGAAGCGGCCGGTTTCATTTCCCGAAACTTCGTTTCGACCTTTCAACAAGCAGGAGATTTTTCAGTCGTACCTTTCAACGGCAAGATGGTCAAAAATGGTGGAAACGTCGTAAGCTATTTCTGTACACCCGAAGGCCAATTGCTACACGCCGTTGGCGGTCCGGTAAGCGGAGAAAAGCTACTGGCCGAGGCTCGATGGGCCAGAGATCTTGCTCTGGATATGCAGAATAAATCCAGACAAAGCAAAGCGGAATTCGTGCGAAAAGCCCACGAGAATGCCTCGCGACGAGGCCAAACGCACTCCTGGCAAGACTCAAACCGATCTTCTCAGGCCCATGTGCATCGATTGCTATCGCAGTACGCATACATGCCCATGTCAAAGGTCGAGATGAAACTGTTTCGTTCACTCAGTGGGGAAAAATTCGAATCGAATCGTTCCGAGATATGCAATGCCTCCGAGGCATTTGCTCAGGCGGAAAAAAGGAATCGGCCGATACTCCTGGTTCTACGATCAAACGATCAAATGACCCACTCAAGAAGTCGTTGGCAGCAACCATCTCGAAACGCTTCTGTTTTGAATGATTACAAAGTAAAGCGGCTGTTGAAAAAATTCGAAGTCGCCTCATTTCCAAAAATTCAACTGGTGGCATTTAGCAACCTGAAGCAACTGGAGGGCTGGGAACAACTAGCTCCTCAAGCCGGCAGCGGCTGGCGAAGTCAACATACATACCTCGTGGTTTGCCCGTCCGGCAAAATATTGACTCAAGTGTATCCCGGTCGTCCATCGGACTTCATAGGCCAACTGAGTTCAGCCTTGCAGTTATGGAAAGAAGAATCTGCCAAGAAGTCGATCGGATTGGTCTCCAGCAAGGCGGGACCGACGCAACCGTAGTATATTTGGATGCGGTGAATCTTCATCTCTTCTTATCACTTCTTATTACTTCTTATTACGTAGGCGGATGAAAACCGCTTCCATTATGCGCCGTATTGTCATTTTGTTGCCAGCGATTCTCATGGGTGACGGTCAACTGCTGTATGAATTGACCTAGATCACCATCTATTCCGGCCATAAAACAAAATGCTGATGATTGGGCATTAGGCAATAACTTACAATTCGCATCGGATGATTTCTAATGTGTCGTCGATAATACGCACAAACGCAAAGTAATCTTCGTCGTTGAAAAACAATCAACATCCTCCGACGCCACGATTCAAAACATAGAAAACCATTCCAACGTTCGCGGCACGTGCAGTTCTGGGCATACCAAAGATCAGGCCACTTTTGCCACCATTGTCAATTAACTGGACCTTTCCCCGTTTTCGTGTCTGCCCTCGTTTTCTTGTCTGGTTGCGACAAACGTCGAAAAAACTCGAACTCTGCCGTTTTATTGAATTTACGATGGTCATGAACCAAGGCGCCGAACCTGATCCGTAATGTCTCGCCCTGAGCGACCGTGATCTCGCTGCGTGCCCCCTGCTTCATCGCCTGGCGGCCGAACGGGTTGGCAACAAAGACGCCGTAGTCGCGGTTGTGCCACCAACTTTCGCGAAAGTTGGTGGAATTGGCCATCAACATGATGCCTCCGGATTTGGCACTTGTGCCGGAGTAATCGCACCACGCGGCGGGTTGCCCCCATGTTGCGCTGGCAGTCTTCTTACCTGTGGAACTCCGCAACACTCCGCCGTTCTTTTCAGTGAATGGAGTTGCCATCCTAGCACCAAAACCCATCTCTTCCTGATCGCCGAACACCAGTGGACGTTGGTCAGCCAAAATCGCGGCATCCCAGATCAGCATCCAGCCATTCGGGCGAGCGACAAGCGTGAACTTGTTGATCAGCAGAGCTAGCGGCACGCCCGACTCGCTTTTCAGACGGCACTGCGTGGAAAATCGCAATCGTCCATCGGCCGTTGTCGGAGCGGTCACGAACCTGACGTGCTCCATAGATCCTTTGTTGCGCCAAAAGTCCTCCCCGCTGAGATCGCCGAATCCAAGCCAGATTCCCGGATGCATGGTCTCGTGATCCACCGCATCAACTTTCTTGATGGGCGGATGGTTACGAGTAACTTGCAGGCCATCGGTCAGACGAGCGTTGGCAAAGTACGGACGCAGAATCTTATCGTCATGAAATACAAAATCAACGATCGGCTTACCGTTGAGGGAGATGTGAAGACGACCACGCTGTTCTTCAACACCAAAGCTTTTGCCTGACGCAACCTGTTTTTCATTCGTCTTTGATTCCGCGTTAGCGATCGGTGGAGCAGTCCTCAGCGAAAGCAGAAACGTCGCCAGATCGGCGACCTGCTGCGGAGTCAAACTCGTGGCCATTTCAGGCATGGCCGAAACGCGACTTGTTTTTCGCCTTTCGATCGTGGCTTTGGGGATTTCAATTCGCTGGCCGTTGGATTGCCCAAGCGACAATGTCAATCCGCTTTCCTCCAACAAGACACCGGAATACACCAGTCCGGCGTCGGTCAGGACCGTCAATTGATTAAAGCCCTCGGTAATCACTTCGCTGGGCTCGATCATGGACTGCACAATGTGCCGCGCATTGGTTCGCATTCCGATACCTCGCAAATTCGGCCCAAAACCATTCCGCGACTGATCAAGGCTATGACACTTTGCGCAGCCAGCTCCTTGCGCATGCCGGAACAGCACCTCGCCGCGTTCCCGATCTCCTCGATCCAGTATCGCCAGTGTCGACTCTAGCGTTGTTTTCACCTGCGGTTTGCCCAACGGCAGCGGTGCGATCGCAACGACATAGTTTCCCTTGCCTCCCGCGCGGCCATCATTGGTATTTCCTCCCAATGCGATCGGCCCGGCTGCGAATGTTCGCACGTGGAACAAAAACGTTGCCCCTTCGTCGGTCACTGCCCGTAACGACGTTGACTCAAAGTCCCTTTGCAGCCAGCGAGGAACATTCTTTTGGCGATCATCGATTCCGACCCATACTTTAACCGGCACCAGCGCTTCGGCGGTCAGCCATTGGTCGCCTCGCGAACCATCGTCATTGTTGGCTGTTTGCAACAGATCGCAACCCTCCAACTCCGGCGGAACACGGCTCAGTCGATAGGCGCGATCGGCGTAAACCGGAATGCCACCGGAGAAGCCGCCGGGCACCACATGGTACTTGAGCCCGCTTCGCGCCTTCACGTTCCGGACGACCGGCACCAAATCGCTCGATGGGACATTGCTGTCTGATCCCGTGACGACCCGCGACAGGGCTCTTCCGCGAATCTCTGGTTTGGATACCCTTGCGTTTTTCGCCAACCACAATTCAGCCACCTCGCGAACGTCGGCAGCTGGATCGTGTTCAGCCAATTTACGGACTTCCGTTTGGTTCGAGGCATGGGTTTCCAGCAGTCCCAACAGTGCGGCGCGCCGCACTGCAGAACGCGAATCACTAAGCAACGTTCGCAGCTGCGATGTCGACTGCAAAGCCCGCAGTGCTTGCCAGCCGGCATAGAACACGGCGGTATCCGATTCATGCTGCAATGTTGCCAACAACTCGGGAACCACAGCCGATTGCCTGGTTTCGTGCATCGCCCCCACGGCGGCAAATCGAAGGCGAGGTTGACGATGTCGCAGCGCTGTGTGCAGACCGGTCGCCAGTCCTGCGGTCTGTCCCAATTGTTTGGCGCGATACGCCAAGATTCGTACGGCTTGTACCTGCAAATTGAGCGATGCCTTGGAATTGACAGATAGTGTATCAAGCAGATAGTCGGAGAACGAACCGACTCCCGGAATACGGCCGAGCGCCCACACGCTCCATGTTTCCTGATTCTCGGTCAGTCGACCTGCAGACAAGCGTTGCAGGATGCGGGGCACGACCGGTTTTCCTCTCCGGACCAATTCGTCTTGCGCGTTGATCCGCCTGACCGGCAGCAGCGAATCGAACTCATGGATCAGTTCATCGATCGTAAAAGCATCCAACAGCTTGTCTGTTCTCAGCTCGGCTGCCGCAGGTGCATCTTTCCAAGCGATCCGGAAGATGC
This sequence comes from uncultured Pirellulaceae bacterium, assembly GCA_905480545.1. Taxonomy (GTDB): domain Bacteria; phylum Planctomycetota; class Planctomycetia; order Pirellulales; family Pirellulaceae; genus JABAAE01. The sequence goes on from CAJQQR010000212.1 coordinate 33,682, forward strand.
GGCCTTCGTTGGCCAACTGCCCGTCCTTCCACTCGGCACCATAGCCACTGCTCCAACCAAGAACCCACAATGCGCCGTCGGGACCAAACTCCATGTCAGTGGGGCGAAAAAGCGACGAACCGCCCTCGACAAATGGGATGAAGCTGCCTCCCTCGGGCCGAAGCAAAGCCCCGTCCCACCGCGGACGCCAAAGGTACGTTTTCTTTAGCAACCAATCATTGACCAGAAATGCGTTACGATATTCGGGAGGAAACTGCGGTGATTGACAATAGACAACGCCCGTTCCTGATCCCTCGAACAACGGACCACTGACTGGCGCGGTCGGGGAATGCGGATCGGATGACCAGTGACTGCTCCACGGATGGTTCCAACCAAAATGTGCTCCAAAGAACGGCATAAAAACTCGATCGCCGGTCGTCTGATCGTTGTCGGTTCCCAGCCAATTGAAGCCGCTGTCCAGCGTGATATCCCACGGATTGCGGAATCCGCGGGAGACGATCTCCAGGTTTTGCCCACCACCATCGCACCTTAATATTCCACCATCCAGACCCCAATCGTCGGCGGGATCATGATAAGCATGCTGATAGTCGTGCTTCGAAAAGACTTGGGGTGGTGGGAAATCTGGTGTACCTAGCGGCGCGGTCACGCCCCACAGATCGCGAAACGGTTTGGGCGCGATTCGACCGGGCTTCGTGAGCCCTTTCGAGTTGCCCTTGCTCATGTACAACTTGCCGTCAGGAGCCCACGTGAGTCCGTGCAAGCCATGCTCAAGATTCCCGAGGTCGGTATAAACACGGACGTACTCGTCGGCCACGTCATCACCATCAAGATCACGCACCATCGTCAAGTCAGGAGCATTGGCAATCCATAGATCACGACCATGCCAAGCCAAGCCCTGAATTGCATTCAACCCAATCGCGAATTTTTTGATTCGATCGGCATGTCCGTCACCATTAGTGTCCTGCACAATCACCACACTATCGCCCGGAGTTTTGGGGGTCGGATTACGATACTGAGGTCCCATGCCAACGAATAGCCGCCCTCGCTCGTCGAAAGCCATTGAACACGGCTGACGCACCAACGGTTCGCTGGCGAACAGGGTCACCTGGAATTCTGCCGGGACTTTTGGCAGCGCCTTGGGATCAGCGGATTTATCGATAAACTGTCCAATCGCAATGGATGAAGAACCCATTAATGCTATGGCAAACAACAAAGCTAGAAACCATCTTCGTAGGCCTTGAGCTGTCTCACCAACCATAAGTTTGCGAAATTGCCGGGACCAAACCGTGCGACTTATTCTCCAAGTCATACTCGAGGGAAGCATAGGGTATTTTTGCATCTAGACTGCTCCGGAGACTGTCAGCCACCTAAGGCAAGAAGAATTTTGAATTGGGAAATAGTAAATGATACTTTCTTTTGGTTGAGGAAAGGGAACGCAGTTCATTTTTTTGGTTGGCCACGTGAGCGGTGGGTATGTTTGAGTGGCAATAGAACTGCAGACTGGAGCACAAAGAAATCGCCTCCGTTACACCCCATATGTAAGTTTTTCGTCTCTCATCCGCGAAAGGGGCAAGGCTTGCTTTGATTAACACTAATTATTGAGGGGTATATGCCTGAGAATCCATCGTTGATAATTGGTGTGTAGCAAATTTACCATAGTCCAACTGACGCATTTTGGTACAGAAGTTATCAAACTGGCGTCGACTGATCTAATCCGGCTATACTTGATCCAGCTGATTCATCAAAACAATTGAGAGGTCGAACTTCATGAAACGTCGCGATATTTTGAAATCCGCTGGCTGCACACTTTTTCTTCCTGCACTAGAGAGTTTCGGACAAGAGCGGTGGGCTCCGGCCGAAGCTGATGTCAAACGACTGTTTTGTGTCAGCATGGGCTACGGTTTTTTCACGGACGCGTTGCCGCAAACAGATGGTGCGGACTACGCATTCAGTGACCACATGGAACCTCTGAAAAAGCATAGAGACCATTTCACGCTCTACTCGAAAATGAAATTTGGCGGAAACCATGTCCACGACCACAAGTGTTTTGTCGGAAACACCACAACGAACCCAAACTCACTGGACCAAATCGTAGCGGACCATATTGGGCATTTCACTCGCGTTAGAAATGTGGCAACTTTCATCAGCCACGCCCATCACCACATCGTTGCATCATGGCGGAACAGGTTGCCCGTTATGCCGATCCAATCGACCAGAGTGCTGTTCGAAACTCTTTTTGCGAAGACGGACAAGAAGACACAGGAGCGATTGCTGGCTCATAAGAAGAGCGTACTTGATAGCTCCTTGGAAGACGCGAAATCTCTAATGGCGCGTGTGTCGGGGCGAGATCGGAAGAGACTGGAGGAGTATTTCGCTGCGCTTCGCGAATCGGAGCAGGAACTTAACAAATCGATTGAGTGGCTAAGCAAGCCTAACCAGGATGTTGAATTCCCAATTGCCCCATCATTCGACAATGGTTTTCTTTCAACCGATGTGGATAAAAAACGATTCCTAGCAAACCCACGCCAGATTCAGCGAGGCATAGCATTCGACATGATCTACAAGGCCTTCAAGTTTGATGTTACGCGTGTGGTCAATTTCTACATGGTTGGCCTCGACAACGATCACCACATTACAACACACAACGTGCCAAAATCTGAGGACGCACGGAAAAGTTTGACAAAGTATGACTCCTCGTTCTTTTCGCTGTTGGCAAAATTTTACGACAGACTCGCCAGCACAAAAGTCGCTTCCGGTGGGACGCTGATGGATGAGACCGTCACCGTCGCTACGGGAAACAACAGTGTAAGTCAGAAAAGAGGCCCACATAACGGAAGCGAAATCCCCGTGTTCGTTGCGGGCGGAGGATTTACGAATCACGGTGGCCATGTTATCCGCAATGGAAAGACCACTTGCGATATCTATCTGTCGATACTTCAGAAGTTCGGCATCAAACGGGAACGGTTTGGCGATAGCCAAAACATCATCGAATTGTGAAATGATATTGAATTACAAAATCTCAAAGTTTGCTGCTTGTTTGTTGCTGTTGGCCAGCGTTGATGCTTCAAACTGCGTTGCGGATGATCGTGCGCGGTCACAGCAATTCTTCGACACGTATTGCACGTCTTGCCACGGAAAGAAAAGTCCGAAGGCCGGTCTCCGCCTCGACCAAGTTGACGTGCTGCAATGGAATGACCCAAGTCTGCTTGATGAAATCTATCTGGCGATCGAAAGTGGCGAGATGCCACCGGACGATGCGTTGAAGCATCCAAAACCGGGCCAGTCCAAAGCACTAAAACTGATTTTAACCAATCAACTTCGCCAACTCGCAGCAAAGGTGAAACCGGGAATGCTAAAACGATTGAGTCGAGTCGAATATCAAAACACCGTAAACGATGTATTTGGCACTGATTTTACTCTGATCGATCGGCTGCCGCTCGACAACATCAACGCTGGTTTTAATAACAATGCCGACAACTTGCACATGTCGGCGGTCGATATGGAGACGTACTTTAATGTTGCAAACCGGATTGCCGAGGCTGTCGTCAGCGACAAACCTGCTCCACGCGTCGTTGTCTACTCAACGAGGAACACAGACATTGATACGCATAGCCACAAGGACGATACCAAAGGATTTGCCCCGTCGCTCGAACGGAATTCGCGTCCGCTGGTTTTTGCATCTCCCGCCACCCAGATAAAAATTAACCCGTCGGTCCGAACGAGCGGCGTTTATCGTATTGTTCCAGACGGATTCTACATCAACGCCAGGTTTGTCCCCGGCAGCCGCGTGGAAGAAAGACTGCCTGCTGTAAAAGATGTTTCGGAAAGTGATCTGGAAAATTCGCCTCCTGGCAGCCACTCGATGAGCTACTTCATTCGGAAGAATTCTGGTGCAGGACAAAGCATTGTTACTGTGATTCCAAGAAATGCTGCTTGGAAAGAATACGATCCCAGTGAAGGTTTCACGACGCGACTGTCTTCCGATGACACGATCGTTCTCAGGTGCAATGCGGTTAAAGGGAATGGTATTCAGCGGATGTTCTGCATTGAGAAAGCGACCATCACGGGACCGGTTTATGAGAATTGGCCACCGAAAACGTACTTCTATAAAACTTATTGCGAGGACATCGATTCATCTGCTGGCTATGACGCATGCCGGGCCATTTTGAAGAGGATAGCGCAGAAACTGTTTCGCCGTCCCGTCTCCCAAGCTGAGATGCGGCAAGTCTATACGCATGCGGAAAACGAGTTTGCCCAAGGCCGAAGCATCTACTCTGGCCTGCAAGCAGGCGTTCGCGGGATGTTATGTTCTCCGAACTTCCTGTACAAGCAGGAGGGCGATTCAGGGCCCCTAAGTGAGCACGCGATCGCTGCACGCATGTCGTATTTTTTGTGGAATTCCTTGCCCGACGAGATTCTTTTCGAATTGGCAAGACAAGGAAAGTTGCAGGATCCCAAAGTCCGACGCGAGCAGACGCGCCGTATGTTGCAGGATGCAAGAGCCAATCGGTTTGTCAAAGATTTCGTTTACCAATGGCTTGATCTTGAAAAGCTGAAGATTATCGAACCGGACGTTGGCATCTTCACTGTTGATGAATTTGACCTTGTCAGAGATCAGATCAAAAAAGAACCGGTTGAGTTTTTCAAAGAAGTACTGTCGAGCAACCTAAGTTTGTTAAATTTTATTGACTCTGATTTCGTGATGATCACGCCAGAGCTCAACTACATCTATCGGATCGAAGGACACCCAATCGCAAAACCGCGAAAAAGACCTGGGTCAAGTAAAGTGTCACCGTTGGATTACAGACCCAAAGAGGTTAATTCAGAATTTTCCAAGGTGGTGCTGGGCGACAAAAATCGATACCGCGGAGGCCTGCTTACTCAGGCGGGCGTGCTGCTGATGACCACCAACAACGGGGAATATACCAATCCGTTTTATCGTGGTGCCTGGGTGTTGAAGAGTTTTTACGGAGATCATTTGGAGACTCCGGCAGACTTGGAAATCGCTGCGCTCAGTCCGCCGACAAAAACGGAGACGATCAAACAAACGATCGATGCCCATCGAGAAAGTGCCAGCTGCAACATCTGCCACAGAAAGATGGATCCGCTTGGAATCGCTTTAGAAAATTTCGACGTAATGGGACGCTGGCGCGACCAGTACACTGACGTCAGCAATTATTCGACAAGCAAAAAAAAATCGGGACGTTTTCCTGTTGATACGAGAACTGTCCATATGGACGGGCGAGTCTTTAATGGTCCACAAGGCCTGAAGAAAATCCTGATGGAAGACGAAGCCAAGTTTTCCAGAGTGTTCATCGAGAACATTTTGTCCTATGCGATGGCTCGCCAACTCACTTTTCTCGACCGCGAAAATCTCGACCAACTTTACAAGCAATCCGCCGACACTGACTTTAGACTGCGCGACATTCTGTTGGCCATCGTGTCGTCTGAATACTTCACGAAAAGATAGCTATCCATTTCCAGAACTAGGGGCGGGCTCATAACCTCGCTGTGTGAACGGTTCTTTATGTCGTTTTTCGCTTCGGACGTTGTCACGTTAGAATGCCCCAGCGGGCTCAAGTACACGTGATTGTAAAATTTGGTTTTCGATTCCGTACAAAGACAACAAGATCACCCTGTCATTCGCATTGGTCGGTTGCGGCCCAATGCAAGTTGGTATCGCCCACTTAATCTTAACAGGTGCAACTTTGGCCTAAAATTCAAACGGATCGTTCCACAAGTCCCAAACACGATGAATTCCTGACATAATGATCTGTTGTAAAAAGCGTAAAGGGGTCGATGCTGTCTCACAGACTGTGCCGAATCCCGTGGAATATCTTAGACAAAACAGATAAGCAGAATCTGTCGGCCGAAATCAAAAAGCATTGACTTCGTTAAAAAATTAACATCATCACTGATGCCGTCCAGACCATCTGCAACTTTTTTCCTGACCACCCATCGAAAGTCATGTTCAAACAATCAAGTTCATATTGCCTGGCCATCTGTTTTATTGCCTCTTTTGGTCTAAATGCTGATGATTCGGTTG
>CAJQQR010000213.1 GCA_905480545.1 uncultured Pirellulaceae bacterium
TAGAGGGGCGTGAGCGACTGGTGATCGTCTCCGAAATCGAACGAACGCGGGAAAAGCATTGGCCCAAATTGATCGAAGCGATTCGGAAAGAAGTCATCACCGAGCACGACATTCCACCTGATGCGATTGTCATCGTACGAACTGGCTCCATTCAAAAAACATCGAGCGGCAAAATCCAACGGCATGCTTGCAAAGCCGCGTTTATGGATGGCAAACTCCGCATTATTGACCAATGGATTGGTTGGGAGTCCAAGGTCTCCGATGCCGATCCAGAACCGGAATCAAGCATTGAGGCGATGCGGACGGCAGAGCTGAACAGCGATGTATTCAAAGTTGTCGTCGAGCAGATCAAATTGGTAGCACGAGATCGGGCGAAAAACTTAAACGTAGAGTCCAATATTGTGATTGATCTTGGCTTGGATTCGCTTGAGCGATTACAAATTGCCAACAATATCGAGCAAATTTTTGGGGCAAGATTCCCGGACGATGTGTTGCAGGAAATCGAGACAGTGGGCGAAATCACTGCCGCAATACAAGAGCATTTCGATATTACCAAATCGGGTTCAACAAAAAGTCTTGCGACGCCGACGGCGAAGCGAATTGATGGTAATATTCCTGAAGAGTTCTACCGATTTGAAAAGGCGCCTGAAGTCGTCCGTTTCGCAGCGCAAAAATCAATCGTTGACCAATCGGGAATACGGAATCCATTCTTCACCGTCCATGAAGGCCAAATCGGCGACGAGACACAGATCGACGGTCGGAAACTTGTGAGTTTCGCCAGTTACAATTACCTGGGACTCAATGGCAATCAAGAGGTCACCGACGCCGCAAAGGCAGCGACGGATCGATACGGGACCAGTGTTTCTGCAAGTCGATTGGTGTCGGGTGAAAAACTAATTCACCGGGAAGCGGAAAAAGAAATTTGCGACTTCTTCGGTGTCGAAGATTCTATTCTCTTCACCAGTGGACACGCGACCAATCAAACGGTTATCGGACACATTGTTGGGCGAGGCGATCTGATCATCCACGATGCTCTTGCACACAACAGCATTATCCAAGGTTCGATTTTGTCCGGAGCGACGCGAAGACCGTTCGAACACAACGATTGGGAGGACCTTGATAAAGCCTTAACAGAGATGCGGCGAGATTTCCGCCGCGTCCTGATCGCAGTTGAAGGACTTTACAGTATGGACGGAGATTATCCCGATCTTCCTAAGTTTCTGGAAATCAAAAAACGACATAAGTGCTTTCTGTTTGTCGATGAAGCTCATTCGTTCGGATCGTTAGGAAAAACCGGACGGGGCATTACGGAACATTATGGAATTGACATTAAAGAAATTGACTTTTCGATGGGCACAATCAGTAAGGCGCTCGGTAGCCTTGGCGGATTCATCGGTTCGTCAAAGGCGACGATTGAGTACCTTAAATACACAACACCAGGCTTCGTTTTCTCTGGTGGCTTGACAGCCGCAGACACGGCAGCCGGCCTGGAAGCGATACGAGTCCTACGGCGAGAACCATGGCGAGTCGAAACGTTGCGGAAAAACAGCGAGCTTTTTCTGAAACTCGCACGCGAAGCCGGATTGAACACCGGCAACAGTTGCGGAACGCCAATCGTTCCGGTCATCACCGGTGATTCTCTCAAGGCATTGAAGCTTTCGGAGTCGTTGTACAAGGCTGGGATCAACGCGCAACCCATTCTGCACCCGGCGGTCGAAGAAGATCGGGCTCGAGTCCGATTCTTCCTAACCGCAATTCACACCGAAGATCAAATCCGAAACGCGGTTGAAGTCACGGTGAAGGCTTGGGATGAAATGAATGCCAATTAACCCTTTTTAGTGCAGGCGGTCGTCCTGCAATTTCTTAATTCCCGTTCGGAAAACAAATGGAAGATGCGATTCGGAAAGCGGATACACTCATTGAGGCAATGAGTTGGATCCGACAATTTCGAGACAAGACTACGGTCATCAAACTTGGCGGAAGTGTTTTAGAAAGTGAAGACGCACTGCGACACATTCTGCTGGATGTCTGCTTTATGCAAACGGTCGGAATGCGTACCGTGATCGTTCATGGGGCTGGTGCAAGAATCAGTCGTGCCATGGATGCGGCGAAGATCGAGACTCGATTTGTTCAGGGTCGTCGCTATACCGACGAGGCGACACTGGAAATAGTCGAACGCGTTCTTGCCCTTGAAACCAACGAAGAAATCGCTGCCACGCTGGAAAAAATTGGCGGGCGTGCGATGACTCTGAACTTCGAATCAACCAATGTTCTGACTGGCGAGGTTCTGAAACTCACTGATGAAAAAGGGGCTGAAATCGACCTGGGGCTGGTCGGTAAAATCACCAACGTAGATCGAATGGTGATTGACAATTTGTGCTATGCAGGCCAGGTCCCTATCATCCCGTCGATGTGTGAAACAACCGATGGAACGAAATTGAATGTGAATGCGGACTCAGCCGCGACCGCAATTGCGACGGCGCTGGGAGCTGAGAAATTAATCATGCTGTCTGATGTGCCTGGCGTCCTGAAGGATTCTGATGACCCCGACTCCTTAATTGATTCGATCTCATCAACCGAGGCAAAGACATTGATTGCGTCGGGTGCGATCGGGGCCGGCATGATTCCAAAGGTCGAAGGTTGCCTCGAAACCCTCGATAGAGGTGTCGGCAAAGTCCACATCGTTGACGGTCGACTGAGGCATTCGCTTCTTCTGGAGATTTTCACCAGCAAGGGTGTCGGCACACAGTTTACGGCCTAAGACCGTGCCACCTTGTCACTTGAAGTTCATGCGATGCGACTTGGCTCAAATTCTTATCAAGCATCGATTTTGAATTTAAACATTCGGAACGACGCCACGAATTGATGGTGCTGTCAGGCCACTCGCCGCTGCACATCAATGAAATCCCACACGCCGCGTGATCTACTCATCCGCAGCGTCACTCAACACATCTTCAGCGACGTAGATTGGCAACGTCGGCTCACAAGTCACAGCAACAGCGATGGCGTCCGAGGGCCTCGCATCGATTTCAATCAACTCACCATCGACCTTGATTCGCAAACTGGAGAAGTAGGTGTGCTCCTTTAATTCACTGATCACGATGCTGTCCAACTGGCCTCCCAATTTTTCAATCGAATCGACGATCAGATCGTGTGTTAACGGCCGAGACCGTGGGATACCTTTGACACGGCGATCGATGCTGGTTGCTTCAAAGATACCAATCACAATCGGAAACTGTCGCGTGCCATCGACTTCGCGAAGATAGATGACCTGCTGCTCATTGATCTCGCTGATAATGATTCGCGCCAGTTTCATTTGGACAGGCATACTACGTTCTTTCCGAAATTCTCAAAAACCAAACAACTTGACGACGAAAACCAACCCAGCTTCCCCAATCATTCAGGTGCTCAAATTATAGGGGCGAGACATATGCGAATTCCAGTGGGCAAAACCGTCGCCGTGTCCAACAAAGTGTCAAATCACTTCTTCTGGCTTTTTTTTAAAAACCAATCACCGATTCGAGTGGATAGACTCAAAAGAACGAACAGGATTTTTGCCTTGTAAGGGACGATCAACTCGGATTTTCTTTTTTCACACGCTCGAACAATTTGTTGCGAAAGTTTGATCGGACAAATCGTCTTTACATTTGCACCAGCACCGGGGCGGGTAGCATTTTCTGGTAACGATGATGCCTGCTCTTCGTATCGCTTGCCGGCATCACTCCGTGTGATCGGACCGCTGCAAACCAAGAGCGAATGAATACGGTCCCCCAGTTCAATACGCAACTGGGAACTGAGTGCAGCGAGCGCATGCTTCGAAGCCGTATAAGGCGTCATGAAGGGCCAGGCCGTTTTGCTCACTAACGATCCAATATTCACCACTGAACCTTGCGACCTCAAGATCTCTTTCAAGGCAAATTTAACACAACGAAGCGCACTAAAGTAATTGACGTCCATCAGTTCAGTTGCTTCGTCCAAGTCCAACTCTTCGATATTCGCCCTTGTCGACTTTCCAACGTTGTTCACCAATACATCGATTCGACCCATCTTCGCCGCAATCTCCTCGAAGACCGACTTGATGGAGAGCTCACTAGAAACATCGGTTACCCAAAACGTTGATTCAACGCCCTCGATGCTTAGTTGCTCGGTAGCGGATACCAAATCAGGCTCAGTTCTCGCTAGCAAGACAATCCTAGCTCCTGCAAGCCCAAAAGCCCGAGCAATTTCAAGGCCCAACCCTTTCGAGCCGCCCGTCACGACAACGACCTTATTATTCCATTTCGCCAACTGAAATCCCAAATATGCTTTACCTAATCTGTCTAGAACTGCTCAGCAACACCACCGACTGACGGCCAACCCTACCATAAAAATGATTAAAAAATTCTACGCAACCGTTAAAGTTTAACGCTTCTTGACGCCGATAACAAAAGAGCAAATCGGTTGGGCATTGCGCGTCGCATCTTACTTCGATGTGGATTCGAGCTCTCTCGACTTTAACTTAGATTCATGAGAAACGACATGGCTGGCAAAACACGACAAAATCCAATTGCACGACGCACACTTCTTGGAGCTACTGTCTTTTCGTCCCTTTTGACCCTGCTATCAAGCGGATGCATTCTCTTTCCAAATGGGGATCCGACAGACGTTTCAAAATTACTGCCAGAGACAACCGGCGCATCCTACACCGTGATGCTCAAGGGCTCCAAGCCAGAAACCAAGGAACTCCGCCAAAACATGCTGGTCGAGCATGCTCTCATTGAATCCGGGGCACTCAAGAAGTTCGGGAAAATGGACATCGTAGTAAAACGGGTCATTCAGGGTAAGCAAGGTCGCCATCGATTGGATGTTGACTTTGATAGCGCAACTAGAAAAGTCAAAGAGGAGCAAAACTATGCAATCCATCCCAACGATATCGTGATCATCTCACCAGATAACAGCACCCAACTGGATAAAGTCATCGATTCACTATCGGGTGTCCTGGGCCGTAATAACTGAACGTCGGATGGGAAAACTCCGTCTTTTCAAGACACGCCACTGAAGCGGCCATCGCAGCTCCAAACGTAAATGTTACGGCAACGTAAACACTTCACTACCGGCAGCGGATCCCATCCCTCGAAAGACAAAAGGATCTATGGCGTCGGAAATTGACGTCACAGCTCCGTCCATCAATACCGCATTCACCAAATTGGGGTGATACGATCGCGACGTGACCGCGGCATACGTAGTCCTTAAAAACGAACGCCCTTCTTGCCAAGAACTAAAATCAACGTCGTAAACCTTTCCTTGATGGCGGTAAGGCACAAATGTATTTGGCGTAAACACAGTCGTGAAACCTGAATGATGAACTCGACCATCTGGCCAAACAGAATGGCCGGTATTTGATTCAACATCGGGGCCCAGCTTTAACTCCGCTTCCATTCCATCAAAGAACCCCACATCACTTGGAATGGCCTCACCCGGGTCAATGACCGAATTTCGGATGTATGGCGTATAAGCCTTCACCTCTGATGCACATAACGTGTGACTCGCCCCATCCAAAAGATGACCAAATTTTGTCGCTCGATCGGTTTGAAACGCTCCGTCGCCTTTTCGACGACTCACCGGATCGTAAACCCTCCAAGACCCAAAGTTGAATCCATAATTGATGGGATGCACATAAGGCTTGCCGCCACGGTAGCGAGGAAAGTCATTCGGTTCGTTTGGACAGATGTAGACGTTGATCCGTGTCGCTGGAACACCGGAATCAACTTGCTTATGCCAATCCACATCCAAACGAATTCGATCGCCAAGATTTTCCTGCTCGATGAACGGCAATATCCGGCCATGAATCGACCATGAGCCTCGCGTTTGGACATCACGATTCAGGAGAAACGCAGGAGGAAACATCCTGAATGTTGATTCATAATTGTGAACCGCCAATCCAATTTGCTTCATGCGGTTACAGCAAGTGATCCTGCGGGCGGCTTCACGGGCGGCCTGGACAGCCGGTAGCAGCAAGCCAATCAAAATTCCGACGATTGCTATCACCACAAGAAGTTCAACCAACGTGAAACCTGACGCGTTTCGACGACCACGACTGGGACATTTCAGGTTGGCAACCGAACAGACCCGTGAATTATGAACACCGAAGGCACTCCCACAACCGTGGCCAAACTGTCGAAATCCAAAAATTAGATTCTTAAACTTCGCCTGCCACTTGGCGTTTTCAATAGGGTCGATCGGAGATTTCATCATCAACTCGGTCACCAATTTGTTTTGTGGCTGTGCCTTCTACCTTTTCGACCTTGAAAGGCAATTCATGCTTGATTCGGCGACTGCATCTCGGACAGGTGACGGTAGCGGAACGAGGATTTGCCTGGCCAATCTTTCCACACATTCCATGAAACTTTACACCGCAATTTTCACAACCAAATTGACTGAGCGCTAAAGCGTCTTGCATCGCATCCAAATCGTTGCTCTTTACGGATTCCAAGGAACTGAATGCTCGTTTGCAAACAATGCACTTTGGTTTACGAAAAGCCGAAAAAATCATTGTCGCCAGCGCCTATCTTCGATCCAAGACATTTATTCCAAGGCAATTGATCCAGTTTACTCACCGAATCATTTCCTCGAATCGTTATTTCAAAATTTCCGCGTCGATTCACGTGCCTTCGCTCCGATATTCCATTTTAGTTTGCACCGTCTTGCTGCAAGTAAAAAGAATCATCCAAACATTTTAGCACTCTTTATTCTTTTGAAAATCGTCGGTTTTACCGATAATTCAAGCCAATCAACCAAGCTGAGATTTTTTTTACCAGCCGAGCCTCCGCCGGTCGATGGAAAAGAATCCGCATTTTTGTTAAAAAAGGTAGCGTAGCTGCTTGCGTGAACCCAAACTAACTTTGGTGTTTAACGATCAATCAACAATTCATGCGATTGCTGATTCGAGAAAGCTGCCAAATGTTTATGCCATTCACACTGGCGCGAACATGCATTTTAGTTTGAAATTGAACCACGAACCATTGGCCATGGCACCTGTTATTATTTACTTTTTGAAAATAATTGCCTCAGTTTTTGCGGAGATATCTCCCGTGGAAAACGATAAGCCATTCAAATCGTGTGGCGTGACGACAAATGAAATTGAATGCGACACCAGTCGCCCATCAGTTCTCAGGAAGTTGGTCGAGACGCGAGAAAAAACTACGAAGTCTCCACTTGTTCGTATTCCAATCTCGCACTCTTTGCCGTTTTTCGGCCACACCGACCTAGTTCGCCCGATTCAGTGAGGCGTTCATCCGGTTCAACGATAACTCATTGCAATTTGCGTCAGCAACATATGAGGAATATCGTTCATGGAATATATGATTGGAGCCATTGCAGGTGTCGCGATTGGCGTCGCCGCAATGTACGGATTCTTGGCCATTCGAAAGAAAGACGCCAAGTCGATCGCTGACAAGATTGTTGCCGACACTGAGCAGGAAACGAAAAACATGCTCAAGACGGCGGAGCTAGAAATCAAAGAAAAGCAAATCACGCTGAAAGAAAAGTTTGACGTCGACATGAACAAGGTCCGCCAAGAGCTGGACAAAAGCCAAAAAGCGGTCGACAAAAAAAACCGATTATTGGATCAGAAAACGGATGATTTGGGTAAACAAGAGTCCATCGTTCAGGCATCTCAAAGACGATTAACTGAAAAACTACGAAACGCCGAAACTCGCTCTAAAGAAATCCACAGGATCTTTGAAGAGCAAAAAAAGAAACTGCACGAAGTCACTGGGCTCGACAAAGAAGAAGCGACCAAACGCTTGATGAAACTTCTGGAAAGCGAACTTTCAAACGAAGTTGGTGCCGTTATCCAGAAGCACGAGCAAAAAATCAAAGAAGAAGTCGAAGAGCGTTCCCGCGAAATCATTCTTTCATCCATTTACCGGTACGCCGCACCGCATACGTCTGAATCAACCACTGCGACGGTCGACATTCCAAGCGATGAAATGAAGGGCCGAATCATCGGCCGCGAAGGCCGCAACATCCGCGCTTTCGAAAAGGAAACCGGCGTCGACGTGATCATTGACGATACCCCTGGCGTTGTGATCGTGAGCAGTTTCGATCCGATCCGCCGCGAAGTCGGACGTTTGTCCCTTGCAAAACTAATCGAAGATGGGCGTATTCATCCTGCCCGCATCGAAGAACTTGTGAAAGAAACTCAAGCCGAGGTAGACGACTTGATTTGGAAAAAAGGGAAGGATGCAGCACAAGAATTGGAAGTCCATCGATTGGACGAAAGCGTTATCAAATTGCTTGGTCGCCTTCACTTCAGAACGTCTTACAGCCAAAATGTTTTGAAACACAGCATCGAGGTTGCTTTCCTTTCGGGCATGATGGCGGAAATGATTGGGCTTGATGGAAAACTGGCTCGTCGCGCCGGACTTCTTCACGACATCGGGAAAGCAGCCGACCACGAAATGGAAGGTGGGCACCCCAAAATTGGAGCCGATTTGCTGAAACGAGCCGGTGAAGGTGAGGACGTGGTTCACGCGGCGTTTGGTCATCACGACGAGATCATCACGGAGATGCCCTACACCGTGCTGGTAGCAACCGCCGATGCGTGCAGTGCATCTCGGCCTGGTGCCCGTCGTGAATCGCTTGATCGCTACGTTAAACGAATGGAAGAGCTCGAGGCGATCGCGCTCGAATTTAAAGGCATTGAGCAATCGTTTGCGATTCAGGCCGGTCGCGAATTACGCGTCATTGCCAGTTCAAACGAAGTGGATGATGCCTCGGCAGCCAAAATCTGCCGAGACATTGCGACCGCATGTGAAGAGCGGTTGTCCTATCCGGGTGAAATCAAAGTCACCGTGATTCGTGAATCGCGATTTACTGAATTAGCAAAGTAAACTTCTAACAGATCGAAGCAAATGGTTCGAATCCTTTTTATTGGCGACATCGTTGGGCGTCCCGGAAAGCAAATTGTCCTCCAAGCGCTTCCCGGATTGCGTGAACGTGAAGAACTTGACTTCGTGATCGCCAACGGTGAAAACTGTGAAGATGGTTCAGGAATCAAACCGGGTGCGTTTCGTCAACTTTGCCAAGCCGGCATCGACGTAATGACGCTGGGTGACCACATCTACAAAAAACGAGATATCTACTCCGTCTTGGAAAAAGACGATCGCTCGGTAAAGCCTGCGAATTTCCCGCCGGCGGCTCCAGGGCGGTGTTGGACTGTGAAGTCGAGCAAAAGCGGAATAGAAATTGCCGTTTTCTGTTTAATGGGACGTGTGTTCATGCGTCCCGTGGATTGCCCATTTGCTGCTGCTGACCGAGTGCTGTCGGAAATCCCGGAATCCGTGAAGATCAAATTTGTAGATTTTCACGGCGAAGCAACCAGCGACAAACAGTTAATGGGTCGATACCTGGATGGAAAAGTATCTGCGGTGATTGGAACCCATACGCATGTTACGACGGCCGATGAACAGATCTTTCCAGGGGGGACCGCCTTTCAATGTGACGTGGGAATGACTGGTCCTCACGAAAGTATTATTGGACGTGAGATTGATAAAGTCCTGGAAACAACAATTACATTCAAACCCCGTACATTTCGCGTTCCACTTGGCGACCCAAGAATCTCGGGGACGATTATCGATGTGGATGAAAATTCTGGAAAGACCGTGGCCATCCGCCG
>CAJQQR010000214.1 GCA_905480545.1 uncultured Pirellulaceae bacterium
TTCAAACAAAACGTGGTTCGCTGGCGTAAAAAGTGAGGGCTTCGACGCACCCAACTTAGGGTGAGTAAAATGACCAGGGGCAAGGCAAACATTTCACTGAAATAAACGCCGAAGTCCTCACGGGCCAGCTTTTTGGAACAGATAAAGTAGAAAGCAATGCCTGTGCCAAAACCTGTTTTCAAAAAAAGAAACGGCCGTAAGTGACTGTTGTGTATGGGGTTATGGAATTAGATTGGTGGTTCGACGTGGTCTTGCCAAATTGACCGCAATGTTTCATTCTCATGCAAAACGATATACAGCTCGCGCAAGATGAAACACTTTTTGAGGCAACTTGTTGACTTCCGAGTTAAACCCCAGCACCCTTGAGAACAAATGCCAAACAATCCGCTCAGAATCGGAAACTTCGACTGCGGTCCGAAACAGCGACTGTTCCTGATCGGCGGACCCTGCGTGATCGAAGGCCTTGACCTTTGTTTACGCATTGGCGAAACGCTTGCGAAGATTTGTTCCGAGAGGGGCGTTGGATACGTCTTTAAGGCTTCGTTCGATAAAGCAAATCGAACCAGCGGTACAGCTTTCCGAGGTATTGGCCTTGATGAGGGGTTAAAGATCCTTGAGGCTGTTGGGGAGAAATTAGGCGTTCCGACGACGACCGACATTCACGATCCCAGTCAAGCTGCACCTGTCAGCGAGGTTTGCGAGGTGTTGCAAATTCCGGCGTTTTTGGCGCGGCAAACGGACCTTCTATTGGCCGCAGCGAAAACGGGCAGGGTAATCAACGTCAAAAAAGGGCAGTTTATGTCGCCCGGTGATATGCGAAATGTCGTTTCAAAACTGGCTGACAACGGAACTGACAACATCATGCTCTGTGAGCGTGGGACATTTTTTGGCTACGGCAATCTTGTCAATGACATGCGCGCGATCCCGCAAATGCAGGAGCACGGAGTGCCAGTCGTTTACGACGCAACCCATAGCGTTCAGCAGCCTGGCGGGCTTGGAGATGCTACCGGTGGGAATCGGGCTATGGTAGAGCCACTTGCACGTGCCGCCGTTGCAATTGGAGCCGATGGGGTTTTTATGGAAACTCATCCTGACCCGGACCAATCACCTAGTGATGGTGCGAACATGGTTCCACTTGATCGCATGCCCTCGGTGATCGAAAAGCTTGTGCAACTTCGCGATCTGACTCTTGAATGGAAATAATGACTTCAAATCAAACAAAACTAAAACCATGGTCAGAGAAACACTATCAAGTGGGTGTTTGGCTTGTTTTCATCGGTTGTGTGGCATCGTTGTCTTGGTTGAGCGGTTGCAGCGACAACCGACGCTCTGGCGGGCAAGGTAGGAACGAATCTGTTCAGCGAGAGGTCGAAAACGGAGTCGACTTCATTCGAGCAGCCTTCAACTACACGCTTGATACGCAGCGTTTCGATTCGGATGGTTTTAAGTCAGGAATGGTCGAGAGTCTGGATAACTGGATTCGAAACGTTCAAGCCGGCACTGATTGGAAACCGGATTCGATGTTGGCTGGAATCGATGAAAAGTACAAGACGCTTCCATCGGTCGCGGCCGTTACGGACATGAAGTTTCAATTGAACGACGCTGATTTTTTCCAAGAGGCGATCTGGCTGAAGTCTGTGGCCGACCGTTCGGCTACACAAATTTCTAAAGGCATTTATCAATATATGGTGAGTGCCGCTGCCAATGGGCTCGAACCCAAAAAGACTCAGCAGTTGCTGAACGCGGATGATCAACTACTCGCAGCAATTCGGGTCTTGCATCCTGAACTCTCGGCCGATGAATCCGAGTATTTGACATGGACGTGCAGACTGTTTGATTGGACTGTTCGTAACATACAGTTGGATTTGATGCCGGTCACCTACAACACGGACGAGGTAAAGAAAAAAGCGATCGATATGGTCGACATTGCAACCGGAGAAGCTCCAGTTGATGGCGTGGTTGGACCCGGCTATACGAAAACCGTCGGCGATGTCATCAGCACAGGAAAGGGCGATTTATGGCAGAAGTCGAGGCTGTTCATTCTGCTTTGTAGGCAATTAAGCATTGATGTCGTCATGCTTAATGTTTCGGACCGAAACGATAGTTCAAAGATTGTGCCTTGGAGTTTGGGGGCCTTGATCGGCGGCAAGATATTTTTGTTTGACATGAAAATGGGGATACCGATTCCTGGGAAGGAATACCGGCAGGTTGCAACTTACGGACAAGTGATCAAGGACCCATCCATTCTCCAACAGCTTCGTTATAAGGTTTCCGAGTCTACCGATGATGATCCTGATTACAGAATCATTCCGGAGGAATTGAAGACGGTTCATGTTTGGTTGGATGCATCGGAAGAATCGTTGTCACGACGGATGCAATTGCTTGAGCCGAAGTTGACTGGTGATTTTCGAGTTGCAATTCAGTTCCAGCCCAGCAAAGTTCATGATCTTCTGAAGGGAAAGAGTTTTACGTCTATTTCATTGTCGCCAATTCCGTTTCAGACCAGGCAGTATATGGATACTTTTAAATCCGCTCTGACCCGGAAAAAAACGGAGGCGATCAGGCGAAATTATCTCCAGCGTACGTACTTTGATATTAAAATCCCAATCAAAAAAGTGGTCCGAAAAGATCGAATTGACGAAGCGACGCAAAGCCTGAAATCGGGGCAGGAGGAAACAATTGAGGTTACGACTTATTTATTGGCTGAGGCGCGCCATCGATTTCTTTTAGGTGTATTCGGAGCAGATGCGAAGAGTGGTCGGAATACGCTGGGTGCGCGGAAATTAAGAGAGGATCTCGAAGCCGGTCGTGATATTTTGGATGCGTCCCAGATGTTTATGGATTTGGCGTTGGATGATGAACGCATCGACGAAATTCTAAGCGATAAGGACTGGGTTACGATGATGGGCTTGGATGCCAAAAATGATTTGGATGCAAAGGATCAAGAGAACTTTTTCAATATTTTCGAAGCCGTTTTGCGTTTGATTCGCACCGACTCAAGCATCTGGCTGGGCTTGGCCAGTTTTGAAACCGACGATTTTGGTAATGCTAAAAACTGGTTTGGCGAAATTAGCCGATTCGACAAGAGTAACCGTTGGTCGTATCTGGCCAATTATAATTTGGCTCGTTCCCAGGAAGCCTTGTACGATTACAAAAGCGCCATTGAATCGTATCGAAACATTGAATCACCCCAGAAATTTGGAAACATTATTCGCGCTCGCTTGATGCAACGTTGGAATTTGGGTGATGAGTCGGCGACGCAACCTGAATAGACAGAGGCAGGTCCTGATTACAATGACAGTTCTGCAGCCTGCCTTTGCCTGCGGTGTTGCTGGGTCAATTGTTTTAAATGCCGTCTGCTTTTGCTAGCGTCTTTCACGTGCATTGGTGTTTGTGACTTCATGTGACTTCAATGGTGTGGTGCAATGACACCAATCCCTAGCTGTTTGATGTCAAGTGCTTTGCCATCCGGGGGCTTTCGTGACTTCTTGGTGCGTCGATCGGTTTGCTAGTCACGAGTGTTCGATCTGTATTTTTTTGAGTACACGATAGCGGTGTATGTTTGGTCAATTGACTTGGAATAAAAATGGAAAGGCTTTCAAGCCAGCGTTTTGCAATGTGAATCGCAGGCGATTGGGCTCTAAAAAACCGCGAAATCTAATAATAACGCCCGAACACTCAACGGGTAACTTTGCAGAATCGCTCTTTTGGCAAGCAAGCGGTTTTGATATTTTCCGCACTCAAAGTCGGTCTGTTGTATTTGACTGACCGATCTCAAGATGCAATTCCCTCGCTTTTGGAAATGACCGTGCGGCCAGTTCAACGATTATTGCTTTTATCGATTTCAGGATTCCTTTTCTTGCTAGTAGGATGTGCGGAAGGCCCGCTTTGGAAAGCTGGTCAATATTTTCCGTGGGTGCAATCAAAATGGGAAGCGGAAGAGCAAATCGCTGAAACCGTCCATGCCAAGAAGGCCCGAATTCGGAAGCTGGCAAGTAGTGCATCGCAATTGTCGGAGGCGGAAAAGGAAAACGCGGTTAATAATCTTTCACAAATGATTCAAACCGAGAGGATTGATCAAATACGTGTGGACGCGGCATATGCTTTGGGTGAATTAAAAACGGAGTCGGCTGAAAAACTGTTGCTTAGTCTGCTTGAAGACTCTGAAACGGAAGTAAGAATTGCCGCGGTCAATGCTTTGGCGATGCAAGGAAACGCTCTCGCCGGTCAGCAGCTTGTTCGCATCATCCGCTCGGATTCGGATAAAGATGTCCGATCGGCGGCGATCCGCAACCTTGCGAAGTATCCAGGTGATGCCACAGTCGCGGTCTTGGGTGAAGTCCTTAGCGAGCCGGAGCCGGCACTTCAAATTGCCGCAACGGAGTCCTTGGATAAAGTGACCGGTAAAAAAATCGGCATGAGCGTTCCGAAATGGAAAGAGTACCTTGCAAGCCGCCAATCAACCTCCGTTAGCACGCAGCGTTTCCAAAGCAAAGATGACACTGACGACCATGGATCCGGATTTGAAAAGCTCGGCCAGCAATAGTTGTTACCTGCGTTCTGCCTCTGATCTAATTTTTAATGCGTCGATGATGCCGGGCCAACTGCGCGGATGAAACCTTGAAGTAATTTACCCACGGCATAGAGCCATTGCCGAGGGGCAGTGTCTTCAGTTCGATATGCAACACACTGATTTCATAACGAACGCTTACTAATGACTCTTGAATATCAAATACTCGGCAATCCGGGACGCGACAATGTGCTCTACGTTCGTCTGGATTCTGGAAGCGGGATCAGGACCTTTCTTTTCGACTGTGGCGAGGGTTGCCTAAGCAATTTGTCGTACTCGCAATTGCAGGCGGTAGAACATTTGTTTTTTTCCCATTTTCATATGGATCATGTTTGCGGTTTCGATTCGTTTTTTCGCTGCAATTACAATCGCTCAGATGACTCCGTAAACGTTTGGGGGCCGATCGGTTCAGCAAGCATCCTGCAACACCGATTTCAAGGATATTGGTGGAACATCAAGGGTGAAGAAACAGGAACCTGGTTCGTCAACGAGTTACAATCGGATTGCATTGTGTCGTCTCGATTTGAGTTAAAAGACGCATTTGAGGAAAAGCACGAGGGTTTGGTACGTGAAAAGAACGCGTTGATCATCGATGAGCCGAACTACACCGTCTCGTCGATTGAGCTCGATCATAAAGGACCGAGCATTGGATATAAGTTGGTGGAAAAGCCGACTGAGAATATCGATGGTGCAAAATTGGCAAGCCTTGGTTTAAGGCCTGGTCCATGGATTCAAGAGTTGAAGGCACAGAAATCGGGCCTGCTTGAAGTTGACGGCAAGTCACTGGAAATCGCCAGGCTTAGGGCTGATTTGGTCACTATTAGTGAGGGGCGATCGATCGCCTATCTGACAGATTTTTTGCTTGACGAGGAGGCCGAATCGACGTTGATTCCATGGCTGAACAAGTGTGATACGCTTGTGTGTGAAGCTCAATATCGCAAGGAGGACAAGCATCTTGCGTCTCGGTATTTTCATTCGACGACGGAACAAACTTCTTTATTGGCGAAGAATGCGCAGGTCGGCGAATTGGTTTTGATTCATCTTTCACAGCGTTACATGAAGTCCGAATGGAGTGAAATGCTCGCTGAAGCTCGGGAGATTTTTCCCAATACGAAGTTTCCCGATGAGTGGGCGATCGAATAGAATTACTATCCAATTGGTTTGTTTGGGCTCGTTCACGCGATGCTATTGGTCGCTTACCACCAACACGAAAACCAATTTCGGATTCGGTCAAAACAAGTTGTTCGGGCATATCCGACATAACTGCTGCAAACATCGAGGCATTGGGTTGCTGCAACGGGTAGATGAGATGGTGCAACTGGCACGCAAATCGTCTTTGGAACCATGCGGCAGACTTGATACGGAACATGCCGTTGCACTTGGTAGGGCACGCACACGCTGTACGTGCAGGGCTGTTGGTAGTGTTCCCATCGGATCTGTGGTTTAAGGACTTGGCGGGTTCGTTGTTCAGGAACATTTACAATTGTGGTGTGAAGCCGAGATTCTGGAACTTGACGCCACACCGTTTTGTAAACTGTGCGTTTCTTCTTAACGGTGACATTTTCTGAGTAAGTTTGTGAGCGTTCGACAGGGACTTGCTTCGTTTCGTTTCGATAAGTGATTCTTACTTCGGTTTTGGGGACGTAAACGGTTTCAACGATTTCTCGTTCGTCCTCAACGGGACGGTACACCGTTTTGTATTCCTTGCGCTTTCTTATTTTAGGAACCATTACCGTGTAGACCTCGTCTTTTTTGTAGCTTACAACCTTCATTCTCGTTCTGGTTACCGTTCGCTCTCGCTGCTCCGGAACCATGATCGTGTTGCGTTTCACTTTCTTTTCCGGAACCTTTTTGTAAATCGTTTTATAGATGGAGCGAGTTTGTGCTTCCGGAGCGTTGATGGTGTAGGGGACACTTCGTTCTCGCTGCTCAAATTTGTAGATGGTCTTGGGGACTTCGCGCGTTCTGACTTCGGGGCGATTTCGCATTAATGTTTGCGTATAAGCCCGCGGTTCCCGTCGGTATTTCCTCAATTGAATAACTTGAGTTCGCTGTTCATATGACGGTTTGCAAACCCACTTTAATGAAGTTCGCATTTCAGTTCGAGTTTTCTGGCAGCAAATCCAACGGGTTTGAATACACGGACGAAAACACGTGACGTTATAGCAGTAGGGAACCTGATGGGTTTCGGTTCGGTACTTTGTGCAACAGATTTCGCGTGTGACTTTCCTCGGAATCCAAACTCGTTTGCAAACGGTTCGTGTTGCGCAACAAGTGCGACAAGTTCCACAAGCGTCTTTGCAGTGAACGGGTGTTGAGATTTGTTGTGCAACGGTTTGCCAGCTGCCACAATCGGTGCTGACGTATTTCTTTTCCACATATGGCACGGTTCGACAGACGGTCCTCATCGCAGTTATCTTTTTTTGATAAGGAACCATAGCAGAACACTTTACGGGGACGTTTTCCCAATATGGGACGCAGACTGGATACTTACACTCGACTTGTTTCCAATTCGGAACACAAACGGTGTAAGGCCTCGTGATGTCCTCAGTGTATGGGACATTGACGTTGTAGTATTTAGTGACCTCTTCCGAATACGGAACCTGAACGGTGTAGTACTGCGTTTCGTATTGTGTAACGGGAATTCGAATGGAGTAATTTTCTTTTCGATATTTGGTGACCGGAATGTAAACGATATAAGTTCGATCTTCCTTAACCTGCGTTGGGACGTTTCGATATTCCGTATAGGTTAACTCTTGGAGTTTTGGGACCTGAACGGTGTACACTTCTTTGACTTGATATGTTTCTGGCACGCTCCGTTTTGCTTCAACGGTTCGCTTTCTGGTCTCCGGCAACTGTACTGTCTCATCGATTTCGGTGACGACGGTTTGTGGCACGGAGCGTACAAACGTTTCAACACGTTTCCGGATTTCGGGCACTCGAATTGTGACTTCTTGTTTGATCGGGATCTGTTCAGTCACGTTTTGATATTCCGTCCAAGTTCGCTTTCGCTGTTCAGGAACGGTTACGGTATATTCCTCTTCAACCGGAACGGAGTCTGGAACGTTCTTGTAACTGATTTGCTCCGTAACTCGCGGTTGTGGCACGTTGATCGTGTAGATCTGATCGACCGGTACCCAATCGCAGACTTTTCGGTAACAGTCGATGAACTTCTGTCGTTGCTCAGTGCGAAAGCACGTTTGATTGAAAGTCTGATAACAGGTTTCAACACAAGGAACCCAAACTGTTTTAGTGATGTATTTCGGTTGTGGTGCGCAGCAATTGGGAACTTGACAATTGGGCGTTTTGCATCCGGCGTTCGATCCGTGCGTCATCACGCCGCTGGCGGCAGATGCTTGGTGGTAGATCGCCGCTGGAAGTTGAATGGCAGTGTTTAAACTGGCGACCGAAAACGGACTGCTGGGGTTGCAGTTGCATTTATTGCGAATATCCGGCTGCGCAAGTGAACCTTTGGCCAGTAGGCCGATCGTTATTAAAAAGACTGTGATGTAGATGCTTTGCTTGATCATTTGTTGATCGATTCTTCGTTAAAAACGGCGATTCTGAACTGTTTTCTGGATTTTGAGCCGTTGTCGTCGCGCATGGGGCGTGCACCTGCTAGACTCGAATAAAAATAGGTAGGTTGAAGCTGGCGACCGGCAAACGATTATGCCCGTGCCTACCATTTGAATTGTGAAACAATGTGGAAGAATCCGGTCTTGCGGATTGTGACGAATGAGAAGCCCCGCAATGGGACTCAACCAATTCGCAGATGCGATTGCCAATGAGCTTTTAGAAAAAGCGTACGATTAAGCGAAAAACGTTTCGGCCGGCGCGGTGTTGAACCGCCCTGTCTATTTTGAGGCCGAAAACCCAATGTATTTTTAGGAAATTTTAGTGCTGAATACTGACGAGCTGGAAGCTCGAATTGAAGAACATGTTTCGCGAACGGAATATCGCCCATCCAAACCAAATGTGATTGCGAAACAGTTGAAGATCGTTGAAGAGCAGCGACGTGAATTTAAACATGCTGTCAAACGCATGATCAAAAAGGGACGAATCAGTTGGGGCGCGAAACATCTGATCGTCAAAGGAGCTGAAAAGCTTCCGCAAAAATCGGAAGTGCTCGGTCGCTTTAAGATGACGAGCAAGGGATTCGGTGTCGTAAAAACGCTGTCGGACACCCCGATCTATGGACAAACCGATGTTCACGTACCCGAACGCAATTGTTTGGATGCAGCACGCGGTGACCTCGTCCGTGTCAAGATTTTAAAAGAACGCGATGGTCGTGATATTAAATACGGCGGTCGAATTGAAGAAGTCATTGAACGTCGCACCCATCGATTTGTAGGTACATACTTTGAAGAAGTGGGCACTGGCTTTGTTCAGATTGATGGCATTGATTTCAACGGAGCCATAGTTGTTGGCGATGCGGGCGCAAAAAACGCCAAAATGGAAGATAAAGTTGTCATCGAAATGGTTCGGTTTCCTTCATTTCATTCTGAGGGCGAAGGCGTAATCATTGACGTTCTGGGCCCGCATGGTCGTCCCGGCGTTGACACGATGTTGATCATGAACCAGTACGGATTGGAGAGTGATTTTCCCGATGGCGTGATGGATTGTGCGCGAAAACAAGCAGACCTTTTCGATGAATCCATCAGTGATGGGCGAGTTGATCTGACCGAGGAAATGATCATCACAATCGATCCCAAAGATGCCCGGGATTTCGACGATGCAATTTCCCTGAAGAAAATTGAAAATGGCCATTGGTTATTGGGCGTGCATATTGCAGACGTTTCGCATTTCGTGCAACCGAACACTGCGATTGATGACGAGGCCTACAACCGCGGAACAAGTGTTTATTTGCCGGATCGCGTTGTACCTATGCTGCCGGAAATTATTTCGAACAACCTTGCGAGTCTTCAGCCAGAGAAGCTTCGCTATGCGATGTCGGCTTTTATCGAGTTTACTGCCGATGGTGCCAGGGTTGGCACAGAAGTCAAACGAACTGCAATAAAAAGTAAACGCCGATTCTCGTACGAGGAAGTCGATGACTTTTTGGAGCGACCGATTGCATGGCGGCGCAAGATCAATAACGAAACGTTCGAATTGCTTGAACGAATGTACAAGCTGGCGATGATGCTACGTGGTCGTCGAAATCGAGACGGCGCAATCGAGCTTCACCTTCCCGAAGTCAAAATTGACCTTGATGGGAAAGGGGAGGTTGCCGGTGCCCATACAACGAAGCATACCGAAAGCCATCAAATCATCGAAGAGTTTATGCTTGCGGCTAACGAGGCCGTTTCCGAACTTTTTGTCGACATGGATCTTCCGTTCCTGCGGCGAATTCATCCACAACCCGATTTGAAAAAGCTTGACCAGTTGACCGACTTTGTCCGTGGGCTGGGAATTGAGGTGGATAACCTCGCAAGTCGATTTGAAATTCAGCGGTTGGTGGAAAAGGTAAAAGGACTTCCACAACAACATGCGGTCAATTTTGCGATATTGAAAAGCATGAGCAAAGCGAAGTACTCGCCCGAAGAAGAAGGTCATTACGCATTGGGAAGTGACGCCTATTGTCATTTTACATCGCCAATTCGGCGTTATCCTGATTTAGTCATTCACCGTATGGTCGGCGCAATCGCCGAAAAA
>CAJQQR010000215.1 GCA_905480545.1 uncultured Pirellulaceae bacterium
AGCCTTTTGGAGATGCATTCGTTCGATTGATCAAAATGCTCATCGTTCCGTTGATTTCAACCACATTGATTGTCGGTGTGACTGCGATGGGTGACCCTAAAAGACTTGGATCGTTGGGAGGCTTAACAATTGGAATGTACCTGCTGACAACTCTGTTTGCCGTTTCACTTGGACTTGGTTTGGGAACCTTGATCCGGCCGGGTGTCGGAGTGAATTACAATCCTAACGCGGTCGTCAAAGTGGAAACTAACGCCGAGGACAAACCCGCCACAGGTAGCGGGACGCAAACCAACGAAGAAACGACAAAGCCAGTCAACCCAGATGTTGAGGCGATCAGGAAAAAGCTGGGGACAGCGAAAGAAGCTGGCACACTAACCGAACGGTTGCTGAATATCATCCCGCAAAACCCAATTGCGGCGATGGCCGCAGGAGATGTATTACCGACCATTTTTTTCTCGTTGGTTATTGGAATCGGCATTTTGTTCACCGGTTCAGTCGCGGACCCCGCCAAACATTTCTTTGAATCCGCAGCAGAGGTTGTCATGCGAGTCACGATGCTGGTAATGGAATTAGCACCTATTGGCGTCTTCTTTTTAATGGCTTGGGTAATGGCTGTAAAAGGTTGGGGTGTTTTATCGAACATGGGCGCCTTGGCAATTGCCTTGTACTTAGCCTGTGCAATCCAAATCGTGTTCGTATACGGTGGCCTGATCGTGGGTGGCGTTTTGCGATTGCCGATAATGCAGTTCTTTAAAGGTATCGTCGATGCACAAGGCGTTGCCTATTCGACTGCATCAAGCAGTGCAACTTTACCGGTCACCATTTCATGTGCACAGCACAAGCTGGGAATCGACAAGTCAGTTGCTGGTTCGGTGCTGCCGCTGGGTGCGACGATCAACATGGATGGAACGGCAATTTATCTCGGACTCGTTGCTTTGTTCGCGGTTCAGGCAAAAGGCGAAAGTCTGGACATGTCACAATATTTCATGGTGGCCATGACAGCGACATTAGTTTCAATCGGCGCCGCAGGAATTCCATCGGCAGGTCTTTTACTTGCCGCAACGGTCTTGGGCGTTGTTGGAGTTGAGAGCGAAGAGGCGTTGTTAGTAATTGCATTTATCTTCCCGTTTGACCGTTTGCTAGACATGATGAGAACCGTGACCAACGTTTCGGGAGACCTGGCGGTAGCTTGTGCGGTTGCGAAGTGGGAAGATTCACTCGACGAAGGGATTTTTCGCGCCGACGCAGAGCTACCAAGAAAAGGTGAATAGTTCTTGCCATTCCATGTATCTTGGATGGTCGCTTTAGTTTGCCTCAGACCCCAGTTTGATCAAGAGGCGGATAGCCAGTTCAATTTGTGACGGAGTTTCCTCCAACAACTCAACCGTGAATGATGGGCGTCCCTGTCTAAAACGACAGTTCTGCGGCAGGCGTTCGTCCGGATTAAAATACGCCTGCGAATCAACTGAGAATGTAGCTTTCGACAAATCGCGTTCCACTCCATTGCGAATCTAAACAATGCTGGTGACCGCGATTGGGCTGGCCAGAGCTCAACTTCCGACTTCGTAACGGGCGAATTATCAAAGGCAACGACAGGGCGGAACGCTAAAACGATTATGCATTTTACATTTATTGAGTTGCGCGTAAAAAAAGCGTAACCATTTGGCTACGCTGTTTAAATTTCCTTGGCTGGTGTGACTGACCGGCTTCGGTTTAGTCTTCACGTCGGCGTGGAGCGCGTCGCTTACGTTGCGGCTTGCTCGTTCTATCAATATTTGCATCGACAACTGGGGCAATGGCTTCCTCCCATGTTGGGAAACGGCGTTCAGGACGCGGGGCACCATCGTCTCCATCATTCCTATCGTCTCCATCGTTTCGATCAGATGGCGTCGATTCATTTTCTCGTTTGCTTCGACGTCGCCGGTTTTTTGAAACTTTTGGCTCATCGTTGTCGACGGTCGCATCTTCAACCGGCGTTTCCTCCCGATCGGTTTCAACATTCGGTTCGCGTCGTGTTCGAGGTGAACGACGCCGGCGGTTACCGCGACTTCGCTTCGGCGACTCATCTGATTCATCATTATTGACGACTTCTACTTCGGCCTCGACGGCGGGTTCCTCGTCAGCAGGTTCCTCGTCAACCTCTTCTTCGCCTTTTTCTCTTTCAAGCTCTTCCTTCAATTCCTCAATGACGGCACGACGACGGCGACGGGTTGTTCGACGCCGGCGCGGCCGATCGTCACCTTCATCGCTCAAATCTTGAATGTCGAATTCAACCGATTCAACGCCTGAATCCTCTGAGGTCGTTTCGCCAGACTCCGGCGCTTTGGTTGGGACGTCCGACTTGGCCCGGGCCGGTTCTTTTTCTAGATTCGCGACTTGAACCGCTTCTTCTTGATTTGGCTTTCGTTCACGGCCACGACCGCGTGCGGAACGAGACCTTGAACGGCGAGGGCGTCGTTCCTCATCCGATGCCGAATCGGCGGAATCGGAATTGGCGGAATCGGCAGAAGTTTCAGCGCCAGCCTGCCCCTCTTCCGCATCAACTTTTTTAGATTTTGACGCCACTTGCGACTCAGAAGACTCGACGGAGCCCTGATTTGATTCGGATTTTTCGGATGGATCATCAGAAACACCGTCAACTTCAAATCCAAATTGTCGAGCTAATTCGCCCCAGTTGTCATCGAAACTCTTCGCCATGTCCGCTTCTAAGAAAAAGTTGTACCAAAAGTGAAATATCACTATAAGGCTTTTTCGGCATTTAAAAAAGGAGAAACGAATTGTTGTGAAATTGGCGAATTAATCCAAACGACAGTTCAAACCCAGAAGAAAACAACAATACCCTGTCGGTTCTGCACAGTTTTAGCGGTATGGATTAGGAAAATCAGCGGTCACTTTTCGCGGAAGCTTGTGTAAATTGGAAGTTTCAGCGGAAAAACGCTACGTTAATCAGCTTTAAAGCCGTTAAAAACAAACAGCCCCAACCCCTTGGCAACTTCCTTGTCACTTATCGTTGGATGAAAACCCATGAAATCGTTTGACCAAGTTGTTACCTCAAATTGGTTCCTGAGCACCATCACGTCGGCCTTGGTCATCATTTTTTTTGCGTCTTCGGCGTCAGCGACCGACAATGTGCTGTCATCTGGGAGAGTGATCAACACCAATAACGAGGGTGAACGGGTCTTCACGCTAAAAGTCCTTCCGCTACTCAAAACCAAGTGTTTTGGATGTCATGGTGCGGACGAAAAGAACATTCGTGGCAAATTCGATGTGCGAAGTCGTCATGGTCTGTTGGCGGGCGGAGAATCCGGCGACCCGTCCATTGTTCCCGGCTTCCCCGACCGAAGCCCACTCTTTTCGTCGATACTGTGGGAGGGCTCCGAAATGCCTCCAAAGGAAAACGACCGTCTTACGAAAAAAGAAACCGATTATTTCAGTCAATGGATCGAGGCTGGAGCACCTTGGCCGAATGCGAAGCGTCAGCGAGAGATTCAAGAATTGGAATGGGCGGTTCGCGAGAATGAAGACGGCGTTATTGTGGAAACGAGCGGTGGAACCTCTGATGATTGGACCTATCGCCGTTATCAGCCCGGGGACATTTGGGCCTTCAAACCGGTCCAAAAATTCGCCATTCCTGTTGAAAGTCTTGAGAAACAAACATCGATCGATTCTTTCATCGACAAACGACTTGCAGCAGCAAAACTAAATCCAGGGACATTCGCAGACGCTCGAACGTTGATCCGAAGGGCAACTTACGATCTAACCGGATTACCACCGACACCCGAAAACATCAGTGAATTTTTAAAAGAATTTAACCGATCCCCTGATGATGCATGGTCGACACTCATCGATCGCCTTCTCGCCAGTAAACATTATGGCGAGCGTTGGGCGCAACACTGGCTCGATGTCGTTCGCTACGCTGATACCGCCGGTTTCTCAAACGACTACGA
The DNA here is from genome assembly GCA_905480545.1 of uncultured Pirellulaceae bacterium. Lineage (GTDB taxonomy): Bacteria > Planctomycetota > Planctomycetia > Pirellulales > Pirellulaceae > JABAAE01. The sequence goes on from CAJQQR010000215.1 coordinate 3,948, forward strand.
GCGTTCCAATGCATGGCGATATCGCGATTACGTGATTCGATCATTTAATTCCGACAAGCCATTCAACGATTTCGTCATTGAACAAATAGCCGGCGACGAATTAAAGCCTAACGATCCAGAGGCAATGATTGCGACCGGTTTTTTGCGGATGGGCCCATGGGGCACGGCAATGATACCCCAGTCGGAAGCTCGCCAAATTTATCTGGATGACCTAGTACACAACGTTGGTCAGTCATTTTTATCGATGCCAATGCGATGCTGCAAATGCCACGATCACAAATTCGATCCGCTTCCCACTCGGGATTACTATCGTATGTATTCTGCTTTCGCGACGACGCAACCAGCTGAGATGATTGCGGAATTTCTACCAAACGAAAACATCAGTGGTTTTGAAGAGAAACGAAAATTGGTTGAAGAACTGCTTGCTTATGCGACTGCGGAGCGAAACCGAATCGTCAACAAACAGGAATCCGCCGCAAAAAAATGGTACTCCGAGAAAAATCTTCCTTATAAAAACGAAAACCAACGCAAAAAAGATCCAGAAGATAAAAAGCCACCTCGTCACGTCGGCCTAACACCAGAGGAAACAGGAATCAAGAAGGTTCGAGAACAGGACGTTTGGATTTGGGAACGACGACTTGAACGCTATCGTCCGATGGCTCAATCCGTTTACAACGGCCAGGATGATTGGAAAAATTCGCGAAAACTTCGAAGGCCCAAGACAATCAACAAGGATTGGAGGCCCAAAAATTTCATTTTGACTGGTGGGGCACTTGCGGCCCCCGGAGACTCGGTGACACCCGGCGTGCTGAGTGCGACGCAATGGGAGAACAGCAATGCTTCCACCCTTAATGGATCCGAATTCGAAACGCCCTCAAAAACTGAACCGGCCCGATGGGAAATCAACGACGGGTTGAATGGTCGACGTCTTGCTCTAGCCGAATGGATTGCAAACGACAAGAACCCGCTGACCGCCAGAACGATTGTGAATCGTATTTGGCAGTATCATTTTGGAAAAGGAATTGTCAAAACCGCAAATAACTTCGGTGCCAAGGGAAGTAAACCGACGCACCCAGAGTTGCTTGACTGGCTTACGAACGACTTTGTCCAAAACGGCTGGAAAATCAAACGACTTCACCGGATGATCATGACCAGCAAGGTTTACCGCCGGTCCACCAAACCGTCCAATCCGAGCCATCAATCGACCATCGATGCCGAGAACAAATTGCTTGCATCATTCCCACCCCGTCGTTTAACGGCGGAAGAAATTCGGGACAGCCTATTAATGATCAGTGGTGAATTAAATCGAGAAATGGGCGGCGTTCCGATCATGCCTGAGATCAATATGGAAGTTGCATTGCAGCCACGAATGATTCAGTTTTCGATCGCACCGGCACACCAACCATCCCGCACCCCATCGGAACGAAATCGCCGAACCATCTATGCCTATCGAGTTCGAGGTCAAGCGGATCCGTTTTTGGAAATCATGAATTCACCCAACCCCAACGAATCATGCGAGACAAGAGACGATGCATCGGTCAGCCCCCAGGCGTTCACACTTTTGAACAGCGACACAATGACGGATCGTTCGATTGCCTTTGCTCTGCGACTGATGCATGAGAATCCAAAAGATTCGACCGCCTGGATCCGGCGAGCCATACAACTTGCGTATGGCAGGTTACCAACAGAAAAAGAACAAGAGTCGCTGGAAGACTACCTTAACGAGATGCGGGCCTATCACCAAATTCACCAGCCCGAGAAATTTGAGTATCCAACGCATGTGACCCGATCTTTGGTTGAAGAATTTACCGGAAAACCATTCAAGTTTGTGGAAAAACTCAATGTGTTCGAGAACTACCAACCGGATCGGAAACCTTGGACAGTAAATGCGGACACGAGAGGACTTGCCGATGTTTGTTTGCTTTTATTCAACTCGAACGAATTCATTTATCTCTATTGATGCAAAGATTTGCCGAATGATGAAGTGGCGTGGGCACCGCCCCAAATGCCAGCAATCACAATTTGGCGAATCGAATTATGTTTTCAGGTATTTCCGACCCTTCACACATAGTTGCCTGGACACGCGGGTCTTTTTTTTGAATTAGCAAAAGAATTAAATGGCATTTTCAATTCCACGACGCGATTTCCTCTACGGCTTGGGCTCATCATTGGGAGCATTGGCTTTAACCGATTTGTGCGCCGCCGAAGAAAAAAAACACTCCGGTATGCAAAGTGATCCTTACCACAAAGCAGGACCATTGGTTCCAAAATCTGCCTTGAATACGCCTAAGGCCAAAGCGGTCATCATGCTTTTCATGGAAGGCGGTCCGTCGCAAGCTGACACGTTTGATCCGAAAAAGAAACTGACCGAACTGCACCTCAAAGAATCAACTCGAACCAAAGGGCTCGCCACGGGAAAGCGATTTTACGTTGGCAGCCCGTTTAAATCTCGAAAGGTTGGAAATTCCGGAATCGAGATGTCCGATCAGTGGAAGTTTCTTGCCAATCCAAATGTCGCTGATGAGTTGTGTGTGTACCGCGGTTGTCAGGCAGAGTCACTAAACCACCCCGAAGCACTCCTTCATATGAATACCGGCAGTCGCCTGGGTGGCGACCCCGGTCTCGGTTCTTGGGTAACCTATGGACTTGGGTCTGAAAACCAAAACCTGCCTGGCTACGTCGTCATGACCGAACTAGCATTACCACAAGCCGGTTCTGCGAATTGGACCAACGGATTTTTGCCGGCGTTCTACCAGGGAACCCGGCTTCGCTCAACAGGCTCACCGATTCTTGATTTGAATCCGCCAAGCTTCAAGACACGAGCACATCAACGTCAAGCCCTCGATCGCCTGGCCCAATTAAACGCAAACCACGCAGCTCAACATCCCGACCATGCGGAATTGCAAGCTCGTATGGAAAGTTATGAGTTAGCCTATCGGATGCAAATGTCGGTTCCTGGAATCGTTGATATTGCAAGCGAACCAAAGCATTTGAAGGTAGCTTATGGATTGGATCGAAAAGAAACGGCGGAGTTTGGTCGTCAATGCATGATGGCGCGTCGACTCGTTGAACAAGGCGTGCGATTTGTACAGATCTTTTCTGGTGGATGGGACAGCCACGACTACTTGGAAAAAGGTCATTCAGCAAGAATAGCAAGTGTCGATCAGCCTATTGCAGCACTGATTTCTGATTTGAAACAGCGTGGACTTCTCGATGATACGCTCGTCGTTTGGACCGGTGAATTTGGGCGTACACCAGACAATAATTATCGCGGTGGTGTCACTGCACTGGGTCGTGGACATAACGTAGAAGCGATGAATATGTGGTTTGCCGGTGGCGGCGTGAAACGAGGTACGGTTGTCGGAGCGACGGACGAAATCGCATCCGAAGCAGTTGAGGTGGTGCATCCAATTCGTGACGTTCATGTCACAATGATGAATCTACTTGGACTGGACGATAACAAGTTGACGTACTTTCACGCTGGCCGATTCAAGCAACTCTCGCAGTTCGGTGGTGAAGTTATCGATGAATTGATTGCCTGACATCACGCGGAGTGAACATTGCTCATCGGCCACTGCTTCCGAATACTGGTCATGATGGAGGTCCGCTGATAGCTCTTCCAATCCTTGTTTGATTCCTGCGTCGCTGGCCCAGTCCCCGATGAATGCTGCAGGTCGCTGTTGTGTGGATTCGGATAGAAATAAAAACAAACGTGATAACGACCGAAAGTGAGACTGCCCAACGCGGTGTTGAGGGATGGTCCATCGTCTCGCGAGAGAGCAAAACGGAATGCCAAATGCTCCATTGGGTATCAAAATGAATTCTCGTTTCGAACGGCTGAAAAAACCAAGCTCTTTTTTCGTTATGAAAGATTTTGGGAGCTTGTTTCTTTGTAGGCCGTAACCTGCCGCATTAATGCGTTTTATACGCAACAGCTTTTTATCGAGCGTAATATTGTTTTGGATGTGAATTGCGATCATTGCCGAGTCAAGACATAATTGACGTTGGTCGGTACCCCATCATCCCCGCCTTATTTCAATCTCAATGACGAACAAGATAACATTCTCCGCATATTTTTCTTTGGTATTGGTTCTGTTTGCATCGTGGTCCGGCACGGTCATTTGCGAGGACGACAAAATCGATTTTTCGAGACAGGTCTTACCGATCCTTTCGAACAAATGCTTCGTTTGCCACGGTCCAGATTCCGAGAAAGAGTCGGAGCTTCGACTGGACACGTTTTCCGCGGCAACGCAGGATCTTGGCGGTTACAAAGCGATCGATGTTGAGCATCCAGAAAAAAGTCAACTACTTCAGCGGATTCATGACAAGGATGATCCGATGCCACCAGAAGACGCCGAGAAACAGTTGAACGAAGAAGAACGCAAAATTTTATCTGCTTGGGTAAAACAGGGGGGAAAGTACTTTAAACACTGGGCTTACGTCGCGCCGAAGAAAACGTCTCCCAAATCCAGTTCCGCCACCGTTGGATCAGACGTTATTGACGGTTTCGTCCGGGACCAACTCGCTTTACGGTCGTTAAAATTAGCGAAGCCCGCCGACAAAGAAACTTTAGCTCGCCGAACGGCGTTGACGCTGACAGGCTTACCCCCGGAACAAAACATCCTTCAGACTTTTCTGAAAGACTCAAGCGAAAAAGCATTTGAAAATTTTGTCGATAAGTTGCTGACAGATAAAAAATTCGGGGAACACCAGGCCAGATACTGGTTGGATGCGGTACGCTACGGCGATACGCACGGACTGCATCTGGACAATAAGCGGGGAATCTACCCGTATCGCGACTGGGTCGTTAGAGCATTCAACAACAACCTGCATTTCGATGATTTTATAACCTGGCAATTGGCCGGCGATTTGCTTCCGGATCCAAGTCTTGAACAGCGAGTCGCGACCGGATTCGTACGCATGAACCCTTCAACATCGGAAGGGGGCGCAATACCTGCGGAATTTCAAGCCAAAAACAACTTTGACCGAACCGAAAATCTTGGGACCGTTTTTCTTGGCATGTCGCTTGTTTGCGCACGATGCCACACGCACAAGTATGATCCGATTCCGCAAACCGAATACTATCGGCTGATGGCTTTTTTCAACAGCACCGCCGAAAGTCCAATGGATGGAAACAAATATGAATACGGTCCAGTTATGCGGGCTCCTAAAAACCAAATCGAATGGGACAAATGGAATGAATTGGAAAAGGAACAAGATTCCATCATTTCCGCGGCAAAATCCTTGCTGTCACGAATACGCCTACGCGATCCGAAAGAGCTCAATGCGTTTGAAAAAGCAGACCGTACAGGAAAGCTTGAGCTGATCGCCAAGCCTTTGAACTTTTTTGAAGGGCATGAATTTGTTGAACAAGCGCAGCAGCTTTTACCAAAGATGGCCGCAATAAAAAAAGGATTTACAACCACGTTGGTCGCCAAGGAGCTACCCAAGGCCCGAGAGACGAAACTGCTTCACCGGGGAGAATACAACCAACCCGAAGGCGAGTCGCTGAAGCCTGGAATTATTTCTGTAGCCGCTTCGTTTCCACCCGATGCAGAATCGAATCGGTTGGGCTTGGCAAAATGGCTCACCTCTGCAGACAATCCACTGACTTCGCGTGTGTTGATCAATCGAGTTTGGGCGCAGGTTTTTGGTGTCCCGCTGGTAAGAACACCCGAAGATTTTGGTTTGCAAGGCGAACAACCAACGCATCCTGAATTGCTTGATTGGTTGGCGGTAGAATTCCGGGAATCTGAATGGGATTTTAAACATATGCTCAAGCTAATGGTTTTGAGCGAGACGTTTCAGCAATCATCAGCTTGGCGAAGTGATGTCGACGACCCCGAAAACCGATTATTCGGCCGTGGACCCCGGTATCGTTTGGACG
>CAJQQR010000216.1 GCA_905480545.1 uncultured Pirellulaceae bacterium
GTAAAGAAAGAGCTGGTCTTTAATCCAAGAGTTTGCAGGATCAAAGCAAATCTTGCTACGACAAAACCAAACGCCATTAGCGCTAGACCCGTCCGAATCCATGCCAGTAAAGTTCGTTCAGCAGCCATTTGAACACGAGGATCCGACTCAGGTACATCAGGTTTGAAGTCGTCGACTTGTTCCGATTCGTTCCTATTCACTTGATTAAACCGAGCCTCTATAAAACTAGTGCTTTTTTCAAATCGATAGGTACAGTTTGGCAAGATCAGTCGTTTTGGCGATAGCCACGGTTATTGGTTGTTCACCGCGGCTCGAGAACCGACTGCTCCAAAAAATTAACGCCCTGCTCGCGTGGTGCTTCAGACCTGAATTGCAATTTAGCGACCGTCGCCAGACGGTGAGGTTCTGCGCGGTATGGAAGGCGTTTGCCGGTCAGTTCAAGATTTAGGAACCACTATTTGATAGCTTTTTCTTGGTCGTCAACTTCCACCCAGAAGTAACCTCGAATATCACCCTCCGAAAAACCGGTCGCGTGATCGTTTGGATAAGTGGTCGCGAGTGCGATTTTGACATCGGGACTGATTTGTTCGGCATCTCCATGGCAATGGGTGCAAGTTGCTTTCATGCGAATCGGAAGTAAAACTCCAAGTCCGTCGTTGGGTAATTCGACATCAACGGGATCTTCAATCCTGTCGGAAACAAAGCTGGTCGCCCATTGGGGAGCCTTGTTCTTATCGTTGCGCAACTGAAATGAAGTTCGGCCAATCCGCACTCCCGTTTCCTCACTAACTGATTTCGCAATTTCTAACGCTCGAGACTTGCAAACATTTATTGACTCTGCCGGGCTGTTCTCGCTCATCGATTCTATAAGCTCACCTAGCAGGGACGCAAGAAATTTGTCTTTTGCGGCGACCGCCTTTTTTTTCTGATTTTTTTGTTTTTCCGAAAGCACTGAAAGCGGTTTGGCGGCGGATTGTTGGGATTTGTCGGACGTGGCTTGCTTGTCCGCGTAGCATCCAACAAATGCGACTGCCAATCCGATCCCCAAAAAGGACATTGACCAAATTACTTTTTTACTTTGATGTTGCATGGGAATCTTTCAATTTAGAGTTGGGGTATTGTCCCTTGTATCGTCTTTCGCACTGTCAAATCGAAATCGCTGGCTGCCCGTTGTTTTACCGTAAGGCTACACCAAACCGAACGAACCCGAAACGCGAGTGAGGGGCAATTGAATGGCCTCATTTGCACATCGGGTTGGTTAATCAGTATATCCTCGTCTATGCCCGCCCCCGAAGCATCCCGTGCCAATACATACTGGGCAGGCCGTACTTCTTCAATATCATCATACTGAATCGTTCTTTCGATTGATCGAACGGAAACGATTCCTGCGGATTCTTGTCGTAGTCGAATTCTGCCAACACCATACTGTTATAGCTGGTGACCAAAGGGCAAGACGTGTAACCGTCGTAATGTCCCGACAACGGACTCCCGTCTATCAAGTCTAAAATATTAGCGACGGTTGCTGGGGCCTGTTTCCGAATGGCTGCACCCGTCTTCGATGTTGGCAAGTTCGAACAATCGCCGAGCGCAAACACATTTTCATAATTCGTGTGTTGCGTCGTATGTTTATCAACGTCAGCCCACCCGCCATCTTCAGCGGCCAGCGGACTGTTTTTTAGGAAGTCAGGTGGACCCATTTTCGGTGTGACGTGGAGCATGTCGTATTTGATTGTAACTCGTTCGCCAGAATCGATCATTTGAAAGACTGCTTCTTTCACCTCGGGCCGAATCTCAATCATGTCGTGATTCAGTTTGACATCGATGTTTCGCCGTTCCGCTGCCGCCTCAAGCGTGCGAGCGTAGCGATCAACCGCGAATATTCGGGGCATCGCCACGCCGAAAATAACTTCACAGTTTTCGCGGATTTTTTGTTTGCGAAAATAATCCTCGGCGAGAAAACAGATCTTCACCGGGGCGCCGCCGCACTTGATCATGCTGAGCGGATGAGTGAATAGTGCCGTTCCGCCTTTGAAATTTTGCAGGGTTTTCCAAGTCGAATCGACGGTGTCGAAACTGTAGTTACTGCAAATGCCGTTTGTCCCAACGATCTCTTTTGACAATCCGTTAATCGCAGTCCAGTTCAATTGTAGACCCGGGCAAACAACCAAATAGTCGTATCCAATCGAATCGCCTTTACGCGTTTTGACAGAATTTGAATCGGGTTCGAATGACTCGACGTAATCTTGGACCCAGTTTGCTCCGTCGGGAATATAATCAGCTTCGTTGCGCTCGGACTCCTCTTTGGGAAAAACGCCGCCACCCACCAACGTCCAAAGGGGTTGGTAATAATGTTTGTTACTTGGCTCAATGATGGTGACATCGAGCGGTTGATCCGAATTCAGGAGATGTGCTGCAACAGTGATTCCGGCCGAGCCACCTCCGACAATGACGACCTTTTTTCTCATTGGCATGCTTTGTTCCTTCTTACGGAGAGTTGTTTGTATCGAGGTTTTTACCGAAGCATTTTCCGAATTCAACGGCAAACGCAAGACTTCTTTGGACTTGTGGATCGCGTAACGCAGCAAGCATTCCAAAAATTCCGATTCGGTCTTTACTTTGTCCACTCGTTTCTGTCTGAGCTGTGTGGAGTGAATTCACCGCGTTGGCGATGACATTCAACGCGTTTGGATTGAGGATTTCAGAACTGAGTAGGCTGTCGATACGTTGCAAGCGTTCATGATCGATTTCTGAGCCCAGATAAAGAACCGCATTTAGCCCATTGGTAAGCGCCTTTTCCACATCGATTCCATCGGCCGCAAATTTCTGCTGATACTCTTCGACCACGTCCCCGACGATGGCCAGTAGCTTTGGTAACTCAACTGCTATCTTGGCAAGTTGAGCAAGTTGTGGAAGTTGTTTGAGCAATTCGCTCAAAGCCAAAATCGTTGCTGGCTCGGACAACTTTCCAAACAGGTTGGTTAGACCGGAAAGTCGCTCGTCGACATCAACGCCGGAATCGCCGGCGCGAGCAGCCTGGTCGTCAACGAAATCAGCCCCAGCGGCTATTGCGTTTTCGATGGTTACGCCCATTCGATCAAACAGGATTTGCTCGATCGTATTTGAATTGGCTTCACGCATCAGCTCTTGCCTTCTAAAGATTTGGATTGATTCGAATTGGTTGAAGTTGGAAGCTCGATTTGCTCGGTCTTGTGGTTTGCATCGGGCTGTTTGAATAACCCCTGGCATTCGCGGAAAATAACAAACGCTCCGATCAAAACAAGGAACACGGCAAAGACTTTTTTCAACGTTTTTTGATTCAGCCGTTTGTTTAGGGCAGTGCCAATTGCACAGCCGGCGATTCCAATAATCGAGAAGGTGACAATCGTCATCAGATCAATTGCGATGCCCAAATCGGTAAGTATGTATTGGTACTTGGCAAAACCTATCGCCGACTTCATTGCGATAATGACAAGACTGGTTCCTATCGCGGTTCGAATGGGTAGCTTTTCCAACATGAGCAATGATGGCACGATCAGAAAACCTCCGCCGACGCCGACAAAACCAGTCAAGGCGCCAACGAGTATTCCTTCGGTAATGACTTTGCCATAGCCGAGTAAGTTTCGCGGTTTTTTCCGCTCAGCCTGGTTCTCGTCAGTATCGTTGGATGCTCCAAATGCATTTTTCAACATAAAAACGGCGGCCAAAATAATGACAACACCAAAAACCGTCAGCTGGACAGAATCACTGGACAAGCCACCCAGCCAAGCACCGAGATAAGCGCCCAACATGGCAGGAGTACCAAACCAAAGAACGCTATTCCAGTTCACTAAATCCGTTGTTGCTTTCGGTATTGCGCCTGCAAACGAAATGATGCCAACGATCGCCATCGACTCCGCGATCGAGGCTTTTGCACCATGTCCGACGAGATAGACGAGGATCGGAACGGTGATGGCTGAACCACCTGAGCCCAATAAGCCCAGTGTTAGACCAATTAATAATGCTCCAATAAGAGTCGTCATTTATCACGTGTTTGTTGGTTTGTGGATTCAGGATCGAAGAACGCAGATTAATGAGGCAGTTTAGGCTTGAAAAATGCGTAGGCATACATGCCAATCATGGCGCCCGCCAATGTGAATAGTGCCATCCATGCACCAGCGCCAATTTGTGCGTAAATTGGGCCCGGACAAGCCCCGGTGATTGCCCAACCCGCACCGAATAATGTTCCACCGATGATGACACCCGGGTGAAATGGTTTCGGATCGTACTTAATCGGGACGCCTTCGATCGTTTTCGCGTTCACTTTTTTAATGATCAGCATTGCGATCATCGCTACGACAATGCCAACGCTGATAATTAAATACATGTGCGGTTCTTTAAACAAGAACATGTCGTGAACGCGTTGCCACCGGACTACTTCAGATTTTGTTAAAACAATTCCGAAGTAGACTCCAACAAGCAACGACATAAACAATGCAAGCATCGAAAGTCCGGGCTTTTTGGTGTCGCTCTGTTTTGAATCGCGATCAACAATTGAAGCGGCTAGCGAATTTTCTTTTGGTTGGGATGACATGAGTCGTTCCTGTAATGGATTGAGCGTTTTAGAAAATGAGGTGTCCGATTCCCCAGGTGACTGCCAGTCCGCCGACAAAAAAGAAGATCGTTGCGACTAGGCTCGGCCAATTCAGATTGGCGATTCCGGTAATGGCATGACCCGACGTGCATCCGCCAGCGTATCTGGTGCCAAAACCGATCAGAATCCCTCCAACGAACAATCGAATTCCCCCGCCGAGACTCATGTACGACTCCGGAAGAAACTCAATCGGCGCTGACGAAAGAAATTGGGATGCAATGAATCCTCCGACCGCGATTCCGATAATGAACATCAACGTCCAAAGTCCTTTGACCCGATCATAATTTTTAAAGTACGAAAGCTTGCTATGGGGCGAGCACATTGCACCAATTTGCTGCAAGCTGGTTGAAATTCCAAACCCCTGCCCAGAAAGGAAATATAAAAGTGGAACGGTGAATCCAATTAAGACCCCAGAAATCCACCAGGGCCAAGGTTGCATAATGTAATCCATGGATCGCTCAATTCGAAGTTTTGTTGACGAACATAAAGCCCAGCCGTTGGGCTGATGAGGCTGAAAAGAGACATTTAGTTGGCGTTTGCCATCGCTCTGTCATTCGATTCAAGAGGAAGCTTAGCCAATTTCCAAGCCTCAATTCCGCCATCAAGATTGATGACATTCTCAATTCCTGCTCGCTTCAAAATACTGGCGGCGATCACAGAACGGTTTCCGTTTTGACATTGAAGTGCGTACGTCTTCGCTGGCTCGAACTGATCGGTGTTCTGTAGAATCTTGCCTAGGAAGCTGTAACTCGATCCCGATATAGATTCTGCCTGACGTTCGGATTGACCGCGAATATCAACCAATACAACTTCGCCGGTCCCCATTTTTTCGTGGATCTGCTTAGGCGTTTCCTGTGGGATGTTTCCCGTATTGAATCCGCCATTGATGATTTCCTCCGCGCTGAAGTATCCAGCAATCTTGTCGATCCCAATCTTGTGAAGAATCCGAACAACTTCTGGTAAATCATGAGATCCGGAAATCAAATAAACCGGTTGGTCGTAGTCCAACAACGACCCACCCCACATGGCTAAATATTTGGGTTGGATATTGATTGTGCCATCAACGTGTGCCGCAGCAAATTGTTTTGGAACGGCCGTATCCACCACCATGTTGTTCGCAACAATATCTCGAATTCCATCGGTTCCCATTTTTTGTGGCAGTTTTAGCTCGCCTAAAATCGTCGGCCCTTCTTTGTTAACCCTTTTCATCACGGAAAAGTATTTTGGGGCTTCCGGTTGCTCCGACAAGATGTAATCAACAAACTCTTGTTCATCCGAATACTGCAAAGCAGGATTGAAAAGCTTTTCATATCCGACCGTACTGGACGGAATGGACCCTAGACCTTTTCCGCAAGCACTACCTGCTCCATGTGCGGGCCAAACTTGCAAGTGATCCGACAATTCATTAAATCGTTTGATTGATTTGAATAGGTCTCTTGCGCCCGGTTCGGCTGTACCCATGATCCCGGCAGCCTCCTCTAACAAATCCGGACGTCCAATAGATCCGACAAATACAAAATCGCCGGTAAAAATTCCCATTGGCTGGTCTGCTCCGCCTCCCTTATCCGTCAAGATAAATGAAATGCTTTCTGGTGTGTGGCCGGGAGTATGCATCACTTTGAATTCAACTTTACCGGCTGAAAACGTATCTCCATCCTTGAGCAATTGGTGATCGTAAGCATTGGCGTAATCGTACTTCCACTGGGCGGGACCTTCATCTGAGACATAGAGCTTCGCTCCAACTCGGTCAGCCAATTCCCGGGCTCCGGAAACGTAATCCGCATGAATGTGGGTGTCCGCTGCTCCGACAATCTTCACGCCTTCTCGATCTGCGGCCAACAAATACTGTTCAATGTCGCGGCCTGGATCGACGATGATGGCCTCGCCGGTTTTCTGACAACCGACCATGTAAGACGCATGAGCGAGTGCTTGATCGTAAAAGTACTTGAACAACATCTGCTGGTCTCCTGTAAATGCTGCGTCTCATCGACGCAATTGATATTATTATATGGAAATAATTCGATATAAACATGAAAAAAACGCTACCCAAACCGGGACTGGATACACTGCATGATGTCCTGTAGGTGCGTCTCGGCGATTGAGTAGTAGACGGTTCGGCCATCGCGAATATTTTTCAAAAAACCACATCGCTGCATCAAACGTAGGTGATCCGACGTTGTGGGTTGCGTTAATTCGCATGCTTCAGAAATGTCATTAACCGAGTAGTTCGATCCCGTCAAAAGCAGTTGAACAATTTGCAGGCGATGCGGATGGGCCAAAATTCGCAGGCATTCCGCTGCATCAGTTAATGCTTCGATACCGAGTTGGGGAGTTTGTTTAATCATTTTGTTTCCTCGTCTAAATTAATATATCGGAATAACTCGATATGTCAATTAGTTTTTTTATTGTTTTTTGGAAACGAAAATAAAAAGCTCATTTTAATTCGGTCACCGTTTGTCTTACGTGCTATTTCGATGGTGGTTCATGGTTCAGGTGAGCCTCTTCAAATCCTTTTTTAGTAAAAGCGGTAACGACTTTTGCGTGAGATCGAATCAGCTTTACAACGTAAGAGTCGTCGGATGTTTCGGTTACTGCGATACCACTCTTCGTCTTTTTGACGTCCATCTTAATCTTGTCGGCATGTTTAAAGATCTCGCGATACAGTTGGTCCCACATGCGTAAGGGGCGGCCGTCTTCAACCCGCTTGTGCATCGAGGCGACGTGCTCCTGGATTTTGGTGGCAACAGCGGGGTCTGTTGACTCTGTGACCGTTTTTACACCGTTTTCAATCTCGGTAACGCTGCGCGTGATTTTGTCGTGGTTTTGCAGCAAGAAGTGAAAGATATCACGATCTTGGGGCATTGTATTGACGTGGGCGGTGGATTCCCCGGTCTTCCCAGCACTCGATTTTTCGCCTGATGCAGGGTCGCATTCGCAATTTGTTGAATCACCCTTTGCAAATGCGTTACACTCGCCCTGGCAATCCGCGTAGGTTGTTTTGACCGGCAATGCAACCGTCTCGGCTTCGCACTTTCCACAGCAAGCGTTTGCTTTCTCGGATGTGTTTGCCTCGGCGGCACACATGCCGCAGCAACCTTTTTCGGCTGATTGTTCATCCGCAGCTTTCGTCGCAACATTCGTGGTCGAACTCCCGCCACTGTTTGTCTCAACTTGATTGCAGCCCATCGATACGACGGTTCCTGCGGCAAAGAAAAGCATGATTAGTCCGCTCGTTTTTATAGTTTGTGTCATCAAACTTCCTCAGAAAAATGTTCTAAATAGTTAGAGTTTGCCTTGCCGACGGGGCTTTGGTGTTGTTGGGGTTTCAGTTTGGTGATCTTCGGCGTTAACGTTCTCTAATGATTTTTGGGTCGAACTCGACCGACACGCTCCACTCATTCACGTTTCGACCCCGAATCGCGGAAGTATGAACGCTTGCAATAAAATCCAGGCACCAATGGCCCCGAGCATGATTAAGCTTTCGTACATGATTTTTCTTCCTGAACTCGTGTCTTTCACCAGTTTGCCCTCAACAGTCATGTCAAATCGTCTCGTAGAACGACCGGCAAAGAATTAGTGTGCAATCGACGTGCCACATATCGTTAGTTCGATATATTAACATGCTATTAGGCGTTTTTTCTTTTGGAAATGCCATTTGGAGGATCTCTAGTACGGGATACGCGCGAGGCACCGACTGAGGTCCGCGATTCCTACCTGGAAAAAATAAGTGAAACGCAAATGGACAAAAGCGTGCATGAAAGACTTAGTGAGAGCGATTAAGCACACATGAATTTTTTGATGTCCGCGTCTGCTTTGAATGATGCGCGCGTTTCACCAACGATCGCCCCGATTTTGCTAGGCAGGTTTCCGGAGGTGGCAATTTCGTCAGGATTCGATCAACTCCGTTCCTCCTAGCTCAGTAGGAAGCTCCTGAGAACAGCATGTTTTTCGCTTTGGGTGGAAGGAAGAAAGCGGCTCGTTTGCCAACTTCGATCGACCCAAAGTGTTTATCGACGCCAAGAGCCTTTGCGCTGTTAATGGTTCCCATCTTCAAAATGTTATGGGGCGAAATCTCAGGGAACTTGGATGCAATGTGCTGAAGTTCATCCCAAATTGACAGGTCAGGGTTGGACGCCCGCGAATCTGTTCCGATCGCTATCGGGATATCTCGCTTTAAAATTTCCTCTAGCGGATATCGATCATGTTGAAAAAAAGCATGCGTACGTGGACAGAAAACCAAGTGTAAGATGTCTCGGTTTTCCGAAATAAATTGCAGCTCTTTGTTATTCAAATAGTTGCCGTGAACGACGAGGGCTCGACTGGCACAAGAGAGTCGTTGCAGAAAATCGAGCGGTTTTGTCAGATCCGTCAAATTGTTTTTCTCCCAAACGCCAATCTGATTCAGTAAATCAAAGAAAGGCCCGGAATGACTTGCAAGCAGTTCGAGTTCCTCCCGCGTTTCGGCAAGATGCATCGCAAGCGGAATTTTTCGCTTGTGTGAAAGTTGAATCGCCTGATCCAGTATCTTTTTATTGGTCGAATACGGAGCGTGCGGACTCAATGCTGGGCGGTACCAATTTGATTCCGGTTCGCTTAGGTGATCTTCTGCGATTTTCATTTGAGAATCTGCTTGGGCCGCTTGAAATCCAATCAGCTCTCGAAAGACAACGGCCTCTGCCGTTGCAGGCACAATGGAATCGCGATATTCAAACGTTGAGATGTCACCGATTGCAGAAACTCCGTGAGACTCAGATTCTGCAAGCCCCTTCGTGATGCTCGTATGTAAACGTTCCTGGTCGCGACTGGTGCGATACTCCATCACCAGTTTGATCCAATCGGTGAACGGCGTTCCTGGAACACCAAGTGGCTTTTTTAGATCAGAGAATTCCAAATGGGTGTGTGCATTGATTAGCCCTGGGTATAGAACGCCATCGATGCCGACGATTTTTCCGTTGGGTTTATTCTTCGATATGGATTGGATGATTCCGTTTTTGCAACTGACGTAGGCGTCAGTTATTGGTTGGCTGGTTACGGGGACAATCGTGTGGACGTGATAAGAAATCATGAGTTGGGAGTAGTGCTTTGTTTCGAGTTGCCCGATGGTTCAACGGCGCGGAAGTTTTCTTGCCGAAATGGTCAGAGCTTATTTGTCGGACCAAACGCCTAGTTCGTTACCGTTGGGATCAAGGAATTGAAACCGTCGGCCGCCGGGAAATGAAAAGATTTCTTTAATAACGGTGCCACCGCTTGATTTGACCTTTTCCCGAGTCGCCTCGAGGTCGATGGCATAGAACACGATCAGCGCGGCGCCATGTTCTGTTGTTGAGGATAGATTCGATTTGTAGAAGCCACCGTCAATCGAGCCGTCATTGAACGCGATATATTCATCGCCGTAGCTGGTGAACGTCCAATCAAATGCTTTTTCGTAGAACGCTTGGACGACCTTGAGGTCTTTGGCGGGCAATTCAAGATAATCGATTTTTTGATCGGTTTGCATAATGAACTTGGGTTGAGAAAATGAAATTGTATCAAAATCAGCGGTTTGATTTTGGGTAAAGATTCCGCAGAAAACGGCAACATTTGACGACGTAGAATCGACGAATGTTCGGGTCAGGAGAAAAAAGCGAAGGTTGATAGCAGTTTTTGCGTCGCCGATTGGGGCGTCCATTTTTCCGAAACTGTTATTTCCCCGAGTTTTTGCCGGTTTCTGAGGGCTTCGTACCTCGCCGAACCCTTTCTAATTTTTGGGAAAAGCGATAAATTGTTACGTTTGACTTACCCATCGAGTTTCCATGATTGCGGACGCCAATAAAACCGAACTCCCTGATGATCAACGGATCGTTATTACCGGGATAGGTTTGACTGCGCCCAATGGAAATTCGCTTTCCGAGTTTCGAGAGTCTTTGCTCAACGGAAAGAGCGGTGTTCAAGATTACGAAATTCGCTATTTCGGGAAGACCTTTGCTGGAGTTTGTGATTTCGATGAACGAAAGCATCAAACACGAAAAGACCGACGTCGCGGAACTCGTGCCGCGAGCGCCGGAATCTATTGTGCCAACGAAGCCGTGATCGATTCGGGAATCGATTGGGAAAATACGGACAAGAGTCGAGTGGGGATTTACGTTGGTGTAACCGAACACGGAAACGTTGAAACCGAAAATGAAGTCTTCGAAATTAAAGGCTTTGATTACGATACGCAGTATTGGTCGCATCATCACAATCCGCGAACCGTCGCCAACAACCCGGCTGGTGAAGTCGCGTTGAATATGGGAATCATTGGCCCCCACTACACAATCGGAGCCGCTTGTGCTGCCGGGAATGCCGGGATGATCCAGGGCGCCCAGATGTTGCGACTGCATGAATGCGATTTGGCAATTGCCGGTGGTGTTTCTGAGAGCATACACACCTTTGGGATCTTTGCAGGTTTTAACAGTCAGGGCGCGTTGGCCCGCAATGGCGATCCCGAAAAAGCCTCATGCCCGTTTGATGTAAATCGTCAAGGTATCGTCGTTGCCGAAGGGGGTTGCCTGTATACGCTTGAGCGTTTTTCTGACGCGAAGTCGCGGGGGGCAAACATCATTGGCGAGCTTGCCGGCTACGCGATGAACACCGACGCAACCGATTTTGTCTTGCCCAACCCAGACCGGCAGGCTGCCTGTGTCCGGTTGGCCCTCGGCAAAGCTGGCATTAGTGCAGATCAGATCGATATCGTCAGCACTCATGCAACGGGAACCGAAAGTGGTGACATTCAGGAGTGTGCCGGATTACGACAAGTCTTCGGCGACTGTGAATCAACTTACATTAACAACACAAAAAGTTTCATCGGACACAGCATGGGAGCAGCCGGAGCAATTGAGCTGGCTGGTAACCTGTCATCGTTCAAAGATGGTGTGGTCCATGCTACGATCAACGTCGACGAAGTCGACCCACTCTGCCAACTTCCAGGTTTAGTGGTAAACGAACCGCGAGAGGTCGGTAAGGTCGACTACATTTTGAACAATTCGTTCGGAATGCTTGGTATCAATTCCGTAGTCATTATCAAAAAGATTTAAAAGTAGATTCGGTGCTTTTGCATTTCTTCGAGAGCCCGATTTGGAGATATAAAATGAGTCCAGCCGATATTCGCGATGTCATTATCGAGATTCTCGAAGATATTGCTCCTGATGAGGATCTTTCTTCGTTGAAAGACGACGTCTCTTTCCGAGAGCAAATGGAGCTCGACAGCATGGACTTTCTTGACATCGTGATGGAGTTGCGAAAACGACATCGAGTTCAAATTCCCGAGGAAGAATATGGGGAATTGGCGAGCATGGAGAGTACCGTAACGTATTTGACGCCCAAGATGGCCGACATCTAAATTAGTTTGAATGATTCGATTCCACGATTTCGGTGTCTATGGAATTCGAACGCAATGTTTTGCTTCACCTGCGAATCCATTTGTGGATTGACTGTTGGCGGTGAAAACTCTTTACAAAATGCGAATGTTTCTCCAGCGTTAACGAATGTATGACACGATTATTATCGGTGCTGGAATGTCTGGGCTGGCGGCTGGAATACGATTGGCGTATTACGATCAAAAAGTCTGTATTCTTGAACGGCACACGACAATTGGGGGCCTAAATTCTTTTTACCGGATGAATGGTCGCGATTATGACGTTGGCCTGCATGCGGTAACAAACTTTACTCCAAAAGGGGAAAAGAAAGGGCCGCTCGCTCGAATGCTTCGACAACTGCGGTTCAAGTGGGAGGATTTTTCGCTTTCACCGCAAATTGGATCACGAATTGCGTTTCCTGGTTGCTCGCTTGATTTCGACAATGACATTCGTTTGCTGACGGCTGAAATCGCCGATAAGTTTCCGGGGCAGGTCGATAATTTTCAATCGCTATGCGATAAGATTGTCGACTACGATGATCTCGACCAAGCAACGTTTGAAATCTCGACTCGAAACGTGCTGAAAGAAACGATCAGCGATCCGTTACTGATAGAAATGCTCTTATGTCCGCTGATGTGGTACGGGAACGCCCGTGAAGATGACATGGATTGGGGCCAATTCTGCATCATGTTTCGCAGCATCTATCTCGAAGGATTCGCACGACCGTTTAAAGGAGTGCGACTCATACTCAAAAATTTGGTTCGAAAATTTCGTGGCGTCGGCGGAGAATTGAAATTGCGACGCGGCGTAGCGGAAATCAAGGTCGATGGCGACCGCGCTGTCGGTGTGACGCTGGACAATGGGGAGGAAATCGAAGGTAAGCGGATTCTGTCATCCGCTGGCCGACTGGAAACCTTACGATTGTGTGAAGATGTCAGTGAAGTTGATGTCAGGCAAAGCGGCCAACTCACCTTTATCGAAAGCATTTCGATTTTGGACCGAGAGCCAAGTAAGCTGGGCAATGATCGCACCATTGTTTTCTACAACGACAGTGAAAAATTCGATTGGCGTCCGCCCGCCGATGACCTTTGCGATATTCGGACCGGCGTGATTTGTTCACCGAATAATTACGAATACGGACCGGAAGACGGAAAGCTGGATGAAGGCGTCGTTCGAATCACCACCATCGCTGACTTCGATCGATGGAATAATCTTGACGAACAAAAATACAAAATCGAAAAGCTGAATTGGTACGACAAAAGCGTCGAGTCGGCGGTCCGATTTGTGCCTGACTTTCGAGGGCATGTCGTGGATACCGACGTTTTTACACCAACCACGATCCGCCGGTTTACCTGGCATGACAAGGGTGCGGTTTACGGGGCGCCAGACAAGCAATTGGACGGCACGACGCACCTCTCAAATCTTTTTCTCTGCGGAACGGACCAGGGGTTTGTCGGAATTGTCGGTTCTCTAATCAGCGGCATCTCAATGGCAAATCAGCATTGCCTACGTGACTGAAGCCTTTGAGTTCTTTCAGTGTATTCAGCGACATCCAGTTCTGGTCGCGCGCCAATGCCTCTTTCCGTACATGAAAATCTCCGCTTTGATCATTTATTTAATGGCAGACGAGCAGGGTCGTTTTATCAAAAAAGTTGCTTGGTTCGTCTTGGGGGGCAGCATTGTGTGCGTCTGCACTCGCAAAGCGGGTGGCACCCGATCGAAGCGATGTCCCCGATTTAAAAAAATTTGGTCTGGGCACGATCGGGTTTTCGCCTAAAACTCACTTCCAATAGGAAGGGTTTGGATTGATAATGCACCGATATCATTCCGTCGAAACCACGATACTTAAATGATACAGCTTGAAAAAATAAATTTCGTTTTACTGTTCATTGCGGTTTCAGTACTCGATCCGGTTGCTGCTAATCGAGCAAACGGCCAAATCGAGGAACCCATTCAGCGTTGGAAAAAAGTTTTTGATTTCAACACCGAAGTCATGCCAGTCTTTACGAAATTCGGTTGCAATTCAGGGGCTTGCCATGGAGCCGCTGTTGGCCGTGGAGGTTTTAAGCTTTCTCTTTACGGTGGTAATCCTACATCCGATTACGAATCGATCGTCAGGCATTCCCGGGGCCGACGAGTCAACTTGGCCAATCCAGAACGTAGTCTGTTACTAAAAAAGTCGACCGAAATGATCGAACATGGTGGCGGAGCGGTTTTAGACCTAGATGGAGAAGCCGCCCAACGACTGACCGCGTGGATCTCACAGGGCGCGATACAGCATCGCAGCGCTACGAATCGACCGACGCTTGTGAAGCTTGACGTGACGCCGCGAAAAAAGGTCTTAGACTCTGCTGGCTCACAAGTTGAACTTTCGGCCATCGCGTTTTTCGCTGATTCATCCGAAAAAGATGTTACGGCTTGGACTGTTTTTACCGCCGAAGATAAGTCCGCCGTTTCAATCGATTCCGAATCGACGTATGCGAAAGTACTTCGCCGCGGCAGGCATGTGGTTGTCGCACGCTTTTTGGATAAAGTCGTTCCGATCGAGCTGATTGTTCCCTTAGCCGATCAGTCGGTTAATTATTCCAATGCACCAACGTCCAATTTTATCGACGAAGAAATCTTCAAGACATTGGAGATGCTTCGCCTGCCTTTATCACCTGAAGTCGATGACGCGACATTCTTGCGCAGAGCGACTCTCGATCTGACGGGGCGTTTGCCGAATGAAAACCGGGTAGCCAAGCTGTTCAATTCGGAATCACTTGAGCGTAGCGCACTAGTCGAAGAGCTTTTGTCGTCCAACGAATTCGTCGACTATTGGACTTACAAGTTGGCCAAACTGTTGCGAATTCATCCGCAGACCGATAACCCAGCCGGCGCGAATTCGTATCACAGATGGATTGCCAAGCAACTTGCTAATCATGTGGGTTACGACAAAATCGCTCAAGAGCTGATTCTAGCAACGGGGGATACGCTAGAGAACGGACCAGCAAATTTTTACGCGACCGTTCGTGGACCGCGTGAGCAAGCTGAATTGGTCAGTGAAGTTTTCATGGGTAGTCGACTGCGATGCGCAAATTGTCACAACCACCCACTCGATCGCTGGACACAAGATGATTATCACGGACTTTCGGCGATCTTTGCGAGGGTCGAGATGGGGCGGTTCATCAAGCCGAAACCAACAGGGGAGGTGATTCACCCTCGAACAACGGTGCCAGCGGCGATGCAAATCCCAGGTGAGACGCCGTTTTCAGTGGAGGTGAAAAACGGACGGGCTCCTTTTGCCGATTGGTTGACCCGTCGCAATAATTCATTTTTTGCTAAGGCGATTGTGAATCGGATTTGGAAAGAAATGATGTCGCGGGGTCTCGTTGAACCCGTTGACGATTTTCGTGATACCAATCCGGCAACTCACCCCGATTTACTGGAGCGACTGGCGGAGGATTTCGTGAATTCTGGATACGATTTGCGACACACGATTCGTTTGATTGCCTCCTCCGCGTCGTACGCAAGATCGTCAAATGCAATCGATGGTAACAAGGACGATGATCGGTTTTATTCGCATGCGATTCGAACGGAATTACAGCCGGAAGTATTGGCTGATGCGATATCTGACGTTCTGGGAGTTTCGGAGAAATTTGGTGAGTTGCCACTTGGCACGCGAGCGATTACCTTAGTCGATCCTAAAGTAAATTCGCGAACGTTGGACGTTTTGGGACGCTGCGGGCGGATGGATTCGTGTGACGATGATAGTAGTCGCGGTGGTGGTTTGACGCAAAAACTTCATTTGTTCAACGGTGCATTGCTCAACGCACGTATCCTCGCAGAAAACAGCCGACTACAAATACTCGCTTCCCATGGAAAATCGAGGATGGAAATTGTTCATCAGTTTTACCGGGCAGGTTTCTCACGATTGCCAACCGACAAAGAGCATCGATTTTGGCAATCGAAACTTTCGAACGCTGACAAAAATGAACAGAAAAAAATCCTCGAAGACTTTGTTTGGGGAATGCTGACGTCAGAAGAATTTTCAACGAATCACTAATTGCCTTTGAGAAAGCGAAATGGCTACAGCGAAACGGTGTGACGGAATTTCCAGGCGAGACGCAATCCGTGTCGGCGGTCTGACCGCCCTGGGATTGGGCCTGGGTGATTTCTTTCATTTGAAAAATTCTTTTGCCAATGAACAGCCAGTAAAGTTGTCGGGGGAATCTTCGCGGGCGAAGTCCTGCATTTTGATTTGGCTGGATGGTGGACCGACGCATTTGGAAACCTTTGACCCGAAGCCCAATGCACCGGAAGAAGTCCGCGGCCCGTTTGGCACCATTGCAACGAAGTTGACCGGAGTCAGGATCAACGAATGTTTGCCACTTTCAGCGATGAAGCTCGATCAGTTCTCAATCATTCGATCGATGACATCTCCATTGGGTGAGCACAATTTCGGAACTCATTATTTAATGACCGGTTATAAGCCCACACCAGCGCTTGAGTATCCAACCTTTGGAGCGACGCTTGCTCATCTGCGGTCAAAGGAATCGGCAACGAGCATCCTGCCTCCGCATATCGCAGTCCCCAATTTTGGAGTTGGCGGCAGTAACCTGTCCGGCCATGGTTACTTACCAAACGCCACCGGACCGTTTTCCGTGGGGGGGAATCCGAGCAAACCCGATTTTAAAGTTCGCGATCTAGATTTTTACAAAGGGCTCGATTTGACGAGACTTGATCGGCGAAAACAATTTTCAAAAGCATTTGATCAATTCAGTCAGGAAAAAGATGCGTCAAATTTTCAGTCCGATCCAAACCTTGAGCGAGCTTACAATTTAATTGCGTCATCCAAAGCGAAAGCAGCTTTTGATCTTTCGAAGGAAACGGCAACGGTCCGAAATCGATATGGAATGGGCGGCGGAGTGAGTATCGGGCAAAGTTGCTTATTGGCGAGACGATTGGTCGAGCGTGGTGTGCCATTCGTGACAGTCAACAACACCGGTTGGGACACACATCAAAATTTGAAGAATCTGAAATCACGATTCACAAATGATCGCAATGCTCCACTTCCTGCATTGGACCGTGCGTTTTCGGCGCTGATTGAAGATTTGTCAGAACGAGGGATGCTCGACGAAACATTGGTGGTCGTAATGGGGGAGTTTGGTCGGACGCCAAAAATCAATTCCACCGGTGGTCGTGACCACTGGCCCAAAGCGTTCAGCGTTGTCGTTGCTGGGGGCGGTATCCGTGGTGGTCAGGTTATCGGAAGTAGTGACGC
>CAJQQR010000217.1 GCA_905480545.1 uncultured Pirellulaceae bacterium
ATTCGACTTTAACCATCGTGCACAGAGCAATGATCAGCACGTGTTAGAGTATCGTCCCCAGCAGAACAGCCACTTCGATTCCGTCGGTGGGTTTTTGTTCGAGGAAAAACCGCGTGACGTGATAGAAAACGGGTGCGGCAAAGCAGAGCGAATCGATGCGATCCAGCACGCCCGCGTGTCCGGTCACCAACGTGCCGTAGTCCTTCACGCCACGATCTCTTTTGATTGCAGACATGGTAATGCTGCCGGCGAAACCGGTTACTGAAATGATCAGTCCCATGCAGCCGGACCCAAACCATTGAAACGGCGTAATCTGATTATAAAAAATGATTGGAATTAGCATGCCGATCAAAGACGTGCAAACCGCAGCACCAAAAAATCCTTCCCACGTTTTGGACGAATTGATTTTCGGAGCAATTATTTTTCTCCCAACCATTTTGTCCCATAGGAACTGCATCACATCGTTGACTTGCACCATCACAACAAAATAAAACAACAGGCCGACGTTACTGTATTCCCACGGGACCGCAACACCGGAGGGCGTGTAGTGATTCAATTTCATGTACAGCAAAGCGGGGGTGTAGCTGAGCGCGTATACGCACACTAACAGACCAAATTGTATCTTCGCAGAGCGCTCAAGGAATCGTTTGTCGTCGTTCGAAAGTGCAATTCGAAACGGGATGAACAAACTGGCGTAAACGGGAATCATGATGCAGTAAAAGTTGTAAACATCATAGGTCTGGCCAAAAATCTTCTGCTCTCTTCCCAATCCAACCAGCAGGTATTGCAGCGGCGTAAAAAACAGCAAGGCCCAAAAAAGAGAGCGGTGGTCTGACAATCGGGTCGGGGTCATTGTCAAATATTCACGGAACGCCCAAAACGACAATAGCGAAAACACGATCACAATTGCTGTTTTGTCTAACAACAGTGAGGCGGCTAGGACCGTCGTCATCGCCAGCCATGACGAGATTCGTTTATTGAAATTGCGAACGATACCTGGATCAATAAATTTGTCGGGCTGACCTTTAAGCAGGCGGCCGATACCAAAAAGCAGAACCAGTGTCGCAATCACAACGACGACAAAGACCGCGGTTGCTTTACTTTTCCAAGTATCACCAGCCACATCTTCTGTGGTAAAAAATCCGAATATTTCAATTCCGGCTGGCATTAATTATTCTTCTTCTTTCAACTTCAAAACGGCTTCACGAGCACGATTCAAAAATTCGAATTTGGACTCGCCTGGTTCCAACCACATGGGTGCACCAATTGTGATGCAACTCAAGAGCGGAACGGGAAGAACTTCTCCTCGCGGCAAGACACGATTCATGTTGTCCATGTAAACCGGAACCAACTCGAGTTCCGGTCGCTTCTTGCTCATATAATACAGGCCGCTCTTGAATTCCCCAAGTTCCCCAGTGCTGCTGCGTCCGCCTTCTGGAAAAACGATCAGCGAATGGGTGGACCCAATTTCATTCATCATGATTTGAATGGGGCTTCTGCGAACCGATATATCATGTCGGTCAATCAGCAGCAAATTCAGAGCCTTGGTCAGGTGCCGGCGAACAAAACCGTGGTCCCAGTAATCTTTTGCTGCAACGGCTCTTGTCAGATCACGTACTTCCTTGGGGAGCGATGACCATAAAACGACCGCATCTAGGTGGCTGGTATGGTTGGCAAAATAAATGCGTTGGCATGTATCAGGCTGACAATCCAGCCAGCGGATCTTCGCGCCGCAAACTAATTTTGCGACGAATGAAAGTGTTGCTGCCGTGAAGTTCATAGATTTTGTTTCATTGGACTACCTCCATTTGATCAGACGGAGATCGATTAGTCCAATATCGCGGGTCGATAAATTCGGTGCCATCTCTTGCCCGTCGAAATGATTTAGCAAGGACTTCGTATTTTAGAATTTTGGGTTCAAGTGAATGCGGAATGCCTAAATTCACTTTTGCCCCCCATTTTAGAGGCGAATTCACATTTCCAGTAGTGCCCGACAGGCTGAATGATTGGATTCTCGATGACGGGACCAGCCGGTGACCGAATTTATTTCGCGATTTTTTGTTCGAAATGTAAATCTCTGACAATACGCAATTACTTCCGAAATAGTACGGCGGCTGCCAAAGCAGCGGTTTCCATTCGCAAAATACTTTTTCCCAAGTTGATTGGATGCCAGTTTGCACCTTTGGCTAACGCTACTTCCTCGTTTGTAAATCCGCCCTCCGGGCCGATCATTATGATCTTGTTAACATTGGAGCTGATGTTTTTGTTCTGATCAGCCGTCGGAATCGCGATTAGCCTCTCAAAATCCTGAGAACGATTTGATTCATCCTCGACTCGACACAATTCCAAAAATGACCTCGCGCTAGAGATCTTCATTAGCCGATTTCGACCGCACTGTTTAGAGGACTCGATAACCAACCGACGGAGCTTCTCCAGAACCTTTGGATTCGATGCAACGCTGGTCCGGCTTGTATTCATCGGAATGAATTCCGTGACACCAACCTCCGTCAGCTTTTCAATCAAAAACTTCTGCCGATCACTCTTGGGCAATGGAGCGGCGATCAGCAAGTCGAAATCGAGTTCGC
>CAJQQR010000218.1 GCA_905480545.1 uncultured Pirellulaceae bacterium
GTGTGGCAATTCGAAACGGCATTTTATTTTGATCACGGGCTAGGTTTTCAGTTTTCTACATCATAAACGGAATTTGATTTTCCGGGATAACAGGAACAGAGACTTGGAATTTGACAGGATGAACAAGATGTACAGGATAAAAAGCTGGCCATGAAACGATTTGGACGAAAACCGTGCGTGTTTGCAGCCAGTTGGATCTCATTTTGAAGATTGGATTGAGGCGAAATCCTAATTTGAGTCGCTTGTTATGAGGTATCCGTGTTTTCGTCCATTGGCGATCGTGTGGATCGAATTTGAAACAGGGGCAACGCCCCGGTAGTTTACCTAGCCCAGCCTGCAGGGCGGGGTCGTAAACAAAATGTGAAATAGAGGGCCAACGGCCCGGCAGTTTGCCCACGTCTGCATAAACATCGGCGTCGTTCGTTTTCCTGACGGTAAAAGTTCGATTGTGTAACCGCGTTGCAAATGGTCGGGCGTTCAGCCCTTTGTGATATTGTGGATCAGTACCCAGCCCTTCAGGCTGGGCTAGGCAAATGGCTGGGCCGTTGGCCCTAATGGGCGAAATGCACATCTGCGGCAGGTTCAAAATTTGGCCTTGGCCGAGAGAGCAGGGCATCACGTTTTGCCGTGCCACGTATTGCCCGCATCCCGTTTTACCGCATCACGTATAACCACACCGCGTATTGCCGCATTACGTTTTGTCGTGCCACTTATTGCCCGCATCACGTTTGTTAAACCGCGTGGGCACCGCCCCGCGATTTGTTTTCAGCCTTTGCTGATCGTGTGGATCGAATTTGAAACAGGGGCAACGCCCCGGCAGTTTACCTAGCCCGGATATTTCACGCGTAAATTTTGAATAGAAGTAGCTAGCGAGCCTTGAGTGTTGTATGACAGTGTTTACGACAACATTTTCACACACACCACAAGGCTGCTAACATGACAGAGTGTACCACAGAATCGCTTGATTTTGGAAGAATCGGACGTCGTTCAATCGTCGCCGATTTTGATGGCGGTAAACTGACGAGTGATGCAGGTGCGTTGCTTCTTCAACAAGTCGATCAACGGCTTGGTTTGATTGACGCAATTAACGACTGCATCCCCGATCCTCGTGATCCTCGATATGTGATTCACTCACAACGAACGATGCTTGGTCAGCGGATCATTGGGATTGCTCAGGGCTACGAAGACCTCAACGATCACCAGTCAATGCGAAAGGATGCGGCATTGCAAGTCGCTGCCGGTTGCCCGCCTGAAAGCGAACAACCACTGGCTTCACCCCCTACATTATGTCGTCTGGAAAACCGCGTCACTCGTAAAACGATCGTCGACCTGCATCGCGTGATGGTCGACCAGTTTTTGGATTCTTATCAGCAACCACCTGCTGAAATCACACTGGATTTCGACGCAACTGATGACCCGATCCATGGTGATCAAGAGGGTCGGTTCTTCCACGGTTACTATCGTCACTATTGTTTCCTTCCCCTTTATATTTTCTGTGGCGAACAGATTCTCTGTTCGTACTTGCGTCCATCGAAGATTGATGGTGCCAAGCACAGTCGTGCGATTGTCAAACTGTTGGTTGAATACATTCGTCAGCGTTGGCCAGAAGTCAAAATCGTGATTCGCGGAGATGGTGGTTTTTGCCGGTGGAAACTGATGCGTTGGTGTGACCGTCACGATGTCGGCTACGTGTTTGGGATGGGGGCCAACAAGCGAATTGCCAAGCATATTGCACCTCTGATGAATGAAGCAGAAGTTCGTTTTCTGTGGACCGGCGAGAAACAACGACTGTTCGGCGAAACCGAATATGCGGCCAAGAGTTGGGATCGACCGCGGCGTGTTGTGATGAAAGCTGAACGGATGATCGAAGGAACCAACCCTCGTTTCATCGTCACCAACTTACCAGACGCACCGGCGGAATTGTACGACAACAACTACGTGCTTCGCGGCGAGATGGAGAACCGAATCAAGGAACAGCAGCTGATGTTGTTCGCCGACCGCACGAGTTGCCATGACTTTCTGGCGAACCAGTTTCGACTGATGCTTTCAAGTTTTGCTTATGTGTTGATTCAGGGACTCAGGCGAGTCGCCTTGGTCGGTACGAAAATGGAAAAGGCACAAGTCAGTACGATTCGGACAAAGATTCTCAAGGTGGCAGCTAGAGTGCGAATCTCGGTTCGACGAGTGGTCTTTCAGATGGCAAGTTGCTTCCCGCACCAAGCCCTCTTTCGTGTCATCCATCAAGCCATTCTCAAACCAGGATAATCTGATGACAATCTGAACCGCGCCGCCTTCACCAACTGGGGGTAAGGGGGCTTATGCGCTTTACAAAACAAAACTCCACGATAATCGGAATTTCACCCTGAAATCGAATTCAAACCCGCTTACATCCAATCAAATAAACGGATGAAATATTCGGGCTAACGGCATCGAGCAAATTGTCACGGAACTGAAACCGATCGGAGAACGCAATGGACGAACAAGCACTCAATGAAAAATACCCGGGGCGAACCGTGCACCGTGAAGGCGATCAGATTGTTGTCAGTATTCCGGTTCGGTTTCGCCGGCGCAACGGTCGGCAAATAATTTCCGCTGCTGGTGGTGAAGGCGCGGAAGACAATTCAAAGTCGGACGATAACGCCTTGGCCGTTGCGATTGCTCGTGCCTGGCAATGGCAGGAAGAACTGGAGTCGGGTGAGTATTCAACAGTCAATGAGTTGGCCCATGCGAAAAAGCTTGACCGCACCTACGTGAGCAGAATTTTGCGACTGACGTCGCTTGCTCCCGATATTGTGGAATCACTGTTAGCTGGGGACGACTGCAAAGGGTTGAGCCTCCGGCAACTACGAAAAGGTATACCCGCGCTGTGGAGCGAACAACGCAAGTTGTGGGGAAATTAAAAATTCGTCAGATAT
>CAJQQR010000219.1 GCA_905480545.1 uncultured Pirellulaceae bacterium
ATTCACCTCTATCTTGTAGCATAAATCCTAATTCAGGAGCAACCATACCACTACCCATACCTCGATAATTACTTTGGATAAAAGAAACCATGTTGCCTTCTTTATCAGCAGTCGTCAAATAAATAGTTTCTCCTGCGCTGATTTGCCCAGCCTCATATTGTCCTGCACGTTCAGTGATTAATGCTTGCCGTTCTTTGCCGTATTCTTTAGAAATCAAATGGTCTACATTGACATCTGCAAAATCCATGTCTGCATAATATTTAGCTCTATCTTCAAAGGCGAGTTTTTTAGCTTCTACAAAATAATGGAGATGTTCATCGCTGCCAAATGGTATTTTAGAAAAGTCATACTGTTCTAAAATATTGAGCATTTGCAAAGCGGTGATGCCTTGTCCATTCGGTGGTAATTCCCATACATCATAACCTCGATAATTGGTAGAAACAGGGGCAACCCATTCCGATTTATGATTAGTGAAATCCTCATAAGACAAGAAACCACCTTGCGATTGAATAAAATTGGCAATCGTTTTAGCAATATCTCCTTTATAATAAGCATCTCTTCCGCCTTCCGCTATTTTAGTTAGCGTATTTGCTAAGTAGGGGTTTTTAAAGACATCTCCTTTTTGAGGAATTTTGCCTTTGCCATCTATGGTATAAGTTTCGGTGACGTTTGGAAAACCTTTCCTTAGATAAAAAGGAACAGAATTACCCCATAAAGCGGCAATATATTGCGTTAAAGGAAAACCCTCTTTAGCATACTGAATGGCAGGGGCTAAATTTTCCTTCATAGAAAGTTTACCAAATTTTTGGTGTAACTCAAACCAGCCATCCACAGCGCCAGGGACACTCACTGGCAAAGGCCCATGAGCAGGAATTTTTGTCATTCCTTTTTCTTTAAAGTAAGCTAAGGTCAAAGATTTAGGGGAGCGACCACTCGCATTTAAACCATATAATTGTTGGGTTTTGGCATCCCAAACGATGGCAAATAAATCACCTCCCATGCCACAACCCGTAGGTTCCATTAAGCCCAAAGCTGCATTGGCAGCAATAGCCGCATCTACTGCAGACCCACCTTTTTTTAGGATGTCTAATCCAACTTGGGTAGCCAATGGCTGAGAAGTAGCGACCATGCCATTTTTAGCGATAACTTCTGCCCGAGTGGTGTGCGTCCCAACGAACTTGAGAGGGCTTCAAATTCGGACGGCTGTCTTCCAGAAAACTGGCTTGTAAAACCGCTGAACCATTCTGCAGCTGAGTCGTCGGACCTTTGGTCGGCGGCGGAGTAGCTTGATTACCGCGTGGAGCTGGGATGCTGTTACGATTTGTATCGGGCAAGATCTCCGTGTCCTGGATTGGATCCAAGCCACCTTCGATCATGGGGCCATCTTCGTACATCACGCCGTCATCAATCACTTCACCCTCGAAGAACCCATCGCCATAGCCGGGAATGCCTTCCATGGTTGGATCGGTTCCAACACTAACAACACCAGGTCGAGTGTAGCCATAATTCATTGGCAGACTGGCAGTTCGTTTTCGAGCCAATTCCTCGGCGTCATAGTACGCCTTGTCTGGCCAAGGTCCTTCACCGAATTGAACATTGTAATACTGCAACGTCGTTCCCTTTAAGCGGTGCGTCAATGCGAGGAATTGATTGTAGTTGGCGATACTATCGTGGAAAGCGATCCGGGCGTTTGCTTCGGCTCTTTGAGCCTCCAAAACGGTTGTAATGTCAATTCCCTGATTCTTTTGATCCTCATAGACACGTACGGCTTCATGAGCATACAACCATTGCCGTGCTTTGATGCGAGCTTGATTGTAATGAACCTCAAGTCCCTTTATCGCGTTGTCCAACTCATGGGCAACATTTAACTCCATGTCTTCCAAACGGGCTCGTTCACGAGCAAGTTTAAGTTGAGCGTTTCGTACGTTCAGCATTTCACGCCGT
This sequence comes from uncultured Pirellulaceae bacterium, assembly GCA_905480545.1. GTDB lineage: Bacteria > Planctomycetota > Planctomycetia > Pirellulales > Pirellulaceae > JABAAE01. The sequence continues at coordinate 1,945 of CAJQQR010000219.1, forward strand.
TGTCCGATCGAATAACCGCCGGTCAAACCAAGCTGAATTTCTTGCGAATCTCCTTGAAACAAATTGTCGATCGCACCCGAATCCGCACCTGGAAAATCGACTCCGTTGCCGCCGAATAATTCGTCACCCAGCCCAAGGAACCGATATAGAAATACAAAGTTAAGCTGTCCGAGAAGGCCGTTCTTCGCATAGTTAACGCCGATTTCCTTTTTCTTAATCTCCCAACGTTTAATTCTGAGATTCGGACGGTACATCAGTGCTTCGCTGAGCGTCTCATACCAATCAAAACTCATTTCCGTCGTCACTGGCTGATCAATCGGACGAATGAATTGCCCGTCACTTGCGGAAAGACCAAGCATGAAACGCATGTTCGCTTCCTGTAGTTGCAATTCGCCATACGCCAAATTCAATTGACCGTTAAACTCTTGAACCTGCTCTGCAGCACGAGCGGCACCCGCTCGGTTCGCTCCACCAATCTCGACAGAATCCAATTCGATATTGTATGTCTTCAACGCATTGTCCACAGATTCCTTGGCGACCTCGAACCGGCGATAGGCGTTGTAAAGTTGCCAGTAAGAAATCTCGATCTGCGTAAGCATATTCTGCAAGAAGAACTCGGTGTTGGCGACAGTTTGATCCCCGCCGATTCGTGCAATGATAATGGGGGCACGATTGGTTGCTACGCCTCGGCCACGCAATAACGGCTGGTTGACTTCAAGTTCTAAACTTGCGGTGTAACTCGATTCCAACGGTTGAGTGGCGCCCAATACGTTGTTGTTGCTATTAAAATCCACACCCGTTCGAACCGTCGAAATCGTACCCGTTGCAGACTTCTTACTGATTGCAGAACGATACGTAACGTCACTCGCCTCGTTATTAGGTTCCTCCAAGCCGGTTAAAATGAAGTTACGTGGACGATCAGTCGTATTCCAAAACAAGCTACTTGTGTAATGAGCATCAAACTCGGCAAGTGCTGCTTCAACCCCCTGATTGGAATCCAATGTGGAATTTGTTGAAAGCAATTCGGGAGAAGTGATCTGGCCCGGTATCGGTAATGAACTAGGCTCCGATTCTCGAATCGCGATCTCGTAGACGGATGGTGTGTCCGGATTGTCGATAATGGTGGCTTGTGTCCCTTGGATCGTAAACGAACTTTGGAAGGGGCGTCCGGTCGAACGGAAAGTCTTCGTGTTTTTGAGAGCGATGTTGACCGCTTCTTCCAGCGTCAAATCCCAAAACTCAGTGATTTCCTTGTCACCAACGGTGAGCGGCGGATAGGCCTGCGTCACTTCGTCCAGCAAACCAACTTCGGTATCGGGGTAGCTAACGTTCACCTGCTGGTCAACGTAGTACTGTAAGTCAGCACGTTCGCGTAGATAGAATGGGCGACTTGGTTGGCAGCCCGTTAGTAACATCGATAGGACCATGGCATAGACCACGGTCTTCTTAAGGGGGGAACTCATTGAGTTATCCTTGTGCAATTCCTGATTTTGCAAAGCATTCCACGCTTTGCCGGATTTCACTCAGGCCGATTGGCTTGATGAAAATCCCCCCTTGCTGCAAATTCGGCATGAGACCGATCTCGCAGATACGATTGTTATCGTCCCCCTAATTAGAAAACTTTCGTCAAAACCGATAATCGGCAAACTTTATTTCAAACCGCTAGCGATGCTTGCAAATAAGGCCGCATTGGCTTTTCAAATCAGAGAATAACAATTGGCCGCTAGCAAATTCACGGCCAACCAATTTTGTTAGTTGAAATCAGCGCCGAAAACTTGGATTCGATTGTTCGCAGTCAGCTGATCAATCGCTCGTGCGTTCACCGGTGAGATTTTGATAACGCGAGACCAAATTCTTTGCCCCGTCTTCGCCAAGAAAACGCACCAACGGCCAATAGGGTCGGTCACCGCGTATGAATCGTTTTACCGGTGAATTGGGTGGACGCTTCGAGCCACAATTTGGACAAATCCCATTCCATGAATCTGCGTTCGAACAGCAAGCCGAGCAATGTTGTGGGACTTTCCAATTTTTTTTGTCAACAATTCCTGCAGGAATAACCTGCACCTGTAACGCTATATCGAGTTCCTTGGACGCAATCAAAGCGGAGTGGAAATTCATAACTTCATTGACAGCAAGTTCTGAATCAGCTGCCGCATTTGTTGGCGGTAGTTCATCAAACTCATTAAGAGTTTTTTCCGCCAGCTTTTCAAACCATTTCTTCGATTCTTGGGACAACGTTCTGTCCAACCATAGAGACGAAATACGATCCGCTGTTGGAAAAGTCATGTTTTCCAATGATTCTTCTTTAGCCAAGGACTCCGCCCAATGGGCGAACAAATCGCTCGACTCGTACTTACTCTGCAGGTAGCCGTAGCAACCCGCAAAGCGATGCAACCGTTCATCATTCAAACGCCTAAATCCTCTCCATTCCCCTTGCGAACCGGTGCGATCAAAATTGCACGCATTAGCGTCACATTCATGGCAGCAAGACCTCAAAAAATCGACACCGCCGTACGCGCTGGTGATTTCGTCAATCGAAAACCCTTTTACCGAGCCGATGGGGTCAAACGAATCGTCCGGATTCCTGTCAATGCAAGTATCGTCGATGATCCTGTGCTGGGCAGATGCTTCGCTCAGGCATTGCAGCGGACGAAGCTTTCTTTCGAGCATTAGCAAGTCGTCAAAGTCATACTCTTCTTTGAGCGCACAGGTCTGCTTCAGCGACCAGACAAGGAACAAAGGCGTATCGCCAACGATTCTTTTTCGCACAAATACTGCTACAGATGGGTAAATATTTTAAAACGATGGAAAACTCAAAATCCGTATGTTTGACATTCGTTCGTTTCGCTCATCAAAGTTGGAAGAATAAAACGATGAAGAGCAAAACGATGAACAGCAAAACGGTCATTGCAATCCAATTAATTGCAACCGCCACCGCAGCATCGGGGTGCACCACAACTTTCTGGAGTGGCGATCGGAAGGCTGCTTCCGCTTTTGGGTGGCGACGCAGTCACGCTAAATCGTTTTTCAAGCTGCTTACTATCGCAGCTTGGACATGCGGCGTCTTCGTTTCCACGAACCAAAACCTCAAATTCGCTTGTACAATCCTGACAAGAATATTCGTAAATTGGCACGTATTTTTCTCCAAATGGATTCGGTGTTTATTCAACCTGTAAAGTATAGATCGAAATTCGAGAACGAAAATGGACAATCAACCAAATGAAACGTTTCTAAGTTGTGAATCGTCGAGAAACGTCGACAGAATCGCCATCGAGAAATACGGCATTCCAGGAATCGTGTTGATGGAAAATGCAGCCCGCGGCTGTGTGGATTGGCTTGTGGAACTTGGAATCAAGGGACCTGTATTGATCATTGCTGGAAGTGGAAACAATGGTGGCGATGGGTTTGCAATCGCTCGCCATTTGCTTGTCCGGGGTCATCAAGTCTCGGTTCATTTTTTTGGCGATCCGAGTTTGCTAGCAGGTGACGCAGGCATAAACTTCCAGATTTTGAAAAAAATCGAGGGAAGCGAGATTCAGATAAATGTGAATCATAATAGCGAGAAAGAGCAAAAACGATTTGACTCGATCCAATTCCAATCTAGTCTCCAGCAATGGAAACCGGAATGGATTGTGGACGCACTGCTTGGAACTGGAACAAAAGGGAACTTGCGATCTCCTTTCCCTGAATTGCTTAACGCCATGAACAGTTATGATGCGAGGAAATTTGCGGTGGATTTGCCCAGTGGAATGGATGGCGACTCCGGATTCTCCTTGGGAGAGGTTTTTCGTGCCGACTACACAGCAACATTTGTGTCGAGAAAGCAGGGATTCCAAAATCCCGACGCGTTGAAAAATCTTGGCCAAGTAAAAGTTTTGGATATTGGCTTGCCGGATGCCTGTTGGAAGCGACTGTGAATTCTATTCCCGGAAAAGGCAACTCTAATCCACAAACTCTTTTGAGAGCCTTTTCGGGCGTTTTGCGAGCCTTTTAAAAAGTTACTAGCGGAATCAGCGAGAATTCAGAGCAGCAAAATCGAATTTCGCTCATAATGAGGTTCGAAAAAAGAGAAACGCAAATTTAAGGTGCAGTTATCGAGGAACAAAAAACAGCCATCAATAAGCAAATTGATGGACCAAAGCGATCGCTTGCGATGCTGGGAACCGTCCTGATCCTGCTATCTGGTGTTCTGTTTTTTCTCATGTGTGGCCTGCCATGGATCTATGTTTGGGGCATGAACAAGTGGCTGGTTGGCATGGTGCTATATGTCTTGGTTCAGGTCGCTTGGTGGATAGGCGCAGCGATGGTCGGACCATCAGCTTTCAGAAGAATCTGGACATTTTTTATGCCAGTGCGTAAATCAAAAGAGCAATTGTAAACGACCGTTACGGATTGGACGTCTCTTCGGATTACTGAACGAGCGTTTTTACTGTGGCGAGAGCTGTGTTGAAAGTCGCAAAACAGCCGCTGTTTTCATTTTGAAAAAATCACTGGTTTTCGACCAACCATTTTGCACAATCAACCGCAAAGTAGGTCAAAATGCCGTCGGCTCCAGCTCGTTTGAACGCAAGCAAACTTTCCAACATCACTTTCTCGCGATCCAGCCAACCGTTCTGTGCCGCCGCGTTCATCATCGCATACTCGCCACTAACCTGGTAAGCAAATGTCGGCACGCCAAATCCATCTTTGACTCGCCGCACAATGTCGAGGTAGGGCATCCCCGGCTTGACCATAACCATGTCGGCGCCTTCTTCGATATCAAGGGCTACTTCTCGAATCGCTTCATCAGAATTCGCCGGGTCCATTTGGTAAGTTTTTTTGTCGCCACTCCCCAAATTGCCGGATGAACCGACCGCATCACGAAACGGTCCATAGAACGCCGACGCATATTTTGCCGCATACGACATGATTTGCACACGTTCAAATCCAGCCTTATCCAATGCTGTTCGAATTGCACCGATCCGACCATCCATCATGTCTGATGGCGCAATTACATCGCACCCGGCTCGGGCTTGTACAATGGCCTGTTCACAAAGCACATCAACGGTTTCATCATTGACAACATATCCGTCGCGAACCAGTCCGTCCTGGCCGTGGCTCGAGTATGGATCGAGCGCTACGTCGCAAATTACTCCGATTCCACTCACTTTTTCTTTTATTTTTCGAACAGCGGAGCATGCGAGGTTGTCGGGATTGACGGCTTCGGCTGCATCTGGCGTCTTTTTTGAGGAATCCGTGGCCGGAAAAACCGCCACCGCTGGAATACCCAAATCCGATGCCTCACCCACCGCCATGGGCAGTAAATCCAGCGTCAATCGAAAAACACCCGGCATCGATGCGATCGGCTCACGTGTATTTTCGCCCTCGATCACAAAAACGGGCCATATCAAATCCGATACAGATAGCCTGTTTTCACAAACCAGCTGACGAGTCCAGTCAAACTGTCGGTTTCTTCTTAAACGAGTCTTTGGGTATGATGGCATTGTAGGGATAATGGTTTACGGGAGATGTCTCGATTGGCGAGTCGGCGTGAAGCGAGTTGGGGGCACGACCGTTGAACGAGTTTAATCTAAACTGAACAAAAAATGCAGCACGGCGGACGCTGCCAAACGTACAAACAGATGACGGAAGATAAATGCAATTTGCTCAACGCAGTTCTGTTGAACAGGTCGAAGAGGGTCACGATTTGGCCCCAAAATTTGACGCCAATGGATTGATCCCGGTTGTAACAACCGACCACCAATCCGGGGAATTACTGATGCATGGCTACATGAACCTGGAAGCATTCGAAAAAACGATCAATCTACAGGAAGCTGTGTATTTCAGCCGAAGCCGAAATGTCTTATGGCACAAAGGGGCCACCAGTGGGTTGGTGCAAAAGGTTGTCGAGATGCGCATTGACGATGACCAAGACTGCGTTTGGCTGAGAGTTGATGTTTCAGGTGGGGCAAGTTGTCACGTTGGTTATCGATCATGTTTTTATCGCAAAGTTGAATTGGAAGCGGAAACAGAGACTCCACCGCTCGTATTTATGGAATCGGAAAAGGTCTTCGACCCAAAAGAAGTTTATGGTGACGCCCCAAATCCAACAAAACTCTAGAAAACCAGCACACGCAGTTTTCTTTAACGTAATCTTTTCTGTTTCAGGTTTATTTTTAGAACGATCATGGCGTTTTTGCGGATCAAAAGCGGTAACAGCGTAGGCAGCGAATTTGAGTTGCTCGATGGTTCCACGCAACTTGGTAGACACCCCAGTTGTGAGTTAATCGTTCAGGATAGCGCAGTCAGTCGGCGACATGCCAAAATTGAATCCGAAGGCGGCGACTGTTTCATCACCGACCTTCAAAGCCGAAACGGAACGCAGCTTAACGGCGTTGATGTCATCAAACGCCAAAAACTAAAACATGGCGATGAAATCCAAATCTGTGATACGATATTTTCGTTCCATGCGTATCGCAATAAACCCAGTGATCTCGTTGATTTCGTGGATGATGGCGGCGCTTCGGCTTCGAGTATTCGTAAAAAAGTCGACCTCGACTCCAGTTATCGAAAGTCGGATCATTCGATAACGCTTTCGAAACTCCGAACAATGATCGACATCACGCGTGCATTAAGCCAGACCCTATCTCTGGATGACGTGATTCCAAAAGTTCTCGACAGTCTGTTCAAAATATTCCCACAAGGTGACCGCGCGTTCATTGTCTTATGTGATGAAGAAGGCGAGCTCGGCAACCACTGGGTAAAAGATCGCAGAAACAGAGAGACCAAACTAATGGTCAGTCGCACAATCATCAAAGAAGCGATCCGATCCAAGGAAGCATTTCTTTCTGAAGACGCTTTTACCGACCAGCGTTTTGATCTCACCAAGTCAATTGCCGGTTTTTCGATCCGCAGCGTGATGTGCGCCCCGATGATCGATAACGATGGCAAGGCAATCGGATGCCTCCAAATCGACACTCTCGACTCCAGCCAGCACTTTGATCAGGACGAGCTTGATCTTCTTGCAACCGTCGCGATGCAGGCGGGAATTTCCGTGCAAAATGCGCAAATGCATGAGCAAGCATTGAATCAACGGGCCATGGACCGAGACCTGGAATTGGCAAGAGAAGTCCAATTGGGTTTGCTGCCGAAAGATCACCTGCAAGTGGAGGGTTATGAATTCTACGATTATTATGAAGCAGCCAACAAAGTTGGTGGTGATTTCTACGATTACATCGACCTTAAAAATGGTCGATTCTGTACGATCGTTGCTGACGTTGCCGGGCATGGAATTGCATCCGCGCTTTTGATGGCTAAGTTTTCCGCAGAAGTGCGTTTTGCTTTGGCGAGCACCGAATCGGCGTCAATGGCCGTGCGGCAGATCAACAACTCAATTATCCAGCTCGGTCTGAAACGCTTTATCACAATGATTCTGGCGATCGTAAATACAGAAAAAAACACGATCACCGTCGTTAACGCTGGACATATGGATCCGATCATTCATGAGGGCTCAGGCGTTAGGGAAATCAGCCGTGAAATTGCCGGATTGCCAATTGGAATTATGGAAGATTTTGAATACGAGGAAATGGAATGCACAATCGAACCGCAAACCACGATCCTGCTTTATACCGATGGCGTAAACGAATCGATGGATCGCGATGGCAACCAATTCGGTCATGATCGAGTCATTGAAACGGTTCGTACAACAGAGAATTCAGCCCGACAGGTCGGCGAACGCCTGATTTCAGAGGTCAAAAAATTTGAGGACACATCCGTAGACAATGATGACACGTGCGTGGTTTGCATCAGTCGACTCTAACGTCTTGTTGAGTTTAGCTGCAACAAATCGAGGCCAACGGAATTTGAACTGGAAACGCCATTTCGACAAAAGCTACGGATGTAATGGCAATTTACGGCACCAAACCGACCTCTTAATCAACAAATGTGGTGATGAGCGTCCAAACAAATTGCGATTTCATTCGTTTGCTTTTTCCACCTTCCCAAATCAAACTGAAACAACAGCAGTGACGGTTGCAGTCTAACGACTGCATAACGGATCACGACTTTCGCTTGCTTTCCCGCATCCAGGCATTTGTCACTAGATCAGCAAATGTCGCTATCAGAAACCGTTCGACGCAACCTCGACGAGGAAATTATCGCAAATGAATTCAAAATGCAATTTCTTTTCAGTCATTTTAATTTTACTTGGTTCAAGCCTGGCCTCTGCGTCAGATCAACTGTCTTTACGTGACCAAGTTTTTGCATTGCAAGGTGAATACGTTGGCCGTTACGTCGTCGATGGCCAATCACGATCTGCCGGTCTTCAAGTTGTTGCAGATGGACTTGGCTCATTTGATGCATGGCTGCTTGATGGTGGCCTGCCGGGTGCCGGCTGGAACGGCCAAGGTCGCACCAAATTTTCTGGCAGCGGGATCCGTCACATCATTCTCTCGTCACCAGATTCCTCGCTGCAAATCAAGCACTTTGAACAGTACCCTCAACTTGGTTTTTGCATTTATTTGAACAAGTATCGGATTGGCAACCTAACGAAAGTTCAACGCGGCAGTCCCACAATGCATCTAACTCCTCCATCGAATGCAATCGTGTTATTCAACGGACGTGATGAACCGAGATTGAAAGATGCAAAAATCAACCCGAACGGTACGCTTGGGATAGGCGCTGAAACAATTGACACAATCCAAAACGCTCGAATTCATGTCGAATTCAAAACGCCATTTGATCCAGAAAAATCTGGGCAAAGTCGCGGCAACAGCGGCGTTTATATTCAACGTCGTTACGAAGTCCAAATACTAGATTCGTTTGGTTTAGACCTGGAGCCAAATCGCTGCGGCGGATTGTATCGACAGAAGAGCGCTGACATAAACATGGCCTATCCACCAGAGTCTTGGCAGACATACGACATTTATTTTTACGCAGCGCAGTTCGACGCAACTGGCAAACGGATTAAAAAGGCTCGAATTACCGTAATGCAAAACGGTGTCATCATCCATAACAATTATGAACTAGTGAACAAAACGGGGGCTGGTCGAAAAGAGACTCCCGAGCCCGGTCCAATTTGGTTCCAAAATCATGGAGATCCAGTTCAGTTCAGGAATCTTTGGATGGTTCCGCTAGGCGACAATGAGGTCCTTCCAAATGACGCAGGATTAGGATTTTTTTATAACGCGGGTATGAGGTCTTCAAAAACAGGTGATTCGATGACTGCACAGCCAATCGCTACGAATCCTTCAACGTCTTATTCAGCGCCGTCCTCGGCTACCAGTTCGTCACGTTGGTCCCCAATCCGACGAACGCCTCTAAGATCAATATTTCGTAGAAGGTAACAACAGCATTTGCCCAAAGCGGCGCGACACCCGGCGGAGGACAACATGGGCTTTGTGGTTATGGCTTTGCAAGGAGATAATGAGTCCCGCTCTGGATACCGTTAGCCTGTCAGTTTGTGCTCCAGCAATACAGAAATCGATTTCATGGATGAATCCACTCGCAAATTCTTAGAATCATTTGATAAGCAGCAGGATTTCTTTCAATCCGGCGCAACCCTTGAATATGCGTATCGCATCAATCTCCTTCGTGCGCTTCGTTCTGGAATTAAAAAGCACGAACAGCTTATTCTTGATGCCTTGAAATCCGATTTGGGAAAACCGCCCGCAGAGTCATTTAGTAGCGAAATCGGTTTCCTCTATGCGGAATTGACGTTTGCAATAAAGAATTTGCGGCGATGGATGCGAGTGCAAAGTGTCAACACACCTTTGTTTCTTTTTCCTTCGAAAAGCAAGATCGTTCCTTCGCCAAAGGGAACCGCTCTAATTGTCGGCCCCTGGAATTATCCGTTTCAATTGCAAATCGCCCCACTGATCGGGGCTTTAGCTGCCGGCTGTACGGCGTTTTTGAAACCTTCGGAATTTGCCCCCCAAACGGCATCTGCAATCGAAAAAATGATTTCGGACACATTCGAACCAGCGCAAGTGGACGTTGTCCTCGGCGATGGGAAAGAAGTGATTCCAGCAATGATGGCGGAGCGTCGATTTGACCATATTTTTTTCACAGGCAGTACACAAACCGGGACTTTCATTGCGCAAGCCGCTGCAAAACAACTAATTCCCACCACACTCGAACTGGGCGGCAAGTCACCCGCCATTATTGATACAACAGCGAACTTGAAAGTCGCGGCGAAGCGAATCACCTGGGGAAAGTTTTTTAACGCAGGACAGACATGTGTTGCACCCGACTACGTGTTAATTGACAATTCGCTGAAGGATACTTTCGTCGCCGAGGTCAAAAAGAACCTTCGGAAATTTTTTGGTTCAGAAATCCAAAATAGCGATTCCTATGCGAGAATTATCAACAAGCGTCATTTCGAAAAACTGAAGGCTGATTTGGTTGACGCTGATATCTTGCTGGGTGGTACTCATGATTTGGAAACAAAGTACTTTGCGCCGACACTTGTCGAAGTCCCCAGCAGAAACCACCGATTGATGCGTGATGAAATCTTCGGACCCATTCTACCGGTTTTGACTTTTTCGATGCGTTCTGAAGTTTTCCAAATCGTCCGCGAAAACCCGATGCCTTTGGCGTTCTACCTTTTCACGACAGATCGAGATTTCCAAAATGATCTCATACAGCGATTACCGTTTGGGGGTGGCTGCGTGAATGATCTGCTGACCCACTTGGCCAACCCTAACCTACCGTTTGGCGGAACCGGATCAAGCGGAGCCGGTAAATATCACGGCAAGTACTCGTTCGAAGAGTTTACCAATCGAAAGTCGATTTTGGTAAATAGCCCTTGGATCGATCTGCCGTTTCGTTATCCACCCTACAACAAATCAACGATGGTCGCGCTACGCAAGCTACTGAAGTAACCCGACCTTGTGTCACCACGCGACGACTCTGTCCTTCATGATTTACAATAGACGTGCATCTGAATTTTTGATAGCAAAGTAGATTCTCATTGTTTAAGAATCTATTCGCTACTCCCGTCTTGCCGATGATGGATCAAAAACGTCAGATGTCGGATCTTTTCCAATCGACCGACAATCCAAAATCGATCGTAATAGCCTCGATCGACCTTGCGTTATCAATTGCCCTACTTGAATCTGCAATTTGGATAGAAACAATCGCATTTCGAGCGGTTGTTATTACTGCAGCAATATTTTTCTTAAGCCGCTGTTTGATTCTTTACGCGATTCCAACTTCAAAGAGCATTTCGGCATATCGATCGACTCGATCACGAGCTACAAAACGCAGGCTTACGTTTTCCATAGCTAGCTCCGTCGTGATTGCATCTTTTGCATTGGCAATTTTAATGGCCACCACATTCTACTGCCTTGATCTTTGGTCGCCTGCTCAGTTGCAAAATCTAAAACGCTCGGCATTTGACTGGCTCATCGTCAAAATACCAACCGTCATTTTGCAACAACTGATTTTTCAATTGATCATTATTCCAACACTTTATTTTTTAACGGGGAGCGTTCGATATACGGTTGCTTTCGCAGCAATCGTGTTTGGTTTTTTACACTTGCCCAATCCGCTCCTGATGCTTCTCACCGCATTGATTGGACTAGTTTGGTTTGCAATCGTTTTCAGATCCACGAAGACATTGATTCCGATTACGATTTCCCATCTGGTTCTCGCGCTTGCAGTTGGCAACGTTGCCGAAGAATTCGTATTTGACATGCGAGTTGGGCCCGTTTGTTTTCAGAAATGGCCCTATAAAATCACAACAGCCGATGGCTCCGCCAGGTTTTCAGTCTACCCCCGTTTGCTTTTTGGCAATGTCGAATCCGTTACGCAGTCGGGAAACCAACTTGAGTTTATCGGCAGCGCATTTGATCGTGACCGCGACAAATCTCCAGCTGAGATTCTGGTTGTGTTCGGCTCGTTTGACCCAACCGTTGAATTGGCTTCAAAAAACGAGCCAACCTTGGAAACGCAGGAACGAGAAAACTGGGTTCCACAGCGTGTCATTTCCGTGAAGCCGGATCCAAGCGACGGTTCCTTTCAATTTCAATTGGCCAATAACAACCGCAAACTGGAAACGGAAATCAGGCTATTCGCCCGTCACCGAAATGGTTGGGCGTATCCGATTCATGGCTCGACACGTTTGACTTCATTTTCAAGGCAACAATCGCTCGAATTGGTCTGCCTTCACCCGCGTGAGTTTGAAGCCAACATTGGACATCTCAAAATACGCAAAAAACGCACCGATGTGATCGGTTGGGGGTTTTCATTGTCTTCCAAGAAAAAACTAATCAACGAGCTACTTGTTGAGTCGAACGGGCGGTTGATTCCAGTCCCTTTTGAGCGTCGCGCAAGAACCGAAATTGCAAAAACTTTTAATGATCAATCCATTTTAAATTGTGGCTTTGTGGCCCGATTGGACCCAAGCCTGAATCTGAGTAGCGATGCCGTTTATGTGCGCAATTCCCTCGGGATGCTTGAGCAGATTCCGCAACGACTGCAGCATCCCACCATACCAACGGATCAAACAGACCAGCGACTGTCCAAGCAGCAAAATAAACGCAAGATGCGTTGATTCTTCTTCAGTGAAACCACTCAGCACCCCGTAATGCTTCCATTTATTTTTGGAACCGGATTCAATCCGCATTCAAATTGGAATGCTCAGCATTCAAAGGGTCATCGCTACTCAGCAACAACCCGCCATTAATCCATCCTCGCGGCGGCAAGTATTCAGAAAAAACGTTTGACGAAATCCAACGCTTGCATCAGCCGCTTAAAATCGAATTTAAACGCATCACCTTGATTGAACAGTGCAGTTATGATCCATGGCGAGATTTAATTGATGACAGACATAAAATCGATGGCGTGCCAACCTGAATACCTGACAGCCCCCCCAAACACTTGCATGTCATTCGAATGAATTTCCTTTAGAATCGAGAATCTATCTGATTGGTCATTCACTCAATTCTTAAGCACTCGACGATGCAAAAAGTACTTTTTCCTGCTGTCTTCCTGTTTTTGTTTGCTCCCTATTCCAACGGCCCGATATTGGCAGCGCAACCAAATATCGTTTGGATCGTTGTCGAGGACATGTCCTGCCACTTTGGATTTCAGGGTGAAGCTTGTGTCAAAACGCCAAACGTCGACAAACTCGCACGCGAAGGCATCGTGTTCAGCAACGCCTACATTACAGCCCCTGTATGCTCGGCGGCTCGTTCGGCAATGATCACTGGAATGTATCAAACAACGATTGGTGCTCATCACCATCGCAGCTCACGCGGCAAAATAAAAATCGATTTACCCCAAAAATACCCGACCATTCCAGAACTTTTTCGAGATGCCGGTTACTACACATGCAACGTTGAATTTGCTGGATCTCAGCCGACTGGGTTCGATCGATTCGGAAAAGAGGACTACAACTTCGTCTACAAACGGAATCAACTTTACGACGGACCCGATTGGAGCGGGAGAAAAGCAGGGCAACCGTTTTTTGCTCAAGTCCAACTACGCGGGGGAAAGCTTCGAAACGTCGATAAATGGTATGACGAAGTAAAATCAGGGATTGACTCATTAGTGACTTCCACCGACGTTAAGCTGCCCCCCTACTACCCGCCGCACCCTGCGTTTCTCGAGGATTGGGCAACGTATTTGAATTCGGTTCAATATACCGACAAAGAGGTCGGGTTGGTGATAGATCGATTGTCGAAAGAAAATCTACTGGACAACACGATCATTTTTTTCCTCACGGATCACGGCATCAGCCAAGCTCGAGGAAAGCAATTTACATACGACGAGGGTGCGAAGATTCCGTTTGTCGTTTGGGCACCAAAACGAATTCTGGAATCAAAGTTAGACCCGAAAAAGCAACTGCGAAACGAGTTGATTTCACACATTGACATGTCTGCAACATCTCTCGATTTAGCCGGCATTCCAATCCCAAACTTAATGCAGGGGCGAACGCTATTCGGGGACAAGGCCCGACCGCGTGAATACGCGGTTATTGCCCGAGATCGCTGTGACGAAACCGTTGATCGAATTCGCGCGATCCGGCAAGACAACTTTAAATACATTCGCAACTATTTCCCCAACCGCCCCTACCTGCAACCATGTGCTTACAAAGATGCAAAGCCATTTATGAAGCCGTTACGTATCCTGTACGATTCGGGAAAACTCAATGCGGTGCAGTCATTGCATCTCGCTGAAACGCGACCGAAAGAAGAGCTTTATGATTTGAGTTCCGACCCGTTTGAAATAAACAATCTGGCGAGCAACCCGCGTTACGCCGATCGAATCAAAGAATTTCGTGCAACGTTAAAATCTTGGGAAGTTTCGACGAATGATCTGGGGCAAACCCCCGAGTCTGAAGCAATGTACGACAGCGATATGAATGCATACCTGAGTCCGAGAATGCGAAAACGGAAACCGGACTATGTGGTCGAAGTCGAAAAAAACATCGCCATGATGAAAGAGTGGAAAGCGACTGGTCGGTAACCGTTTTAAAAGTCTTTTGGTTCCTCGAAACCAACGAAACCAAATCGTCCGATGCATTCTCGGACACGAGAATGCCGTTTTTCGGACGATCAATGCTTCAATGAGGGCGACGCGGCATCACACGTGGGAAGGGTGGTTCCTGACGTTCAGGCGCGACTTCCCCAGTAGTCTCTTCCCATAATTCACGGTCCCTTCGAGAAGCATAATACCGCAACCAGGTATCCTCATTGTCGGTTGAATCGATGCAATGCCAATGTAAATAATTACGCGGCAAGTCGATTTTCTTTTCTGGCGAGGGCAAGATATCGCGAATGATCAAACAATAAAGTTCGCGATCCGCCAAATGGTTAGTGAACTCCAAAACAATCCGCTCACGATAAAGCTGATCGATGGTTTCAACAAGAATTTCACTGATTTCTTCATCCGACATGCACTCTGGATTCGGAAGCATCAATTCGGGTTCAAACCATCGACAAATTGGAAGCACGGGAGCCTTTTCCCACGCCAACATCGATTGGAGAAATTCGTTTTCCGACTGAGTCGTTAACCTGCCCATGTCAACTAAGCTGACCGATTCGTCAAAATACGGTTCAAGCTCGGTCCTCAATTGGGCATTGAGTAGCAGTTGGTCGACTTCAAGTGATTTGTAATCTGGTTCTGTGGCCATCGTTGGATGAAACACCTTATTTTGCGAAACAAAAATGCCGTTTCAATGACTTTATCAAGGTCCAAAAAAGCATCAACATTCCATCTTGAATGAAACCTCGGAATTTCAAAGATTGATTTAAAGATCGCTTATGTGATTCTCATAATCGCCAAGGTCAAAAAGGAAAATCCGTCACAACCGATACGTTTTCCTTAGCTTTCTTCATCAAAATCAATCGTTTTATTACCGCGATGCAAAATACAACTGCGTGCCATCAACACGGCAGCGTTCCGGCTCGCGGCAAGCCATGCCGAGCTTTGAATGCGCCGCAACAAGGAATACAAGTGCGTTGATCGAATGTGGGCAAACTCGCATAATTCTTGAAGCGGCAGGATTCAATGAACTTCGCTGTTTAAATCACACCGAAAAACAGCTTTGCCCATGAGCATCAGTTTGTATCTATACTTGGCGTGGAGTTCCGATCAAAAACAGATTCCAATCTATAAGCCCGAAATCCGGTAGGCTATATCTGCTCATTCTCAAGCTATACCTTTGTTCAAACGTGTTAATTGGAGAGTTCAGTGAACTGTATTGATTTCCTAGAAGGCGATTTAAAAAAACATATCATTCGCGTCTGGGAGACTGAAACGAGTCCTTTTATTTTTGTTCACATTCCGAAGACGGGTGGAACGTCATTGCAACGGGATCTAAACATGACGTTTCCTGATAGCCTTCATGTTCCGTTTGAAGATAAAGAGAGGCATTGGCAGGACGCCTTGAATCGGTTGCAATCCGAGCCGCCGTCAGTCGTCAGAGGACACCTCAATCACAAACATTTACAGGATTTGAAGGAAAAAAAAATTGAGGCACGATGGGTGACCTATTTGCGCCATCCGGCAGATCGCCTCGTCTCCCAATTCATTTGGGCCAAGTCAAACCATCGCAACGATCCAAAAAAACATACGTCACCCGGGCCCTTCGACAAATATTGTGAACGTATGTCCAAGAATTATTTTTGCGATTTGCTAGTTGGCCAGACCGCCACTGCTGATGAAGCGATTGCAAAAGTAGTGGACCGTTTCTGGTTTGTCGGCGTGACAGAATTCTCACATGTTTGTCAGGCGGTTCTATTTGCCGCAATGGGTGAACGATATCGCGTCCGTCAACGCCGCAATCAAACATTGGTTCATGATGAAGATAGAGCTGAGATCGACGACCGTTGCCTAAAACATGCCATGAATAGCATGCAAATCGATCTGGCGTTGTTTGAGTTCTTTTATTCGAAGTGGTCGGCACGGATAAATGACGTCATCGAACTGCTAATGAAACAAAGCAAACTGCCAATCCAAAACTGAGGCCTTGGCCGTTTTCAAGATGCATCCAAGCCAAAACCTCTGCCCCGCATTAGCCTCCGCATTGGCCTCACCTTAGCCTCCGCATTGGCCCCACCTTAGCCCCAGTGAAATTACATGAATCAGATCAAAAGCCATTATTGTTACGAATCACTTTTTAGCTAATCAGCTTATCAATGGGTTTGGCCCCTTCAACACCGACCAATTTCCGGTCAAGACCACCGAAGAAATACGTCAGCTTGTTGGCTTCAATTCCCATCTGATGAAGGATTGTGGCATGAATTCGCCGCACATGGAATCGATCCTCAATCGCTTTGCTTCCTAATTCATCCGTTTTTCCAACGCTGACACCACCTTTGATTCCTCCGCCGGCCATAAACATCGTAAAGCCATACGCATTATGGTCACGTCCGGTGCCTTTGGCGTATTCAGCAGTCGGTTGTCTTCCGAATTCGCCACCCCATACAACGAGCGTTTCATCAAACATGCCGCGTGCTTTGAGGTCTTTAATCAACGCTGCTATCGGTTGATCCGTTTCTCCAGCGTGTAAATCATGGTTGTGTTTTAAATCACCGTGGGCGTCCCAATTGGCGTCATTGTGATTACCTCCCGAATAGATCTGCACAAAGCGAACGCCTCGTTCCACCATCCGACGAGCGAGCAAACATTGCTTTCCAAAATACTCGGCGTTGCGATCTTCCAAACCGTACATCTTTTTTGTCGCTGCAGTTTCCTTCGAGAGGTCAACGGCTTCTGGTGCGGTTGCTTGCATCTTATAAGCCAACTCATAGCTTGCGATCCTTGCAGCAAGATCAGAATTGTTGCCTCGATCCAAAATGTGCTCTTTGTTGTACTTCTGAATTGCATCCAAAAGCTTTCGCTGCGTTGCACGACCCACGCCTCGCGGTTGCAAATCAAGGATTGGAGTCCCCTTTGATCGCAACATCGTGGCTTGATACGACGCCGGCATGTAACCTGCAGACCAATTTTTTGGACCGCTGATTGGACCTCCTCTTTTATCCAGCATCACAACAAAACCGGGCAGGTTTTGATTCACACTCCCCAACCCATAATTAACCCATGAACCCAGACACGGACTTCCGCTCAAAATTTCACCACTGTTCATTTGTAACATCGCGGAACCGTGAATGGGCGAGTCCGCCGTCATCGAATGAACGAACGCAATATCATCGACATGCTGAGCAACATTTGGGAATAAAGAGGAGACCCATTTACCGGATTCACCATGCTGCTTGAACTTCCACCGTGGTTCGACGATCCGACCCTCATTCTTGTGACCGCCGCGACCGAAGGTCTTAACTTTGACCGTTTGGTTGTCGCGTCCGATCAAATCGGGTTTGTAATCGAACGTATCGATATGGCTGGGACCACCGTACATAAACAAGAAGATCACACTTTTTGCTTTGGCGGGGAACTGCGTTTTTTTGGGTGCCAGTGGATTTTCCCAGGTTTCGTCTGTGTCCGCAGCCTGTGTTTGATTGGCAAAGAAATTATCGCCCAGCATTCCAGATAGTGCTGTTCCGGCAAATCCGCCGCCTGCCTGCCACATAAATTCGCGTCGCATGCGTCCGCAGAAGTTCTTTTTATCGGTCATCGTTTTCCTCGTTTTTTTTGAACGCCGTAGGCGATTATTTGTAATTCTGAGTCTTTACTCTGTCATTAATTCTCGTAGCTTGCTTCACGATGAAACCAATTCATCAATCCAAAAATAGAAACTCGTTTAAGTTCAGAGAGACCAGACAAAACAGACGCAACGCTTCACGGTCGTCGGCTTTGTCATTTGTTTTCAGTTCGTTCATCAACTGCAGACCGCGTTCAACCTCAGATTTGTTAGGCATCCGCTGGAGGACACGTGACAACGCAACCGAAACCTGCTCGGAAGGATTTCCCGGAATTTCTTTTTGCAAATACTCAGCAAAGACCTTGGCCTCTTCATTCATGAATTCGCTGTTGATCATCGCAAGCGCTTGAGTCGGTTGCACCGTATTGAACCGAACGGGACACGATGAATCAGGATCTGCAACATCAAAACTGGCCATGAAAGGAACCGGCAGGGAGCGTTTAATGCTGATATAAACGCTTCGCCTGTCGGCTTCAGGCCCAGATGAGGTATGCCAATGCTCACCCGGCCGTGATTGTCCCTGCAAGATTTCGTTGGGAATCTTTGGGTAAATACTTTGGCCGTACATTTTTTCCTTGTTCAGTGAATGATTGACGGCCAAAACGGAATCGCGAATTTCCTCTGCTGTTAAGCGCCGCATATTGAATCGCCAAAAGTAATCATTGACGGGGTCAGCTTTCAACGCTACCTCATTGGGCGCAGATGACATTTGATACGTCGCACTCATCATCATCAATTTATGCATCCGCTTGATTTTCCAATCGCCGGCCGTGAACTCGCTCGCGAGCCAGTCAAGCAGTTTGGGATGCGTTGGCAAGTCGCCTTGAAATCCGAAATCACTGGTGGATTTCACAATGCCACGGCCAAAGTGATGCTGCCAAATTCGGTTGACCATGACTCTGGCCGTCAGCGGATTGTCTTTACTGGCGATCCATTTTGCCAAAGCCATTCGACGACCAGTCGAAAGCCCCTCCGCCGTAGGCTTGATTTTTGGCTCAGGTGGTGAAAGAACACTCGGAAACGACGGCTCGACTTTTTCACCTTTTGCATTGGCATTTCCTCGAATCATGATGAAGGTATCGGTTGGTTTTGAGCCCGTTTCCTTCACGCACAATGCAGATTCTAGTGCAGCGGGTTTGAAACGTCGAAGATCTCGCTTCCTTTTGGTCATCTCGCGGTAATCATCAAATTGCTTTTGCGTAATCGACTTTCCGACTCGCTTTTTCACCAAATCAATTCGGCGATTTTCGTTTTTGAACTCCTCGAATTCGACTGGGATAAAGTCCTTCTTCGCAATCTTTTCAATCGCTGCCATCGC
The DNA here is from genome assembly GCA_905480545.1 of uncultured Pirellulaceae bacterium. GTDB lineage: Bacteria > Planctomycetota > Planctomycetia > Pirellulales > Pirellulaceae > JABAAE01. The sequence continues at coordinate 21,351 of CAJQQR010000219.1, forward strand.
TTTATTGTTGTCAGCGATATCCTCCTGATGTTTTTTGACCTCGGCCTGGTACTTGATCGCATCCTCCTTGGATGCAATGGTCCGCACCGATGAATCGAGCACGGTATTGTGGCCGCGTACACCATAGCGTTTCACATTTCTAAAGAACGAAAGAAAGCTGTAATAATCGGCTTGAGGAATCGGATCAATTTTGTGATCGTGACATCGAGCACAATTGATCGTCATTCCCAGAAAGGATTGGCCCGTTGTCAAAATCACATCGTCCATGTCGTCATACCACGCCTGCAATTGGCTGACAGGCTCGTCGTCCCATTTACCCAATCGGTAATAACCTGTTGCAATGATGTCTTCGCGCGATGGCTCATTTTTTTCGTCACCAGCGAGTTGTTCGATGACAAATTGATCGTAAGGTTTATCATCATTCAATGATTGAATCACGTAATCGCGATAACGCCAAACGAACGGTTTGGGGCCATCACGCTCATAACTATTTGATTCAGCAAAACGGACCAAGTCCAACCAATGCCGGCCCCATTTTTCGCCATAATGCTTAGAGGCCAAAAGCTCATCAATCAGTTTCTCCCATGCGTCGGGCGATTGGTCATTCTTAAACGCAGCAACCTGCTCCGGTGAAGGAGGCAATCCAATCAGGTCGTAATAGGCACGTCGAATGAGAACTTCCTTAGTGGCTGACGGGTTCGGTTTTAAGCCTTTCCCCACTTGAACTTGCTGGATAAAGTAATCGATTTCATTTTTTGTCTTGGCAGTAATCGCTGCCGGCACTTCCGGTCGAGTCACTTTCTGATAGGACCACCATTTTTTGGTTTCCTCGTTTACTTCCGGGACGCTATGCCCAGAATCGGCAAGCTTCGGCCGAGTCCCTTTGCCTTTCCAAGGTGCTCCCAGTTTCGCCCAGTCAGATAAAATTTGAATTTGATCCGCCGGAAGCTGTCCGGTCGGAGGCATTTCATAATCTTCGTAATTCACGGCAGATAAAAGAATACTGTCCTTATAATCTCGCAGATCGATCGCCGGCCCGGAATCACCGCCTTTAAGCAAATCCTCTCGGTTGGTCATGATCAAGCCGCCGCGAATCTCGTCGCCCGAACCGTGACATTCGAAGCAGTTCTTTTCAAGGATTGGTTTGACTTTCTTTTCGAAGAACTCTGTTTTTTCGTCAACGGTCATCACCAAAACAGGGTCAATCAACTCTACAACTTCCAGATCGTCGAACCATGCTTCACCGGTCGCACTTCCCCATCCACCAAACGTGCAATTCAAAAGAAGAGCCGTTCGGTCACCGCTGTTAAACTCAACGCTGATTCGGGTCCAGCCATTGTCACCTTTCAGCGAGTCAGATTTTGCACGCAGTTGCAATTCGTGCAAATTAATTTGAGCGCCGTAATTGGTTGAGTCAACGTTCGACGTCTTGATCCAAGCCGACGCCCGGTAGTCTGTTTTCGGTTTAACCGTAAGCGGAAAACTCCAACTGGAATTGGCTCCGCTGGCTGATGATATCTTGACGCATGTCGCTCCAGTTCGTGCGAACGACCGCTCAACTTCGTATTTTGGCTCGCCGCCCCATGTCGACGTTTTCCAGCCAGTAGGCTTCCCATTTTCGATTTGCTCGAATGAAGGATTTTTCACGATATTGGGACCGAGTTTTCGCTTGGGCCCGTCGCTGCTCGATAGTTTGGTCACGACTGAATCATCGGCATGAATCGAAATAGCAATGCCGAAAAGCGTGATGAAAACAAAAGACGATCGTTTGAAATTTCGCATTCTGTACTGTTTATATTGAAGGAGGAAAAAAACGGCAGCAATCACTCTCCATGATAATTGTAATAGTGCCGACATTGAAAGATTACTACTAAGATTGCGGACCACGAATCATGAAAAATATCCGGAAAAGGCCCTGAATCGACTTGTTTTTTTTATTTCCAAACATTGATGGTGAACTTTCTTATGCTGACCGTTTTTCGAACATCACTGAACGGATTCGCACCAAACACGCCAATGTGAATTTCGTTTTGCCGATCCAAGTATTCGGGATGCCGAATCGAAAGCGATGCAGAGCCACCATCCGTCAGGTTTTCTGCTGTTAAAGAAAATTTGTTATCGATCCGCGAAAGTGTTAACTGCAAATCGATTCCAGCATTCAACAATCCAACCTTGTTTGAATCGGAATCGATGCCCCCATCATTATTGACCATAAACAGCGTATTGGGCGACAAGCCTGTCTTTCCCCATTTGATAAATCCACCCCGTATAACCTGATCACTTTTGGCTCCGCAATAGAGCCCAACTTGGCCAAAACTTTCCAAGTTCGGAATGTTCGGAATCTCCACCGTTACAGAAAAATCTTCTTCGCCCGTGAATCCAAATTCTGAAAGCTTAAAACCAAAGTATTCACCGGTAGCAAGCCCCGCTTGTCGATTGATATCACTACGTGTTGTCGTTAGGCGCAGGACTTCAGATTGGACGTCCACGACCAAATTCGTGTCGTTTTGGTGAAGCTGGTCACCCGTGCCCGGCAGTCGCGATATGAAACCGATCGGATGGCCATTCTTGTCGCAGATCCCATCACTGTTTGAACCGTCAAAAACAATTGATGTCGTCTGACGTGTCTGTGTCTTTGGGCGTAGTTTTGTCGCATCAGAAATCCTTCGAACGAAATCGTTGCTCACCGCTTTATCGGTATCGATTTTTGATTCAGAGATGGAAGCCGACTGATTTTCCAAAAGCCTAATCGGTTTTGACTTATCGTTGCCTGCGAACGCATCGACTTCTCCATCAAAAACCAAAACATCTGTCAAACCGTCATCCGACACGGTTACTCCAAACTCCGTCCCCAAATCCAAGACACGACCCTGGGGCGAATAGATCTCAAATCCCGTCATGGACCTGGGAACCTTAACCGAAACCTTACCGCGATTCAATCTTGCACTCATATTCGAAAGCAAAATCAATTCGGACGGGCCTTCAATCAAGACATCTACTCCGGACACAAACCGAATTTGCACCAACCCCGATTCCAAATCCAAATGATCATTCGCTTGCATGTTCGCAGCCGGAACAAATCCTCCCGCCCATTGGCAATCATGCGCATTCACCAACCATGCAATCGGCTCGGGGGTCGAGTCCGCCTGATCCCACGGTATCCAAAATCCCAAAACCAATCCGACAAGCAACGCTGCAAAGATGCTCAAGCATGCGAATACCCTTTGGTTTCCGTGCTTCTTGCGATGCAATTCAATCCCGCAATTGTGATCGCCATCAGTTCCGCGATGTGATTTAGAAGTCCTCGGGGCGACCGTAACCTCACCATTGACTAAACCATTGAATCCAACTCCTTTCGAAGTTGAATCTTCAGATTCGTCAATCTTCACCGCTGAATTTGTGGATCTTTGATTTCCCTCTGTTTGGCGATCAAAGACTTTCTGCAAGGCACTTTCGCCAGCAAACTGGCCCCTTGCCGACATCTGCAAGTCGGAAAAAAAACTCGAATAACAGACAAAAAACGCCCGAAGCAAAGGGTCATTTTTCAGACGTACTTCCAGTTGCTTGGCTTCCTCGTCGTTCGATTGATTCGAAAGAAAACGATCAACCAAATCCCAATCTGCTTCGGAAACGTTTTCAAATTCGGGAAAAGAGCAAGCGTTGTCTTGGTTTCGGCTATTTCCGCTGTCACTCATGGCCTGGCGTCCCCGGATTTGGAATGGATTCAGCGACACCAGCCTGCGATAGCGTGCGCTGAATACATTCAAATAGCGAGATGCGAATTCGTCGTAATGAATTGTGGATGCTCTGGGTGCTGCGATCCAGGCGTTCGGCGACGTTTTGCACGCCGGATTTTTCCGCATAACATTCGTTCACCAATTCGCGATCCTTTTGACGTAAATATTGTTTGCATCGCTCCAAAGCTGATTTTCGCAGCTCAAATTCCAAATCGTTTGATTCCTCAAACGAATCCATCAATTGCAAATTTAATTCGTCGGTAAAATAAAGTCGTTTCGAAGACCGCTTTCGAAGGAAATTCATGACCTCCAGCCTTGAGATCCCACATGCCCACGAAAAGAAACTCTTCTTCGAATCGAATTGATCAAATTTTTTCCACAAGATGACTGCCGTTTGCTGAAACAGATCATCCGTATCGTTGAGGTCACGAGTCAAAGAAAAGATATAACCGTGCAGTCGCGACTGGATCTCCTTAAAACGCGAGCCAAATTCCAAAGTGGTTTTATCGGACATGAAAAACTAGGCCAACAGGCAATTTAGGTACGGCATATCGTTAATGCGAACAAACGGGTTGCTACTTTATCGTAGCGACCAATTGAATTGTCATCTAAAAAAGGTTCGAATCAAAAAATAAAAATTTCGCATCCTTTGCAACCACAAACCGGTTTCTCCGCAAATCAACAAAGCCCAACATGTCGCTCCCAACCGTATTGCTTTACGATCCACCACAAAAATTCGTGCCAGCTCTAGATGGACTGGTCGAAATGCTCGATTGGGAAACGGCCAAAAATCGCCGCCATGACGTAGAAGGAATTCTTGTCAACGGGCACTGGCCGATCGATGGCAAAGTGATGGACCAATTCCCAAATCTAAAGGTCATCAGTAATTGTGGAGTGGGTGTTGATCACATCCATGTTAGCGATGCAAAATCTCGAAAAATCTTGGTGGGAAATACGCCAGGCGTCTTAAGCGAAGCAACCGCTGATATGGCTTTTACTTTGCTACTTGCCGCTGGCCGACGCTTGATAGAAGGAGATCAGTTCGCTCGCGGTCCAGACTTCAAAGTGTTTGACGGAAGCTACCCTCTTGGCACCGAAGTCCATCACACGACGATTGGTATTATTGGTATGGGACGGATCGGATTCGAAGTCGCCCGTCGTGCAATTGGGTTCAACATGAATGTGATCTACCACAATCGCAGCCCAAAAAATTTTGACGATCCGTTTGTCAAAGCAGAATATGTTTCACGAGACCAACTTCTAGAAGAATCAGACTACATTGTGGTTGTCGTTCCACTCAACGATGAAACGCGAAACATGATCTCCTATTCGGATTTCGAGAAGATGAAATCTTCGGCAGTGTTTATCAACATCGCTCGAGGAGGCGTTGTGGACACGGACGCAATTACCCATGCCTTGCAAAACAATCAAATTTACGCGGCAGGTTTGGATGTAACCGAACCTGAACCATTGCCTCGCGACCATCCTTTACTTTCAATGAAGAACGTCACCATCGCACCTCATCTTGGAAGCGCAACCGAGCAGACTCGAAAAGCGATGTTTGATCTCTGCGTATCGAATTTGATCAACGGATTGAACGACCAGCCGATTGTTTCCAGCGTCTGATACTTCGATTCGACGAATCGGTTCGAGCGAATATAATTCGAGCGAATATAAACTGACACTTCTCAGTGCATGAGGCTCATATTCTTATTCTTCGACAACGGAAAGGACTTTCGAAAGGTCAACCTTTTCAATGACTTTCGTTTTTCCGGTCGGCCAA
>CAJQQR010000220.1 GCA_905480545.1 uncultured Pirellulaceae bacterium
CGTCAGGGCATAAGCCAACCAACGAGTTGCTTGATCGGTTTCCGCACGAAACCGAGTCACCCGTCCCAGTTTCCCCCGCGTGTTTCGAAATGAGTTTTCAATCGCATTGGTGCTGAGTAGGTTTCGATGGAGCGTGTTGGGGACATCAAGAATCTGTAAAGCAATCAAATCGTCTCCTGCTTCCTCACGACTCTTTAGAGCTTCGGCGTTCAAGCGTCTCAGGAATTCGACTAATTCATTCACAATGTCTTGAGCGTCTTCTTTGCCTTGGATTGTGCGAAGTCGCTTGAAGAGGCGAACCAACTCACCCCAATGACGTTCGGATAATTTCGCTCGGATATTTCGTTCCTTGTGGACCAAGCAACGCTGAGTCACAGCATTATTGAAAAACTCTAACAGCACCGAACGGAGTGCTTTGCTGCCATCGAGTACCGCGAACAAGCGTCGATCATAATCGAAGTCTCGCGACACCAACCGACGCATCAAACCCCGACAAACTTCAGCGTTTTCGGCACTTCCCAATTCGAAATCCAAAACGTGTTTGTGGCCCTCGGTAGTGATGCCGAGGGCGACGATTGCGGTCTGATCTTGACTCAAATGAATCCCATCCAACATCAGGATGGCCCAGTCTTTTTCGGAAAGGTCGTGACCACGAAGCTGGTCGACAAACTGATGTCCCACTGCTTTCCAATGTCGAGAAACATTTGACTTGCTGAATCCCGGTGTGTTCGCATCTTGGGTCTTGGCGACGTTTCGGGTGCTGACGCCTGCCACCAAGGCAGAAACGACCGATTCACGCAACTGCTCCGGGCACTTCGCCGCTTCGTAGGTTGAAAGCAACACTTCCGATGTCGTTCCATCTTCGTTCTGACGCCGGACTCGCGGGCGGACCACCGGTTCACGTTGTCCCTCGTAAATCACTCGACGTGGGCTGCTCCCAGTCCGAAAATAAGAGTCGTCCGCCGGTTGATGTTTGGCACTGCACAACACGGTGACTTCCTCGGCCATCACATCGGTGATCATCTGACGAACGAGCCCCCGAATGTGATTTCGAAATACTTCCGATGCTGATTCAGAAGAAACTTGCCCAAGCGTTTGTAAAAGATTAGATTCGTTCATGGTGGTCTCCCCGTCGGCGCCAACCGACGATGAAAGTTGAAAGTTCCGAAAGGCGACATTGTCGCCTTTCGGGAGACCACTTTTCAACTTCTAACAATTAATGGGACGCTTCCTGACGTTGATCAGAGATCCTCGAGTCCGCAAGGAGCTTGATATTTCGGAGAGTCAACACAAGGATCTTCAAGAATTGATACGTGCAATGCAAACGAATATGGTGCGGCTTCGGTTCGCTCTTGGGCGTCGGGGTGTGCCGGCTTTTGAAGAGAATTTGAAAAAAGCGGATGCATTTGTAGCAGCGAACGAAAAGAAAATTAAAGAAGTTCTCATTAAATTTCAATATGATCGTTTACTTCAAATTGCACGGCAGAATGAAGCATCTATGTTGGTCCCTACCAGTGGGTTAACGAAACCTCAATATGCAGATGCGATTGGGTTGACGGGTGGTGATAAAGCGAAGATCAAAGTTCTTGAAAAAGAGATAGAACTTGAAATTGTGAAATTGCATGAAAAGTTCAACAACGATATGAAGAAGCTTCTAGCCTCCCGTAATAGGCGGATAAGGGAATCATTGTCGGAGGAGCAGGCAGCAAAATTTGAAGAACTCTTCGGTGTCCCTTTCGTGCCGATCCTTGAAATGTATATGTTCTCTCGGTATTGGGAGAATCGTGCTTATAGTGAAAGGTTGACGGAAAAGGTGGAGGGTACGGGAGAGAAGCCCCCAATTTTTGATAAGTGATTTGCATGGAGTAGGTCGAAATTCAAGCAAGTGAGTGTGGACGCATCGGCTTTTTTCGTTGCTTTGAAATGGTGAATTTCTGATGTGGGACCACGAAGCAGGCTGCGTAAGAGTTAGGTGGATTCAAAATCCAGTGAGGGCAACCTCGTGTGGGTTCAAGTCCCACCTCTGGTACTCGTTATCTGATAAGGACTTACGTTGATTCAGCGTAAGTCCTTTTTTGTTGCCCGCACAAGCCGTGGGGTCATTTTGGGGTCAACGTTGCAACTGTGTTGGATTCGTGTGGATAGTTCTTTCCGCAACATGCAGAAAGAATTACAGCATGGCATTTGTCGAATCACCCGGCTTTAAAACAAACTAGCGGAAAATATCGAGTCGTTTTTCGCTACGGTGGTCGCCGCTACCTTCAGTCTACAAGTCAATCATGGAGCCATCCCAATGGTCAGTGTGCTGCTCGCTACCTTCTTTTTTTCACATCTGGGGTAAATAAAGGGGACGCAGCTCATTGTTCTTAGATGGGGAGCTTGTTTTGGTGGATGCCATGCCCAGACGTCCCCGAATCTGTCCAGCCGGAATTTGCTTTCATGTGATTAACCGCGCGGTGGCGTGTTTGCCGTTGTTTGAAAAGGAAGGTGACTATGACGCCTTCGAACGGGTGCTTGCTTTGGCTCACGGTCGGGTACCGATTCCGATTTTCTCATACATTTTGATGCCCAATCATTGGCATTTTGTTGTGCGACCAGAAACGGATACTTTAGTCACGGAATTTTTTCGCTGGCTGACCCATACCCATACGATGCGCTGGCATGCTCATCATCAAACCGAGGGGACTGGGCATCAGTATCAAGGTCGATTCAAGACTTTCCCGATCGAAGAAGACAAGCACTTGCTGACTATGCTGCGGTATGTTGAACGAAATACGCTACGAGCCAATTTGTGCAAGCGTGGTGAAGACTGGAAACACGGAAGTCTTTGGCGGCAGGTTTACGGCAATGAACCAACGCACGAGCTATTGAGGGAATGGCCAATTGATCGACCACGAACGTGGGTGACGATGGTCAATCGAGCGCAGAATGAAGCGGAGGAAAACGCGATTCGAAAATGTTCGAAGAACGGCAAGCCTTATGGAAGCGATTTCTTTGTGTCCCAGTCTGCGGCTCGATTGCAACTCGAACATACTCTCCGTCCACGTGGCCGACCCAAGAACAAATGAGCTGCGTCCCTTTTTCGTCCCTACCCAGCGGTTTTTGCGCGTCGAGTCATCCATCTGCGTTGTAGTTCCATCACGACCCGGCTGAGTTCCGCTGGCGGATCTAATTCGTTGCCCTTCATCGATTTTGGGAAAAAAAGACCGTACCCGTTGTCGGCGCATCGCCGAACAACTCCACGATGATCCTGTTTTTCGCCCTCGAACTCCAGGATCACACTCATTTGGTCATCCTGCTCAAAGTCGATCCAGTCATCCCTGGGCAGCTCGATAAAGATTCCGGTAACACTGATATTTGTTGGTGTCACCGAGATTAGCCTGTCACCTTTGCGGATTTGAACCGAAAGTCCGCTGGAATGGTGGATTGGAACGCGAAAGTCTTGGCGTCGATTAAATTCGGTGGTGGCGAGGGACGTGACGAAATCGATTAGTTCAGCAACGCCGGCTGCGTCCAAAGACAAAGTTAAGTCTCGTTGACCGCGGCGACCGATGGTTAATGTTTCTCCATCGGAGACTAGATGTGCGTCACCAATGGTAATCTCCGCCATTGCAGACCCCTTATTGTTTGGCAGGCATCTAACTCGCTTTTACCCGGCTAGGCAAACCCGCAAGTAGATTGTCATGAGTATTACTCGGTGCAGAAGTGAAATTTGGGTAAGGGAAATTCAGAGAATTTTTCGATTTTTGCAATTTGTAGTTTGGATGCACCTCTGAAACCAATCAAAAAGTGGCTACATCGCCGCGGTGGGGCGATTCAATAAGTGCAAAGCTCAGAAAATCATAGCTGATCAATGCAGCAAACATGCAAATCACGAGAGTCGAAAAGGGGGGGATCTATTGCAAAAAAGTGCTTTGGCAACAAAAAAAATTGAAAATGCCGATAACCCAGAGCAAAATCGAACGGCTCGAACATTATGCAAAAGCATTATCCCCCCGCTTTATTACACTGACTGTTATTCGCGAATATCGAGCTTTGGTGGGAGCTAAGGGGCGGATGTTCAAATGATGCGGTCTCGCTTTACGCATATCATTTAAAACCAAAACTGAAACAAGGTTTTCGTTATCGGAATCGAAATCCCATGCGGTCGGTTAAGCGTGGCAGTTTTCATTTTGAACCGCATTTTCGAACGGCGCAATGACGAAAATGCCGAGTGAACGGAAAAAACGGTGTGGGTGTTTTAAGGTTTAATTCATTAAGCCATCGCTCGTTTCAATGGAAAGGCTGCTAATTCGGAAAGTGGAAATCGAGAACCAGCAAAACTTAATAGGATCTGTCAATCTCTAGAAGGCCTTATCTAACCAGCATTCGCGAACCGCTTCTTCTTCTTCTTCTTCTTCTTCTTCTTCTTCTTCTTCTTCTTCTTCTTCTTCAACGACGGTCTCTGGGCGCCCCTGTCGAGAAAGCCAAGCGAATCAGCACTGATTACCTAACCCGTATTTTCACAAGCGTATGCCCAGAGGTGAAGTCAATTTGATATTCATTTCCGCCTCGGCTCTCTCACCTTAATTGGTATTTGATCAAAAAACGACAAATAGCAAGATTCCTGAATTACCTCTCACAGTGTTTTAGAAGAAACTCAAATGTCACGTCATCTTTTGACGGATCGGGAATGGAAGTCATTCCGAGTTTTCCTTCAGGGGGAACGAAGCTGTCGTGTTGGGCGATCTTGGAAGTCGCATCGCAAAGTCATTAACGGAATTTAAGCAGTAGCTTCTCGAATTCTTGAATTGGCGTGCTCCCCAAAAAAGTGTAGCTGGCTTTAGCAGCGTAGTGTGACATGTATGTCAGGATGATAAAGCAGGTTTGTGACGCCGTCCCCGAGGAATCTTGTCTACTTGTCGAGCGAGCTTGCATGGGCCAGGTTTGGAGAATGCGTTGCACGCAGCTTTGTTATTGGGTCTGATTCAGTAGTTTCCGATAAAACGATAATGCAGACTTAAATTCACTCAACGACTCAGGCCGCAAAACGGTTCTGTTTCTGACCACTTCAGCTTTCATAAGATCGATAAAGTACTGGACTTGCAATTTTTCTGGCTTGATCGATTCCCCTCGAAGCTGAATGTGCCATGGTGCGGTATGAGCAAATCGCTTTCGGCCGTCAGGTTGCAACTCGATGCTACGGATCGCAACCCACGAAGTCTTTGCAATCGTAATTTTTTCATCAAATTGAACGCTGTTGGCCTTACGAGTAAGCTCACTAAGTTTGGGCTTCAAGGTTTTCAAAACTTTTCCGTTGACGAGGATTTCAATTCGATCGATTGGTTTTTCACTGACCGATTCAATGCTGACACTCAGCGTTTTGGATTCCTGATCGGTATTGGAAAATGCTTGGCCTGGAAGCTTCCCATCAATTTTGGCAAACAACATGGGGCCTGTTGTGACAAAACTGCGTCCTTGCTTCAATCCTGCCAACCACTCTTTCGAATTGAATTTTTCGCCAGTGTGAACGTAGACACGACTATAACCAAGCGGAACGGGATGAACGCCCGAAGCCGTACCCGCCGTTGGCGTGATCCGAAATCCACAATTAAGCAGTGCGTAATACATTTCGAAGCCATAAGTGATCCAGCCCCATTCGGTGAGTCTTTTATTCGAATCGAATTCTAAATTAGCCCATGGCGGCGGGTTTGCAGGAGCTTTGTTGAAACCGAATTTGGTTCTCCATATGCTGTTGTTGGAGAGTTCGAAGAGATCAACGCCTGCGACAGGAACTAACATAATTGACCATGGCCACGAGTGCTTGTCCAAATCCAGCATGGCACCTTCCTGGTGAGCTTGCTTTGCAATTGAGGCTACTGGCGGCATCGTTTTCAGAAACCGATTGCGATGATTCAGAATGAAAACCGCGCCCAGCACATGGCTCTTTCCGTTTACCGAAAATATTTCATATTCGGTATTCCGCGGAAAAATAACGTGTTCACGATCGACATAAATTGGTTTGTGACCGCGATCGACTCTGGGGCCAAACGGCGATAGTCCTTGTCCTCGAAGTGGGGACGGTTGAAGACTGGGGGCTTGATCTGAGGCAATCGTCCAGAAAGTCACAGGAAACGCAACGTTTAAATCTTCCGCGAGCATTGTATTAGGTAGCTCTTCAATTCGTCGATGGACGTGCGTCTCACCCGAGTACCATCCACGCTTCGAAAGATCGATCCATCGTTTCAGCCGAATCTTCCGGTCGATTGAATTCTCTTTAATTTCGAACTTATCGCGAAACGTTACATATTCTTTTCCGCGTTCAATCTCGATCACGTATTTGCCTTTTGGCAGGTCCAGTTGAAACGGATGGGCAGAAACCGTGGTGTGTTTTTCGACTGAGCTCGCCATCGCAACCCACTGCTCTTGATAGGGTAGGGCAGAACCCTTCACAGACTCGCTTTCTACAAAGAACGACTTGCCCTCCGAATTTCGCAGATAAACACGCGCGGGAATTGGCTCGCCGGTATCGGCATCGATCACGCTTACTCTGAAATTCTGTTTTGGCAGTGTTGGGTGTTGCAATTCTTCACCGCAAAGCTTGTGCGACGACAGGCGAAATTGATGCGTTGCCAGGACACCAAACAAAACGCACACAACAATTCGAATCCCAAAAAGATGTTTCATCACGTCCCACACTCGTTGTCATCTTGCCAAAAAAACTCCGCTTACCCTACCATTTTGCAGCAAAAGATATCGCAAAGCGATCGTTTGATTTTTTCTGCAAGTACATCATGTAATACTATGCGATCGGTTTGTCTGAAATAGAATCAGTGTAGACCGTCGCACGACGGTGTACTTTTCCGTGTCTCTATCAAAGAAATACTGGAACAGCGTTTCCAAGTGCCATAATGAAAAGTGGTACCGAATCCTCTGTGCGATCTCGATCGAGAAGACACTTGCGATCATCAAGTAAACGGTGCCCCCGTTCGGTAAACGTATATTGAAAATTGCCTGACGTGAACTGCTTCGCTACACGCAACTCAGATTGCCTGGAATGCTATCGAACAACACGTCAGCAAATAGAGCCTTTTGCCCATTTCAACGGGGTGGTATTCTGGCGAACCGCTAGCGGCGTTTACTCAGTGGACTTGATCTCAACTGTCAGCAGACGATTCGTCTCCACGCGTGTCATCGATTGCTTTGCACGGTTAGGCCAGAAGATCTCAATATTGACAGGCCCCTTATGGTTACCTAGTCCAAAGTGCAGGGTCGCTTCGCTTTGGTTTCCCTCCCCCGTGCCAGTTTCGACTTGACGGGTAATGATCTTGTTACCAGCTTCGACGCGCACCTGAGCGCCGATTGCCGAACGATTAATCGTCTTTCCATTGCCGACCAACCGCAGCTTTAACCAGGCATGCGGCGTGCCTTGATTCTGGAACAGTTTCCCTGCGGATGTGAGATCGAGGTCGCCGTCGTTGTCGTAGTCCGCCCATGCAGCCTGGTAGGTTGGTGGAAGTCCGGCAAGCTTGGCCGCGGCAGTCACGTCCTGTACCACGAACTTTCCATCGTTGCGAAACAGCACGGAGTTGTTCTTGCGCCCAAACGACGCAACGCCGTAGACCGTTGTAAAGAACAAGTCGAGATTTCCGTCATTGTCATAGTCGGCTACGCTCGGCGAAGCGTATGACTCTTGATAGTGCACGCCGCACGTTCCCAAGTCCTCGAACTTGAAGCCTTTTTTCTCGCCTAGGTTTTTCAGGAATCGCGACTTCGGTTGGTCACCACGGCCATCAACGTGGGCAAAGTTTCCTGCGAACAAATCGATTAAGCCGTCGTTGTTAAAGTCGCCCCACGATGCACCAATCGAATGCCCGCCACCGAAACCCGGCTTTGTCGCGATTACGCCGTATTCACGCGCAACTTCTTTAAATCCGGCCTTCCCATTATTCAGCCAAAACAAGTTCGGTTGCAAGCGATAGTTGGACACGTAAACGTCGACATCGCCATCTTGATCGAAATCGCAAGCGGTTACGCCCCGAGTCGCATTTTTCCCCTCGCTTCGCTCGACGCGAAAGCTCTTTCCACCTTCGTTGATAAGAATCAGCAGCGACCGTTCACTTCCTTCATAGCCTCCCACGTAAAGGTCTACGAAACTATCGTTGTTCAAATCGGCCCATACAGCACCTCGGGACCCGATTCGCGGAAGGTCCGGTAACGGGACGTCGACAAATTTTTTTCCGCCCTTGTTGCGGAATAACTTCATCGATGACCATGAAAACAGATCCACGAACCCGTCGTTGTCGAAGTCTGCGGCGATCACGGAGCCGGGAGAAAAGTCACCTATTTTGCTAAACGATTTGCCTTTGTTGTTCTTCCACACGGCACCTGCACACACATCGACCCAGCCATCGTTGTCAATATCGGCCCAACAAGCCGCCCCACCGCCGAGTTGAAGTCCTGTATCACTGCTCACATCTTTGAAAACTACCGCCGCTTCTTGAGCGGTCACTGTTCCGGCGAGCAATAACAGGCAAAGGGCGAGAATGTTGTACACGTTGGACTCCTGGCTAGGCAATTGGCGGGGCATGCCGATAGTTTACCTCTTTACGCAGCCGATTTCATCAGACGCGCTGTGATTTCGGATAATTGCATTTGTGGGCTATTCAGAGGTGCGCCTATCCTCTTTTCGGCCGGTCGCCCCTGTTCATCGTTTCCAACGGCGCCACCAAGTTGCTGGCGATGGAGAAGACGATGGCAAGTCTCGCCATCGTGAATCCGTTCTAAGCAACAATTAATGTCATCTACACATCAGTTGGAATTACATATCGGGAGTCCATCTTGCGAATGGGTTTGGATTAGAAAATAAATCTGAAATTTAGCCCCATTGGTGATCAGTGAATTATTTTTTGGTGCCATCCAAGACACCTGTTTTTACCTGCGCGATTGAAACATGGACTTTTGGTGAATGAAACGAGGCTCCATTTCCAAAATTATAAGTCTAGAAGGTAAAAGGTTTCAGCTCGTTCGATCGCTTTGAAACCGCTTTGGACGACTGGCCCATTTTTCGATCGGGTGAAAATTGACGGGAGTT
>CAJQQR010000221.1 GCA_905480545.1 uncultured Pirellulaceae bacterium
CAGAATTCATGCCACAAAACGGATTTCCAGTTGACGGGATTTTCGGTTTGGGAAGCCGGACTGTTCGCAGTAATCAAATTTCCAAAACAAACGCCCAGAAAACCAGCGCCTCCCGGCATCCCAAATGTTCGAATCGCGAAATCTGATTGGCGTGGAAAAATTTCAACAAAAACCGGCTGCGTAAATTTGTAGTCGTACTTCTCGCAGAGTTTTTGCTTCGCATCGATCAGCAGTTGCAGGACCTCCGGTCCGTAAAGATTGGCTTCTTTCACACTCATGCGAACAACGATACCGTCTTTCTCCAACGACTTAAACGATGAAATTTCGTCATTCAAGGTTTGTAGGTTGTGCATTAATGTGTTGTACTCGTCCAGTTTATTGGCCTCGGCGACCAACGCCCAACCTTCGTCGTCTTTTCCCAATCGCAATAGGTCTTGAGCCAATTGGATTTTTGCTGGGACGAAATCTCCGCGGAATGCGAGGGCTCGCTTTTGAGATGCCGCACCGTCTTCAAAACGATATTTTTGGGAAAGCTTCTTTCCGATCACGTAGTCAACATTCGGGTTCTTGGACCAAGTCGATAGCGCTTGTTCGCGAAACGATTTCTGGGTTTCGTAGTCCCCCTTGAGATGAGCGATGATTGCCATATGAGCAAGTGCCAATGGGTGGCTTGCATTGTAAGAAAGAATTTTCTCAATCAACTCCAATGCGAGATCGTAGTCCTCGTTGTCGATTGCATTATCCGCTTTGACCAATATTGCGGCGTCATGTTTCGGATTCAACTCCAATGCCTTCTCGAGGGCCACAGCAGCTTTTTCTCGATCGCTATTCCATAATGCTTGAGACAATCGGAAATGAAGTTCTGGATTTTCTGGATGGAGTTTTAAGCCGTTTTGAGCTTCTTTCGCCGCCAACTCGTAGTCGTTTTTGCTTAAGGCAAGATCCGCTGCCACCAGAAAATTATCAAGCAAGCCAGGCTGGGATCTTTTTGCTGAATCGAAAAAAAGTTCGAGTACCTGACGTGCGTCCTCATTTGCATCCAGCAACATTTTTCCTAAAACAATGCGGTCTTCCGCATCCGAATATCGCCATGGTGCATCGCGTGCGAGCAATTCGATTTTTGAAAGCATGTCGTCCGCTATTTTGATTTCGTCGTTGAATCGATAAACGGTTCTGGCTAGCCAGTAAACGCGGATGTCAGAACTGTGCCGGTCGATGGCTTTTTTGGTCGACTCCAACGCCTCCTTATAAAGGCCCAGTTTCAACTCGGATTTGATCTTGTATATCCGCCAATCGACCTGCCAG
This sequence comes from uncultured Pirellulaceae bacterium, assembly GCA_905480545.1. GTDB lineage: Bacteria > Planctomycetota > Planctomycetia > Pirellulales > Pirellulaceae > JABAAE01. The sequence continues at coordinate 1,306 of CAJQQR010000221.1, forward strand.
GCATTCTCGATTCCAGCTTCGCACGTTTTAATGCATTTTTTGTATTCGCCGGAATAGTAAAGTTTTTTCGCATCGGTCACCTCTTGCGAGCATGCAACAGAATGCAAAAAAATAATTGCTATGAAAGTAATCGAATGATGTAGAAATTTTGACATTGAAAACCCGCTCGGACAAATGACGGTTCGATTATAACACGAGTCTGTTGTTTGATTGAAATTGCGGTTGAACCGTGAAAGGTCGACCGAAATTGTTCGTTAACAAAACGAGCTTGGTGGAACGAAGGCGATCATCGATTCATTAATTTTCCCACCCAAGAGAAGTTTGATTTTTCCGCCGCGATCAAAGACGCCGTTGTTGTGGTTGGACTGTCCGGCGAGAATGCCAGCTCGCGACGGGGTACAAATTCCGTCGGTGCAACAGGCATTATCGAAAATGATTCCTTCGCGAGCGAGTTGGTCAATGTTCGATTTTAAATTTAGACGTCGAATTCAAGAGCAAAATTTGACGGTGAATTAGCGTTTGCAAGCGTTAAGTTGAAAATTAGGACCGTAAATTGGATAAGGCTTTTGATAAAATCGCTGAATTATCGAGGTGAACCCTCGAAGCCACGCAATGAAATTGAATTTCTGGCGAATGCGGGCGGAACGATTCAATATGCAGGGGTTCAATTACTTTAGATGGTTCCATTCGGGCGTTTTCATTGTGCCGGATAAACCAACCCTAGACGTCGTGCTGCTCATGTCTGAACGTGCTTTTTAAGCTAAAAACTATTATTGGTTGAACGGTTTTCGGAGTTGCATCCACCAAACAAAAAAGTCTTGAAGAATGATATTGCGTTTAGCATCTCTTTGCTGATTACGGATAAAATGTACCTCAATTTCGACCCGCTAATTCTTTTCAAAACAAACAAATGAAACACAGTTTATTTTCGATGAAAGCACTTTGCTTTTTTACCTGCTTGTTGTTCTTTTCGGCGAATCTCCACGCAGAAAATTGGGGACATTGGCGAGGCCCCAATGGAAACAGTGTCGCGGAGAACGCAACACCTCCGACCGAATGGAGTGATACGAAAAACGTCAAATGGAAAGTTGCCATTCCCGGAAAGGGCTCAGGCTCGCCAGTGATTTGGAACGAAAAAGTATTCGTCGTCACCGCCGTTTCTGTGGGCGGAGAAGCAGTTCCGTCGGCGGGCGGGCGAGGTGGTTCTGGGCGAGGTAGTTTTGGGCGAGGTCGAAGTGCGCCGCTTGCCAAGACCAGCTTCAAGATTCTTTGCTTTGATAAAGACAGTGGCAAAAAGCTTTGGGAAAAAACATCAACCGACGCGACGCCGCATCAGGGTGTTCACTCGACCAATAACTTTGCGTCAGCTTCTCCGTGCACCGATGGAAAGCATGTTTACGCGTTCTTCGGTTCACGTGGTCTTTATTGCTACACGCTGGACGGTGAGTTGGTTTGGAAACGCGATGATTTTGGCAAGATGGAGACGCGAAACGGATTCGGCGAGGGAAGTTCACCGACGATCGCTGGTGACAAAATTATTGTTCCATGGGATCACGAAGGTCCGTCCGCGATTTTTGCGTTAGACAAAATGACCGGTAAGACGATTTGGAAAACGGACCGTGACGAGCCGACCAACTGGTCAACGCCACTAATCGTGGAGCATGACGGCAAGAAGCAGGTTGTAATGAACGGACAAACCTGTGCCCGAAGTTATGATCTCGAAACGGGGAAGGAATTGTGGCGATGCGGGGGACAAACTGAACGCCCATGTGCCTCAGCTGTTGCGATGGGGGATTTGGTCTTTGTCGGAAGCGGTCATCGAGGATCGTTTCTTGGCGCATTCAAAATGGCGGGGTCAGGGGATATTGAAGGAACCAGCAACGTCGCATGGTCGATTAATCGTGACACACCTGATATCGCGTCGCCATTACTTTCAAACGGTCGACTTTATTTTCACAAAGGCAAAACCGGTTTGTTATCTTGCATCGACGCAAAAACAGGTAAGCCTCATTATCCAGCCAGTCGTGTTCCGGGATTAAAAAGCATCTATGCGTCTCCCGTGGCTGCTGGCGGTTTCGTATTTCTGACAGGTCGAAGTGGAACGACGGTTGTCCTGAAAGATGCCAACCAGCTGGAAGTTGTAGCGACCAACTCTGTGGGTGAAACCGTTGATGCAACGCCTGCACCGGTTGGCAATCAGCTCTTTATTCGGGGCGAAAAGCACTTGTTCTGTATTTCAAAGTAAGCCCCATTTAGTTGGTCAAACCAGGGCGAAAAAGGGCCAATTGCCGTCCGCCAATTGGCTTTTTTCGAATTTCGTTCTGCCAGTTTCTTGGTCGCAATTCACCTTCGGCTGCGTTGCGAAAAAACCTGTTAATTGACTCCGAAATTTTGCCCACCATTGAGTTCGATGATTTGGCCGTTGATGAACTCGCTTTCGTCGGATGCCAAGAAGCAAATCGTCGATGCAATATCTGCCGGAACTCCCCAGCGATGCAGCAACGATTCACCTTTGGCTCGTGCGTCCCAATAGTCAGATGTCGTTGAGCCCCAAGAAGTCTGAATCCACCCTGGGGCGACACAATTCACTCGAACATTCGGAGCAAGGCTCTTCGCAATGCTTTTCGAAAAACACATGATCGCACCTTTGGTCACGGAAAAAATTTCGCCACTGTCGCCAGCCTGTCCGCTAATCGCTTGGTCCCAGCCAATATTGATAATGGCGGGTGTCGATTCGAATGAATCATATGCCTTCATCTTCGCTCCAATCTCACGCGAGAGGTGAATGCAGCTGAGCACATCGACATTCCAAAGAAATTCTAGTTTCTGATCCAGCGACCATTGTTTTCGTTCGTTCGTTAAAACGTCGCCACCCGCGTTGTTCACCAGAACGTCAATTCGATTCTTCCAGTTCCAAGCGGTTACGCAAAAGTCATCATGTCCCGATCGGCTGTTGAAGTCCCCCTGAATAGCTTTGCATTGGGCACCAAATTTTGAGACTTCATTTACCGTCGATTCCAGGCCCTTGCGGTTTTGGTTGTAGTGAAGGATGAGCGATGCACCTGATTTGGCTGCTTGTATCGCCGTTTCTCGTCCGATCCCGCTTGATGCTCCGGTGACGGCAACGATTTTGTTTGAGAGATCCGGCAAAATGCCTCCAAGGTCGGTGGTGGTCAAGATTTAAGGTCGACGTCCGAATGGGTTCGTTACGGTACCGTCGCCCTACTCGAATGGTTTACACGTTAGGATCAACAATCGCATTCTAATTTTCTCTGCCAAGCATGGGAACATTGAGCAATCCTATTACTCGATCCCGCGAGAGCCGAGCGGGGCGATTTCAACGCCAATCGTACGTCGTAAAGATTTTTTGGGAATGAACCGAGGCAGGATAAGGAAGTTGAATCCGGTTGTTCCGCGACTTACGTCAACGTTGACACCAGCCCGAATAATCGCGGACTCACCAATTCTAGAAACTGCGAATCTCTGCCCGAGATTTCCACTGGCACCAAAGTCGATACTGGTACCGAGTGACATCGCCCATTTTTCGTCGAGTCGATGGTTGATTTGTGCATTGAGAACATTCGCGCTAATCGGTCCTTCGATACTTCGTAAACCAACGTACAGGTTTCCGACTTCTGGTCGAGTCAACCTGGCTCCAACGCTGATCGTTTTCAAGCCTTCACTGAAAAAATCTGCGTAGGCATCGGACATTAAAGTGAGTCGATCTCCGACATGCCAACGAAAGTCGTAGTCGACGACGCCCAGTGATTCGCCAAAATTGTCACGATCATCCTTTGGAAAAAACGTACCGTGCATGTCCAGTACAATCCAGTCAATAATCTTTTGGTCGCCAGCCGGTCCTCGTTTAGTTTGCCAACGTTGATTGACGCCAAACCGTGCAGCAGCAAGATCATCGACAATTTCTGATGATGCGGCCGTCACATTGGATTGCATTCCATTACGGAATGCAAAGTTTCGTTCATCAAAACGGAGTGGAACGTTTCCGCCAGGAACGCCACCAAACGAATCGAAGAAGAATCGTCGTCGGAAGTGTTCTTGGGCGTCATCATCCAATTTATTGTAGAGCGGCAGTTGATCTAGATCTTCACTTGCTTCGGCAAAGAATAAATCGGCTTCCCATTCGACCTTGTGGACGATACCGCTGATATTGAAGAGCGGATCTTGAATGTATGGATTGAATTTGGCCATCGGCAAACTAAATCGAATTCCAGCTTGACCGAACGTGCGATTTAATGAGTTTCCGTTGATATCTTCTCCGTAGAATGCGGCTTCTCCCAAAACGTAGGGCGTTGTTTTGATCAAACCGGTTTGGATAGGCATCGAAATCTCATGTCGAGAAGCGGCGTTGATTCCTTCTCGTGGAGTTTCCCATGCCAGTGGATCGAATTTGGCAGCATCGACGGGATCGATGGGGGCGTCCGCTGTCTGCAATTTGTTGTAGCCAACGTTGGTCTGTGTCGACCAAGTCAACCGATCATTCAGAAAAGACTGCCCCAGTAAAAAGTAATTGAGGGACGGCAACTGATTGTTTTGTGTAAAGAAATCGTTGGTTCGCACATTGGCTGATACATTGAATGATTGGTTGCCCCAAAGTTTTTTCAATTGAAGCCCGGTGATCTGATCCTTGTTCTCGTCCCATTCACGTTCGCGATACTGTTCGAGAAAGTTCCGATCAGAGACCAGGCCTACTTCGGCCGTAAATTCAATACCGTTAGCAAAACGATTCCGGTGTTGCCAAAGTAGCCGTCCGCGAAAGTCCTCTTCGGGAACCAGCTGTCGACGATCTCGCCCCAAATTGTCGACGCCTTCGTCAAAAATTCCCCAGGCATCAACAATTCCTTTGTTTAATGTTCGCGGGCCATAGGGATCAACCATGTTGTAGGATGCTTCGGTGCCGAATCCGAATCCACGATCGCTCAAGTAATCCAGGTTCAGATCCCATTCGGTGTTTTGGGGCGGCTTTGCAATGCCAAACAGCTGAAACACATCCCACTTCGTGTAGGTCTGAAATCCAAACACATTGTCGTTCTTTACAGCCAATCCAGAAATGTAATACGAGCCTTGATTCGAATTTCCATTCAGTGACGGCCAGTAAAAAACAGGCATACCCAAAATATAAACCGTATTGTTGCGACTGGTTCCGTCATACGACCAAGCAGATTCCGGTTGGCCCGTCGTTGGATCAAATTGGATCTGTCCAAATTCGTTGTACTCAAGTTGTGGCCGGCGATTAAGATCCAAGGTTTCCGATTGCAACCAATAACGGGGAACTCCAATGCGACTGGATGTGACTGAACTTCCATAGGCACGAACGTTGTTTTCGTCGACTTGTTCAAGTACGTCGGCTTTCAATCGCAACATCCCTTCGTACCCGGGAACAGGTGTGTACATCTCCGCATCTAGAATCGTTCCACGTTTTAACTGCACGTCGTAATACATCTGTTCGGCGTAAACGACCCGATCATCAGTCGAGAAAACGATGTTGCCTTCCAGGTAAACTTCCCAGCGTTTTTCCGAGTCATCAAGCTTGTTGCCGAGAAGTTGCCGAAGCGGATTGGTCCACGCAATAACCGAGTCGGCTTCAATCGTTACCCGATCACTTGCGGGCATGTTGCCGTTTGAATTGCCTGGCATTATCCCATTGCTGAACTGCGAAACGCGATCTCCTTCGATGGAAACTCGCACCCCACCTGTGTACAAGATGATCTCTTCGCTACCGTCGGGGCTGGGAAAAGCACGTTGATTGAGCGGGTTTTTCGAACGGGGTCGGAATTCAATTTTGGTTCGGGATGCGGGAATCAATCGCGGATTCATTTGCGAATTGTCCCGTGGATCCAGCTGTGGATTGTCTTGCGCCGGAGCGATGAGCGGCTGCAACTGATTGATGGGCTCTTGAAATTGTGCTGGAGCAATATTGTCGGATGTTTGCAACTTCCGCTCTTCGATCGCACGTTGGAAAATAGCCGGTGGCTCTTTCGGCGGCTCGCCAATGATCGGCAGGTTAAATTGCACACCAAAATCAGAATAAAAACGCCCCAGCCATTTTGAGGTCTCAATGCGATCCGAGTCTTTTCCGGTTGCAGACTGAAATTGTGGAGAGTGTTTACGCGTAACAATCGCTTTTTGTCCTTCGACATAAACGATCAGTTTGGCGGGAATCTGTTTTTCAGGTTCAGCCTTCTCAGACCAGATAATGGTCTCATTTGCGGTTACCGTCGTGTCACCCTGAGCAACGAACACGTTTCCACGAAGATGCCAAATGTCGTAGTTGCCCTGTTTCCATCGGGCCGCCTCATCACCAGATACGGAAATTGGCATCGAACGGGGCTCGGTTACCGATACGATGTTTTGGCCAACGGCCAAAGATTTTGTCTGAAAAGTTTCTTTAGCCTGCTGTGAAAACGAAGTTCTGCCGATGCAAAGAAAAACGACAATAACGGTCGTAGCGATTGCGGAGATGAGTCCTCGGGGCAAACGCTTAGGTTGCCGCGGAGAGTTTGCGCACCGCGAACCTGAGGTATACTGTTTCGAGACAAAATGTTTGCTGTGTTTCATTCCAGCCGCAATTTAAACCAGAGCGCATGGTTCGGCTCTGCCAATCCAAGCGGCGGAGTATAGAAATCTGTAAGCTTTCAAGCAAGTGATGCTTTTGAGTCTCTTTTCAACTTTGCCGATGTGCGGGTATTCGCTATCACTTGATGGCGTAACACGATGAACGAAGCGGTTTTGATTCAGAATCGCCTTAAAAACGAAGCCTGCCTCAGATTGCTGTCACCGCTAGCTTGCAATGATGTTAACTTGGGCGATTTATGTGCGGAATAACTGGCGCGGTTTGGACGAACCCTTCAAAAAAAATCTTGCCGGAAATTCTGTCCAGAATGACCGCTGCCATTTCGCATCGGGGGCCAGATGATGAGGGATTCTTTTTCAATCAGAACGAAAAAGCGGGTCCCCGCGTCGCGTTAGGATTTCGTCGACTTTCGATTATCGATTTGAACAGCAGTCGTCAGCCATTGGGCAATGAAGATGGCACGATCCAGATCGTTTTCAACGGCGAGATTTACAATTTTCGTGAATTGCGTTCGGAGCTTATGGAGTCCGGTCATCGCTTCTCTACCAACGGCGATGCGGAAGTGATTGTGCATCTTTATGAGCAGCATGGTTATGAATGCTTTTCTAAATTAAACGGGATGTTTTCGCTTGCGATTTGGGATTCACCAAGACAACGGCTTGTGTTGGCCCGGGATCGGCTCGGACAAAAACCGCTTGTTTATCGCAATGAAGGCGATCGGCTGCTTTTCGCAAGCGAATTGAAGAGCCTTCTCGCTGTCCCGAATATCCCTCGCGAAATCAATCCAACTGCGATCGATGAATTCCTGACGTATCAATATGTTCCCCATCCCAATTCGATTCTCAAGGGCTTCAATAAACTGCCACCAGGGCACTTTGCCATTTATGAAAACAAACATCTATCCGTCGAAAGATACTGGCATCCGACGTTTGAGGAAAATTCGGAGATTAGCGTCGATGACGCTGTTGGAAAGCTTCGCGAGCTGTTTGATTCATCGGTTCAGATGCGAATGCAAAGCGACGTTCCGTTAGGAGCTTTTTTGTCTGGCGGAGTGGATTCATCATTGGTCGCGGCATCGATGACCCATCAATCCGATCAGTCGATCAAGACGTTCAGCATTGGTTTTCCGATTAAAGAATTCGACGAGTCAGCGTATGCAACTCAGGTCGCTAAGCATCTTCACACCGACCATCATCGTTTTACCGTGACACCGGATGCGACTGACATCTTGGATCAGTTAGTCTATCTTTACGATGAACCGTTTGGCGATAGTTCCGCGATTCCGACATGGTACGTGTCGAAATTAACTCGCGAGCATGTGACTGTTTCGCTTTCGGGGGATGGTGGAGATGAGTTGTTTGCGGGATATAACCGATACAAAGCGGTTCGGCTTTCCGAGCGAATCGACCAACTCGGCCCGATTCGAAACCTGTTGGCGGCAAAGTTTTGGCAGGCGATTCCAACAAGCAGCAAACAGAAAAGTAAGATCCGGCAACTAAAAAGATTTAGCCAGGCTCTTGGCTTGCCGGTGCTCAGGCGATACCTCGATTGGATCGGGATTTACAATGCTGAGCGTAGAGCCGAACTCTATCGTGATGACTTTGCATGCAAACTTAACGACTTTGATTCGATTTGGTTTCTTCAAGATTCGTATGGCAAATTGACGCAACGAGATTCTGTCTCAGCGATATCTTTGACGGATCTACAAACTTATCTTCCCTGCGATCTAAATACCAAGGTCGACATCGCATCGATGGGACATGGGCTGGAATGTCGCCAACCGTTTTTGGATCATCGGTTGGTCGAGTTCGCCGCATCATTACCGGTGCAAATGAAATTGAAATCAGGCAGGGGGAAGTGGCTTTTGCATAAAGCCTTCGCGGATCGAATTCCATCCAATATTTTCGGGCGGAGCAAAATGGGTTTCGGCGTCCCGATTTCCCACTGGTTTCGAACAGACTTGAAAACGCTGCTTCACGATTCGGTTCTAGGTCAACATGCAGCGATCCATGACTATTTTTCAAAACCGGCGATTCAATGCCTGTTCGATCAACATCAAAGAAATGAATTTGATCACAGCTATCGACTGTGGTCACTCCTGATGTTGGAGATGTGGTTTCAACGATGGGGAAAGTGATCGTTTGCTGATCGGATCGTTTTCTTTTCATGGAGGGGAATCACGATTGATCACATTCGGCGGCAACAGTTCAGTCCGTTATCAGTCGTCCATTGCGATTTGCAATTCGTCTTCAGAGATTCCGTGATGATCCATTCGAACCTTGTTGGATTTGCCTGGTGAGATCATCACGCATCCATACTCGGAATTCGATTTGCAGAATTCAACGGCCTTGTCCGCCCCCATCACATAAAAAGCTGTGGCTAATGCGTCAGCTTCGGCTGCAGTTGGCGCTATGGCAGTCGCTGAAAAAACACCTTCACATGGCTGGCCACTTCGTGGATCAATAATGTGACCATATCGTTTGCCCTTGTGATAAAAAGACTGCCGACCGGTTCCACTGGTTCCGATTGCCCGATCGGTTAGGCAAATCTCAGCGATTCGATTTTCGACTTGGGTGGGATGTCTGAGGCCGACTTTCCACGGTTCTGATGAGACAACGGCGTCGATTGGTTTTTGCGTGGAGGCCGCTTCGCTATTGAGATTTTCCTTTGTTGGGGCGTCTTGTACTGTCGAACGATCTTCAATAGCGGTTGGTTTCGATGATTTTCTTGACCAACGATTTCCTCTTGCAAGAACGCTGCTTTGTCCACCGTGAATCAAAAAATGTTCGATTCCGTGCTCGGTCATGAATTGCGCTGCGCGGTCAATCGCATGCCCTTTTCCGATTCCGCCAAGGTTCAGCTCGAGATCTCTTTGGCGGAATGCGATCGTTTCATTTTGGTCATCAAAAATCAAATGTTGTGACCCGACGCCATTCAGTAAAGCAGCAATTTCTCGTTCGTCGGGAACGCGACCCTGCTGTCTAAAAAAGCCCCATCCTTTGGTTAACAAACCAGAGGTCATGTCGAAAGCGCGATCGGTCAGTTCGAAAAGTTCATGCCCTTTTTTTAAGAGTTGATAAATCCGAGACTCAATTCGAACCGGTTCGCTCGCGGCGGTTTCGTTCAGATAGGTCATCGGGCTGCTTCGATAAACCGTCATTTGGTTTTCAAGCTGCTCAACCAGTTCCAACGCTTCGATCGCAACTTCTGCAATCGCGTCGCCATTCTCGGGTGTGAAATAGATTTGGAATGTGCATGCCATCGCTCTCTTGGAAACGTACAGCAAACATGAGTCTTCTAATTCATCGACCGATTCGAACGTTGGCGTTGGAACCTGAATTTCGGCCTCCCCCGCTTCTTCACGAAATGACTTGATCGCTTTCAGTGGATTCAGGAAATCCCGACGCCCAGATGGTGATTTGCTCATTGATTTTTCGGCTCCATAAAATTTACCAATCAACAACGGCAATTCGCTTTATTCTTCAACTGCAAAATCGCTTGCCAATGCAATCCAATCCACGGTTTCAGACAGCTTTTCACCACGAAACGGCACACTGCCAAGGATTGGGACCAATGCTCGTTTGGCGATTTCATCGCGATTGGTCGAGACGCTCTCGTCACCGTCGCACGCCCTCGCGTCATTGATAATGATTCCGGCGATGTCCAGTCCCTCGCGGAAAGTCGATGCCGTGATCAATGTTTGCATCGCCTGGTTGATGCAGCCTAAAACATTTGGGACGACAATTACCAATGGATAACCGAAATCGTACGCTAAATCCGCAAAGTACTCGTCGTCGCTGATCGGCGACATCAATCCCCCTGCACCTTCAACGATCACGATATCGCAGTTTCCGGTCCATCGCTCAATTCCCGTCCGCAACAAATCGCTATCAACCGATTTTCCTTCTGCTTTGGCGGCTAAGTGCGGGGCCATTGGAGCCTCAAATCTTTGGGGGCAAACATCCGCCAGCTTCAATGGGCGACCGGCACTTTCCCATAACGCCACGGCGTCGGGTGAGTAAACCTGATCTCCTTCGCGAATGCAATCGCTGGCAATGGGCTTGTAGACGCCTACCGAATTCCCCGCCGCAGCGATTGAACGAGCAATAATCGCGGAAACATACGTCTTTCCGACTTCCGTATCCGTCCCCGTAACAAAAAGGCCGCGTTCCGGTTTTCGTAGCATGTGAACTCGATAGAATTTTGGGAGTAAATGGTTAACTGAAAGTTTGGAATGAATTCTATGCCCGGAAAACGAGTTGTCACAGTCGGCATTGTCCAGATGATATGTGTGGATGACCGAAAATTGAATTTTGAAAAGGCTGAACAGCTGATTTCAGAATGTGCAAAACAGGGTGCGAAGTTGGTTTGCTTGCAAGAGCTCTCATACGATCTCTATTTTTGTCAAGAAGAGGATTATGACAAATTCAATCTAGCTGAATCCATGGATGGATCGATCCATGACTTTTCCTCTGAAATGGCCAGAAAATACAATCTTGTATTGCTTGCCGGGATTTTTGAACGGCGTGCACCCGGCGTCTTTCACAATTCGTTTTTGATCTTTGAAAACGATGGGACGAGAGTTGGTGTCTATCGGAAGGCTCATATTCCGGACGATCCAAGTTATTACGAAAAGTTTTTTTTCACGCCGGGTGATGATCCATTCCCTGTGTTCGAAACGTCTGCAGGCCGGGTTGGTGTTTGCATTTGCTGGGATCAATGGTATCCCGAGGCCTCTCGCTTAACGGCAATGAAGGGTGCAGAAATGATCTTTTATCCGACGGCCATCGGGTGGCTAGCTGAAGACAAAACCGATTTCGGGGCGAGTCAGAAGAGTGCGTGGCAAACTATGATGCGAAGTCACTCGATCGCCAACGGGATTTATGTGCTTGCCCCGAACCGGTGCGGTACGGAATCAAAAATCGAATTTTGGGGATCGTCTTTTATTTCCGATCCATACGGAAATATACTACAGGAAGCCAATGTTGAATCGGATGAGGTGATCGTTCAAGAATTAGATCTTTCATTAATCGAGTCGGCGAGGACTCACTGGCCGTTTTTTCGAGATCGTCGCATCGATCTTTACGGAGATCTAACGAAACGTTGGCGAGAAGATATCGAGCAACCGTCAGGTTCCCAGAACCCAATCGTTCCCGAATCAACGGGCTTTCCACGCCGTTGATGCACGTTTGAGTATGAACGGTTTGAGTATGAACGGTTTGAGTCTTTCCTTTTGTGGAAGGGTTAAAATCATTTGGGGTGTTTTTCAGCCCGATCGTCGATTCACCTGCTGCGAAACGGAAAGTATGCGATGGGAAAGCTGGTCTCAAAAGAACGGACCAAGGCCTACATCAACGGCCAATACGCTTATTTATTCCACTTTGAATACGAAACAAAGTCCGGCGAAAAGCAGAAAACGATTGCCAAAACGCATTTAACTCACACGCTAGAGGAGGATGCCCGCCAGCCGCTTCTTTATGACGCAATAGCAAAGTCGTGCACTAGCAAAGTCGTTCCCTGGAAAAATCGTACAACGGTACGAGACCACTTGTAGGCGGTCCCAAGATCGGCCAAATCGTAAATGGCTGGAATGGTGTTACGCGTCTCTGCCGATTGCTGCCAGCTCTTACGATTGTCGGGCAAGGTCTCTGTTTTTAGTCCTTGTTTCTCAAGTAACGAATTTGCGATGAGTACTCGCGAGTGAATTGCCCCAATGGGCAATTCAGGTTGGGACGGCGTCGATCATGGTTAAGGTTGCTCTCGTCAATCGGCAACGACGGCAGCCTTTTCTGTTTGCGCCGACATCAAAAGCCGTGTTACCAATTCGTATCCGCCGAAGAAAACAAAGCAGAAAAAGAAATCACCGGCCAATGTGTAACGAAAGAATGGTATCGCCGCGACATAACAATCCACAAAGCCAGCCATCGTTGGTGGATAGTAACTTAAATAGAATGTGAAGTTCGTCACGAAGAAGAACAACAACGCTCCGCTGAACGAAAAAGTGAAAGCACGCGGAGCCGACAAATCGCCCCTGCGATTTTTCAAAAACCATCGCCCCAGCAATGTTGGCAAAATAAAGCAGACATAAACCGATATCATCACCCAAACGTTTTCGTAACCTCCCAATTGAAGATTAGAAATCGTTATGACGCTGACAGGCACCATCGCGGCAATGAGGTAAGAGCGAAAGAAAAATCCAGCAAAGAGCGCCAATGCGCCAACGGGTGCGAAATTCGGAATGTCGCGGCAAAGCAAGCGTAGTGAAACACCCGCAAAAACCAAAAGGAAAAAGCAAGAGATTTTCAGTCGATTGTTCATTCGATAGTTTTTGTTGTTAAATAAGTATGTCGGCAGCGTGGTTTTTTGGAAAAAGCGTCCCCATGTTTACTTGCCACTAGGACGGTATTTGCCGAAAGTCCAATTGACTTTAGCGCCGGCCGACAATTTCGTCACGCCAAAACTTTTCTTTCCAAGCTTTGAATTTACACGAAAGATCCAGTTATCGCCTCCCGAACCTGCATTTTTGACGCCACCAATTTCAGTTAAAAATGCCGTAATGCCCTTGCCGCGGTGTTTGAAACGTATTTTTTTCTCTTTTTGTAACTGCGTCATCAATGAAAGGACCGTCATTCCATCTTTCCATTGAATCTTTTTCAGTTCAATGTCCTCGCCGTTGCCATTGAACCGAATCGCAATTTCAACAGTGTTCGACTTGACTTCCTGTTTCAAATCGTCGGCACGTAATTTCGAACTATGGTTCGCGTTTGCGTGAAATGTGAGCAAAACAGCCGCCGCAGCTATTCCCATCGCGATCGCTCGTGAAAAGGACTGTTTGGCTTTCATCCAGGTATTGAGTTGAATCATCTATCTCAGGTTCGTTTATTTGAGTTTGTTAAGCATGTCAGGAATTTCTGATTGACTGGGATCCAAATCGAGCGAACGCTGTAGATGTTCTCGGGCTTGGGCCGCATGTTTGGCGTTTTCGGGGCGATCATCGGATACCGTTTGGCCCTCTCGATATAGACGGGCCTGCAAACTTCCGAGCATAAAGTGGATTTCGGCGGAATCTTCTCGAATCGTAAGGCATTTTTCATAGGTA
>CAJQQR010000222.1 GCA_905480545.1 uncultured Pirellulaceae bacterium
TCTCTCGGGTGCCGCGTTGGGCAAGATGCCGGTGCCGTCCGACGATATTTGGATCCGGTCCAACGATATCATTATCGTTCCGAAGTCGCCGATCTTACGATTGTCAGAATTTGTTGATCTGGTGTTCACCAGAACAATCTACGCCGTGATGCCCAACCAAGGTTTCTCTGTAAACTTTGATGAAGGTAGTTTGCTGGATTAAACGGTCCATCAATCTGTATCACATTGCGTGGATGATCGTTCTCTATCGAAAAGCAGTGTAGTGGTTTCACAAGACCGGCATTGTCATTGGAGCGAAATCGTCGTCAATGAAGGTTGGGATCAGATTGCTGTTTTAGCTGCAACGAGAATTTCGGTTTGCTTCAAGCTCGTGGCTTGGCAACGTTGAATGTGACAGCTACCTTCGACAGAGCGGAATCGATCGTCTGGCTACGGTAACGACGTTGCGATTCAAGCCTGGCGGAGCACTAGGAAACGGCGATTTCGGCAAATGACCCGATTGCCATTTGATCGAGCGGTTCCGAGACTTTTGCGTTGCCGGGACGGAGGCTCAAAAGGACTTGGAAACCTGCCGCTGCCGCAGCTTCAAGCTCCGCGACAATGTCACTGATGAAAAGGATTTTTTCCGGATCGACACCCATTTGATTCGCGATAAAGTCGTAACTGCCCACCTCTTTTTTGGATCCGATTTTTGTATCGTAGTGCGCCGAGAAATGGGAAAGCAAATCTCCCTGAATCGTGTGACCGAAGAAAAGCAACTGAGCTTGAACGCTTCCAGATGAATAAATGGAAATGTCTTTACCTAGGCTTTTCCAAGACTCGATTGCGGGTTTCACATCCTCATAAATGTGTGCCTGCAATTCGCCCGAGTCAAAACCGCTTTTCCAGATTTGACCTTGAAGCATTTTCAGTCCGGTCGCTTTGATGTCACTGTCCATTTGACGAATGACCTCTGCGGCAACAGCGTTTTGTTGCTCAGCTGGGGGAAGACTGCGATCAGGCCAGTCACTCAGTTTTGCGTCACTGGCGATTTGCTTGACCGCTTGGGTCAGTTCTTCATCGTTCCAATTCGCTGTGAGAAAATGATGCAAATTCTCGCGGACGAAAGGAAACATTTTATCGTACACGAAACTAATCGAGGACGTTGTGCCCTCGATATCGAGCAAGATGCAGTCACATTGAATTGGAATCACGATGGCTTTCGGTTTTCGGAATCAAAAATTTGACTTGCAAAATCAGTTTAGATCTACGACTGGTTCGGCACCGCTTTCGCCCGTTAGGTAGCTAGGGCCAAGGCAAATCGGGGCGTAATTCTCATGAACCGATTCTTCGATGTAATGAGGAGTCCATCCGCCGGGATCTTCAAACAAGCGGATGCACCGAATGGTTTTATCGTTGCACAGGTTGAACCAGTGTTGAGTTCCACGAGGGACGTTGACCAAGTCACCGGACTCGACGGTAATCCCAAAGACCGGTCCATTCTCCGGATGAACGTGAAACACGCCACTACCCTTAACGGTGAAGCGAACTTCGTCCTCGTCGTGAGTATGTTCTTTATTGAACTTGTTCAACATCGCTTCGAGACCCTCGGTCCCCGGCGTGACGTTGATTACGTCGGCGGTCACGAATCCGCCTTTTTCTTTGAGGCGATCAATCTCGGGTTTGTAAGCCTCAAGGATTTCCTCATTGGTTGCGTCGGGACCGATTCGTCCTTCAACATCCCACTTCTCATACCAGAGACCGAATGGAGCAAGGAACTCACGAATCTCGGCGGGGTCCGTAATTTCGCGGTTTTCATCAGGAATACTAACGCTGGCCATGATCTACTCCAAGTTGTTTGCCAAGCAAAGTTGGCGGGGTGTTAAGTTGCGGGTAATGAATGTCAAAGTCTTTTCGACGGTATGACACGAGTCAACAAAAGGAATGTTTGTTGGCGTCTTCGAAATACGACCGTCGTATTCACGCAAGTCTGATCGGCGTTGGAAGGTCGGTCATCGTCATCCGCCTTGCCACGACTTCGAATAGGAATTCGAAAACTTCAATGTGGCGTCTCGCTGAAAAAACATCCGTCCCCCAAGTATACAAACCGTGCCGTCGGATTAAATAGCCGTAGCAATTTCGGTCGGGATGGTCGGCAATGTATTTTTCGAATTCGGCCGCCAGTGTTGGGATATCCTGCGTGTTTTCGAAGATTGGAACCCAGATCGATGTTTCGTGGGTGCCAATTCCTTCAAGCCCTTTAAGCATTTCGTAGCCGGAAATTTCAAATCCGTCTTCGTCTCCGTAAAAATCGGAAAGAAGTGTTCCCCAGACTGAATGAGTGTGAAGCACGCTTTTTGCACCAAACAGTTCAACTGCTTTGACATGCAACATTGTTTCCGCTGAAGACTTCTGGCTCTCGCCGGCTATTGGGACGCCCGTGTGGTCTACAACCACAAAATCTTCCGGCATCAACCGACCTTTGTCTTTTCCACTTGCGGTGATCGAAATCTCCGTGGGCGAGTCGTTCCGAACTGCACTGTAATTACTGCTCGTTCCGACGCTCCAGCCACGTGAATGAAACAGCTGCCCACATTCGATGAGCTGTTCCCTTAAATTTTGGTCGTTTAATTGATCTTCATTCATATGCAGTTTGCGACGAAAGTCTTCGAGTGGAATTGTTTTTCATATAAACCGCCAAACATGTGCACGGACTGGTGTTCAAAACGCTCGGTTCATAGTTTTTCTCTTGCGGTCAGTGCATCTTATCATTCGTACTGATTCGTGGTAACCGATAGGGAGTGTTGGTAACGTCGTACGCAAAAAATTAGATTTAATAAGACCATCGAAACGGCTTACCCTTTTAATGGAATGAAATCCTAATCAAACGCTTCAGCGACTGGGCGATTGGTAACGTTTCCTTCATAGATGTTGAACGCCGATTCGAGATCCGGAGACCGTTCAACCGCGGATTTCACGCCGTGGTCTGCCAAGGCAATCGCATAAGGGAGTATGACATTGGAAAACGCAAATGCACTGATTCGACCGACGGCTCCCGGCATGTTCGCTACGCAATAGTGAACGACTTCTTTCTCGATGAAAAGGGGATCGCTGTGGGTTGTCGGTTGAGACGTTTCTATGCATCCGCCTTGATCAACCGCAACATCAACGATCACGCCAGGCTTCATCAGCATCAAATTCTCACGCGATATCAGGCATGGGGCTTGGCACCGGGAATCAACACGGCACCGATGACCAAATCAGAAAGGGCAAGTTGCTCTCGTAAGATCTGTCGGTCACTGAAAAGAACGTTCGCGTTCGCCGGTATGATGTCGTCAAGATAACGTAAGCGATCCATATTAATGTCGAGTAAGGACACGTCAGCCTGAAATCCCGCTGCGATCTTGGCCGCGTTTGTGCCAACGACGCCTCCACCAATGATGGTGATGTGAGCCGGTGCTACACCGGGGACTCCACCAAGAAGAATGCCACGTCCCATTTGCGGTCGTTCCAGAAACCTTACGCCCTCTTGGGTGCTCACGCGCCCAGCGACTTCGTTCATCGGAGTGAGTAACGGTAGTTGCCGCGAGCTCTCAAGTGTTTCGCAGGCAACGCTGGTAGAACCCGACTTCAACATCGCATCGGTAATCGCTCGAGATGCAGCAAAATGAAAATGGGTGAACACGATTTGACCGGGCCGGATCATGGGCCGCTCCGATTGTTGTGGTTCCTTGACTTTTGCAATCATTTCCGATCGTTCGAATATTTCCTGTGGCGTCTCGACGATTTCTGCGCCAGCGATGAGGTCGTCTTCATCCGTCAAACCGGAGCCCATCCCCGCCCCAGATTCAAATAACACTCGGTGGTTTCAACGCGTCAGTTCATTCACGCCAACGGGTAGCATCGCGACACGGTATTCGTCGAGTTTCACTTCTTTCGGGACACCAACGATCACTTGATTTGTTCCTGTGCGTTTGGGTTCTGAATCCTAGGTCTCAACATAAACGCCGGGTTGTGTCGAGGGCTTGGAGGCGCGATGCAATTCGCATTTTTGTGCTCGGTTTCGGAGGTGGTTTGCTCGACTGCTCATTGCTTGTTTGGCTTGTTGGAAGTTTCGTCTGCAAATCAAGCTGTGCCAGCATGTGAAACCGTTTTTTTCTTTTTTTGTTGTTTTTTATGAAAAGTGGGTTGATTGCCCAATTAAAACCAATATCTTTTATTTCTGTGGGTTTTGGGCCCAATTGTAAAAACTGATCGAGCTGTTGCCTTAGATGTCGAGCGATGAATTATTGATCGGCGAGCATAAGCGAAAGTTGGATGACCGATTTCGGTTGCTCATCCCAAGCGAATGGGTTTCATCGATCTCACCAAACGGAAACGAATGCATCCTGACCAAGGAACGACCAGGCTCGCTCAGTTTGTGGAATGCCGAAAAGTGGCAGAAGCGATTGGACGATGGCATCGGTTTGATGAAGTCCAAAATCGATGCTGGGAAACTCAATGAGAAGTTAGCGGATGTTCAGCTGTTGGGGCGTTTGCTTTCGACTCGGCACAAGTTGGTTCCGGTTGCAGAGCGTGGCCGGATGGTGGTCCCAGATGGATTCAGAGAGTTTTTGGGACTGGAAGCAGGACAAGACGTGATGATCGTTGGTGCCGCGATATGCATCGAGATCTGGCATCCAGAGCGATGGATCGAACATCTTGGTACAGAGATGCCGTCATTCGGCACGTTGTTTGACAACATCACTGGTTAAGGAAAACCAATATCTAAAACAAATCACAATCAGACATTTGCCCAGTGAAGAGCTTTCGCGGTCAGCATTTTTTGTGTCTCTCAAGTTTGCAACTTTTACAAAATATGTTTTGTTGGCTATCGATTTGGAATGGAATCCAAGTAACTTCACTGGGCTATTTTTACGCCTGTGCTTTTTGCCCAAATGATGTCCTTGTCGGGTTCCCGAGTAAATTTTAGTGGTAAAAACCTAACCGAGCTTTTGGCACATTTGGCGTTCGGACGACACGGTGTGATAAAGTTTGCCGGTTTCAACGATCGCAGCGATTCTGCTGCATTGCCACGATTTTGCAGGCTTTCACGGTCGATACTGATGTTGGAGTGATCCGTATTGTATTTGGTCTCATGAGCCCCCGTCTGGCTCAGGCAATCAGCTTCCAATGCCGGGGCATGAACGTGACCGCCAGTCGCGAGATGCATATCAATCGGCAAGACAATCAGTTTTTATCCCCACAAAGTGTGCTCATCGTGCCGCGATTTATTTTAGCGTTGATTCTGATATCGATAACGCCTTGGTGCGTTGTTGGGCAGGATAACGCTCGGCATTCGATGGCAACAATTGATAAATTGATCGCAAACTTGGCTGATGCGACGCAGTCATCGGAAACGCGTTTACAGAATCCAACGGCCAGCGATCCCGGTGACGTTGCCTCCTCCGCTCACCGGTTGGTCAGGCCTGCCGCTCAGTCAGTCATTGTGACAAAAGAGTCGAGCGATACATCGCAAACCGCAAAGGGGGTCAGGTCCTTTTCGCTGAATGAATTGGAGGGCATGGCATTTCAGCACAATCCAACTTTATCGCAGGCACTGGCTCGTATGGAATCCTCGCGAGGAACGCAGGTGCAAGCTTCGCTGTATCCGAATCCTGTTGTTGGTTATCATGCGACAGAAATCGGAAACTTGGGGACCGCCGGACAGCAGGGGGCGTTTTTTAGTCAGCGCTTGATTACTGCTGGAAAGCTTGGGCTGGATCATGCGATTGCTGGAAAGGACGTAGATGAAGCTCATTTTCGTTTTCATCTGCAAGAGCAAAGGGTATTAAGCGATGTTCGCATGCGATTTTATGATGCACAGCTTGCGCAGCAACGTTTTAAATTGACAACGGAACTGATGCGAATCGGCGAGCGGTTGGTCAATTCCACAAAAAAGCTTATCGCCGGACGCCAGGGTACTGAAAACGACTTGCTGCAGGCAGAGATCAAAGCCGACGAGTCGTTTATTCTTTGCGATAATGCCCGGAATCAGCAGATCGAGGCATGGCGGCGATTGGTCGCGGTTGTTGGCGTCCCGGATTTGGCAATGTCGCCACTTTCGGGTGAGTTTGACGGCGACTTGCCCAGCTTCGACTGGGAAAGCTGTTATGCGATGGTTTTGGACGGGCACCCGTCCTTAAAGGTGGCTCGTGTGCGTTTAGAGCGTGCAGTAGTGATGATCCAAAGAGCGAGAAGAGAGCCGATTCCCAACGTCGACTTGATGTTTAGTAATCGAAAGCACAATGTCACCCGCGATCATGTTTCGAATATACAGATTGGGATTCCAATTCCAATCTTTAATCGAAATCAAGGGAACATTCGCAGCGCAGAAGCCCAATGGATGGCGGCGAGAGATGAAATCAAACGCATTGAGCTTGATTTGCAAGATCGGCTGGCGATTGCTTACCGTCAGTACGCAAATTCGCGACAACGGGTTGACCGCTACAAAGACCGTATGGTGCCCAAAGCAAAGCGTTCCCTTCAACTGGTCACTCTTGGATACGAAAAAGGGCAAGTTGAGTATCTAACGCTGTTGACGGCTCAACAAACCTACTTGCGAGTCAGTTTGTCCTATCTCGATTCTCTCCGTGAACTTCGGTCTGCAGCGGCGTTTATCGATGGGCAGCTACTGAGCGGAAGCCTGACAGTACAACATTAGCTGGCTCGTCATTTGATATCATCACATCGTCATGATCGAGAGCCATTTAAAGCAAACGTGAAAACTTCTATTTGCCCAACCCTTCAATTGGAAGTACGATGAGCAGATCGAAAAGGGTAAAAAGATGTTTCCGAGAATCATTACGTTCATTCAAATTGCAGCGATCATTGCTTGCCCGATGGGGTGTGCAAGCGGATTGTGTGAGGAGGAGTGCTGTGATTCAATTCGGTTGGAAATGAATTCATCGGATTCACAGTGCGATCGGCAAAAGTGTTGTGAAACTGAGATCGTAGAAGCTGAGATCGTAGAAGCTGTGGAATCGACAGAAACCTGTTGTGGTGGCTCTTTTCCCAAAGCCGATCCGACTGATCGTTGTGATTTGCCTGCCAAGTTTTCTTCCTGTTCCACTTGTCCCGATCAATCGTTTCCGGATCAATCATGTCCCATCGATTCTGGTCCGTCAAAATGTTTGCAATGCATCTGTAGCGGAGCGGTCTTTGAAAGGCCCATTGAGATCGATCAAGTTTTTGCCTCTGACTTGGACTCACTCGCTTGTTCAATGGTCAACGTTGCACCACTGCTTCGCGAGGCCAAATGTTTCGATAACAGTCGTGGCCGACACGCTCCACATTGCAATGTCGGCCGCTACCTATGCATTTTGCAGCATTCGTTCTTGATATAAGCGTCGCGACACGGATGCCCTAACATTAGCCAGGATAAACGTTTCCTCGCTGTTTCTTTTTTGGGCTCGACTTAATGTTTTCGTTTTGCAGCATTTGGCTGCGCATGATTCAAACTATGGATTGTCGAATTTGTCCATTTTATTCCGACTGCTCCCCTGGGAGTACGCTATCCGAAACTTGTTTCGCCGCCCGCTGCGAACAGGTCTGACATTTGCCGGCCTCACGCTTGTCATAGTGCTGGTTTTTGTCGTCGTTGGATTTATTCGAGGGCTGGAACGCTCGTTAGCAGTCAGTGGCGATTCGCAAACGGCAATTGTCTTTTCGTTAGGCATGGGGGAAAACTTGGAGTACTCGTCCATTCCTATGCGTACGAACGATCTCGTGCCCGCAAGTGTTGCCGGAATCAAGGAACATTTTGGACAGAAATTCGTATCGCCGGAACTTTATTTGGGAACGCAAGTCAGCGTTGGCAAGCGTGAACCGTCAATGGGGTTGGTCCGTGGTGTCACCCGTTCAGCATTGTTAGTTAGGCGTCAACTGGAGATCGAGGAGGGTGCTTGGCCGAACTCTGGGGAGGTCATGCTGGGTCGAATGGCGGCGACAAAGCTAGGGGCCGAGGATTCGGAAACAGGCGTTGGTCAGATGATCGAGTTTGAAGGGCGAAAGTGGCGGATCAGCGGTGTTTTTTCCGCAGGGGGCGCGGCGTTCGAATCAGAGGCATGGTGCCGACTTGATGAACTTCAGCAAGCGATGAAACGCCAGGATCTCAGTATTGTGGCCGTGACTCTTGCACCCGATGGCGAATTTGCTGATCTCGATTTGTTTTGTAAAGAACGGCTTGATCTGGAACTTCAGGCAATCCGTGAAACCGAGTATTATGCGTCTCTTCAAAAAGACTATGCGCCGGTCCGGTGGCTGGCATGGTTGGTCGTTTTGTTGGTGTCCGGTGCTGGAGTCTTTGCTGGTCTGAACACCATGTATGGTTCGGTTGTGGGGCGCATTCCCGAGCTATCGACGCTTCAAACGATTGGTTTCGTCCGACGGTCGATTGTTGTTAGTTTAATCCAAGAAGGGATCTTGTTAGCGGCGGCCGCAAGTTTGTTCGCTGCAGTGATCGCACTGTTTCTTGTGAACGGAGTTTCGGTTCGGTTCACGATGGGAGCGTTTTCGTTACGCATTGATAACGTGGCGATATTGATTGGCTGCGGTGTTGGCCTGTTGCTTGGTTTTTTTGGGGCAATTCCGCCGGCAATTCGTGCGTTGCGAATGCCGATCGTTGAGGGGTTGAAAGCAGTTTAGATTTTATAGACGTGGGACGTTTGGATCATTCGATTCGTGCTCTCAAATTGATTTATGAAAAGGGATAACACATGAAAGATAGTAGAGGTTTACGTCCTGTCGTTGGCAAATCGCAAGATGCGCAGAAGCAGTTTTTAATCTGCTTTGTTTGCGGGGTGTTGGTTTTTGTTGGTTGCTCACAGGATGGGACAAAAAAAAACTTAGGTAGCGAAAGTTCGACGTCGAATATCGATGGCTCAAAATTTCTGTTGACAGGGGAACCGAGTGGTGGTGCGGACGTGATCAAGGTGCTGCAAACTTCAATAGACTCCGATGAGGTTGTTATCGTGGGGCGAATTGGTGGGAGTGAAAATCCGTGGGTTGATGGTCGAGCGGCGTTCTCAATCGTTGATCTCTCCTTGAAGTCCTGTTTGGAATGCGGATCAGAGGGGTGCCTTAAACCGTGGGACTATTGCTGAAGTGACTCAAGCAAGCTGTCGAGTTCGACAGCGTTGATCAAAATTGTTGATGCAGACGGGAAGCTGGTGAAGGCTGATGCAAGAGAGCTATTAAACGTCAAAGAGCTATCGACACTCGTTGTGAAAGGAAAGGCTCAACGGGATGACGCCGGAAATTTAACTGTCCTCGCAAGCGGAGTTTTTGTGAAAGATAAGTGAGTCGCAAGTGCAGCGGAAAAGGGGAATCGCTTCTGCGTCTTGACTATTGTTCCTCCGTCCCGATTCACTTTACTTTCGTCTCCTGGTCTTATGCAATCGACTCTCAGCACATCTATTCATGACAAACGTTGACTTACGAGAATTGGCAATCGACCGAAGCAGTTCAGGCCAATCTGCTATTAAGAATCGGCGGCATGTCTTAACACGATATGCATTGCCCCTGCTTCTGATATTTGGGTTCCTTTGGTTGGTTGTCTGGGCGTCGCGGGATATCATCTTTCCGCCGAAAATAGTGGCGGTGATGTCGGTTGTGGCCAAGGCAGGTCAGATTCAGAAAGCAAACACACCGTTGTTCAACGCCGCCGGTTGGATTGAGCCGCGTCCGACACCGATTCGTGTGGCCGCACTTTCGCCAGGGGTCGTTGAAAAACTGTTGGTGGTTGAAGATCAGCTAGTGAAAATGGGGGATCCGATCGCTGAGTTGGTGAAGGACGATGCAAAACTCGTCTTTGATCGGGCGATTGCGGATTTGGAGCTTCGTGAAGCTGAGCTTGATGAAGCAATGGCGGCATTTGCGGCGGCGGAAACTCGGTTCAAGCAGCCAGTGCATCTTGAAGCGGCATTGGGTGAAGCCGACGCGATGTTAGCAAAGATCGAAACGTCGCTGAAGAATTTGCCATTTGAAGTCCGGCGGGCTAACGCCGACTACAAGGCGATGAAGCTTGACTATGACGGAAAAGCATCGGCAAAGGGAGTCGTTTCGGGAACCGAAATCGATATTGCTAAGAGCAAGGCGGATGCGACAAAAGCAACGGTGGATGAATTGCAAGATCGATTTTCGTCATTGGAAAAGGAACGCAACGCTCTTGTTTCTCGTCGGGATGCTCTTAAGACACAACTGGAACTTCTCGCCGATGAGAGGAAGGAAAAAGATGAATCGCAAGCAAAGATTAAGGGCGCGAAAGCCCGGGTCACTCAAGCCGAAGTTGCCGTAGCGGAAGCAAAATTAACACTGAACCGAATGACCATCAGTGCGCCAGTTGACGGTCGGGTTTTTCGATTGTTTGCACATCCCGGCGCACGGATTGGTGGCGGCATGACTCAGATGGCGGAGCACGATGGCAGTACAGTCGTGACGATGTATCGCCCGGATATGCTGCAGGTTCGTGTCGATGTTCGCTTTGAGGACATTCCGAAAATCAGCCTCAATCAATCAGTTGAAATCGATAATCCCGCGTTGTCCAATCCGATGACTGGTAAAGTTCTTTTCATCAGTTCCGAAGCTGATATCCAAAAAAATACGCTACAAGTCAAGGTCGCGATTCCTGATCCGCCACCTGTCTTCAGGCCGGAAATGTTGGTCGATGTGACATTCTTAAGCCAGGACATTGGCGAAAAGAAAGCGACGAAGGTGACGCGGATTTTTATTCCAAATTCGCTTCTTCGCAACGAAGGCTCTGAATCGATTGTTTGGATCGCTGATCAATCGGAAGGTGTCGCACGAAAAGCCGTTGTCAAAAGTGGCTTCGGAACCGAGGATGGCCTCGTCGAAATCATTAATGGTTTAAATGTTACCAGCCGGGTGATCATTTCCGAAACGCGTGGCATTTCGGATGGCGATCGGATTCGGATTTCTGATGATACGACTGTGATCGATGAATGAGTTTTTCTCTTAGTCGCTGTATCGTTTGTTACCCAACGAATCATTTTCGTTTTATTTGTCTAATTCTGGTTTTAAGAACGCATCATGTCACTGATCGAAATCAAAAACGTAACGAAACGATATCACAAGGGTGACGAGACCATCACGCCACTGGATGCCGTGTCGCTAAACATCGAAGAGGGTGAGTTCATTTCGCTGATGGGATCAAGTGGCACGGGGAAATCGACTCTGCTAAATTTGGTCGCAAGTATCGACACGCCGGATAGCGGAAACATTGTGATTGACGGAATTGACATTACTCGTATGTCACGTTCGAGGCTGGCGAATTGGCGGGCGGCAAACATGGGCTATATTTTTCAAACACATAACCTTGTTCCCGTTCTAACCGCGTATGAGAACGTTGAACTGCCCTTGTTGCTTTTGCCGATGTCTCGCAACGAACGGCGGAAACGAGTTGAGATCGCGATGGATGCCGTTGATCTCCTCGACCGATCCGATCACTACCCGCGTCAGTTGTCGGGTGGTCAGGAACAACGAGTCGGAATCGCGAGGGCAATTGTGACCCATCCCAAAGTTGTCGTCGCTGACGAACCAACGGGCGATCTTGATCCGGATACGTCTGGTCAGATTTTGGACTTGCTTAAGCGTTTAAAAGAGCAGCTGGGCGTTACACTCTTAATGGTCACGCACGACGTCGACGCTGCCAAAATTGCTGACAAAAGGTTTAGGCTTAATTATGGAAAGCTGATAGAAGAGAAGGGCGAGCGCGGAATGGTAGGAGATACGAGTGGTTGACCTTGGGCGCATGTCCAAACCTGTTCTAATTCTGACCACCCGTCGACAGTTATAAATCTTACTATGAAATTCGTTCCTTATATTCTTAAAACTCTTTGGCGACATCGATCACGTACCCTGCTGACAGTAAGTGGATCAGCAGTCGCGTTGTTTGTTTTTTGCTTTGTTGGTGCGGTGCAGGAAGGCATGAATGACTTGCAGCGACGGCAGGAAGCAAACGGTTCGCTGGTTGTTTTTCAGGCCAGTAAGTTTTGCCCGGCAACAAGCCATTTACCACAAGACTATGATCAGCAGATTCGTCGCCTTGAGGGCGTCAAAGATGTGATTCCGATTCAGGTGTTTACCAATAATTGCCGCGCGAGTCTCGATGTAGTTGTGTTTTACGGTGTCCCTCCGGAGAAGCTTCGCACATCAAGAGACTTTAAGCTTGTTTCAGGTGACTGGAAAGAGTTTGAAATGCATCAAGACGCAGCTATGGTAGGTCGAGCAGTCGCGAATCGACGAGCGATTAAAGTCGGCGACAAGTTTTCGATCGGCGCCTTAAGCGTCGATGTCGCGGGGATTTTTACCAGCGATGATCCGGCGGAAGAAAACTACATCTACTCGCACCTCGATTTTCTTCAGCGAAGCAAAGGAATGGATCTCGTTGGGACGGTTACGCAAATGGAGATCTTGTTGAACAAAGGAATTGATCAAGATGCGAAATGTCGAGAGATCGACGAAACGTTTCAGGGTGGGCCTGTCGAAACCGACACTCGACCTAAGGGCGTATTTCAGGCTAAAAGTCTGGGGGATCTGACGCAAATCATTGGTTTGGCTCATTATCTTGGTTATGCATGCGTTGGTCTTGTTTTGGCACTGGTTGCAACGACAACTGTGATGTCCGTTCAAGACCGGATCAAGGAACACGCCGTTCTGCAAACGATTGGATTTTCAGGACAGCGCGTGTTTCGAATCGTGATGATGGAAAGTATCTTGCTGAGTTTTACAGGCGGGAGTATTGGCGTTGTCGCGGCAATGATAGTGCTTAAGTTGAGCAGCCTTTCCGTCGGAGCTGAAGCCGTCACGATTGCTTTCACGCCATCATTTCGACTTGCCGGGGAAGGCTTGCTTGTTGCAACCATTGCTGGCACATTTGCGGGGATTGCTCCTGCCATGCACGCCGCCCGAACGTTGATTGTTCCAGCGTTACGTCAGGCTTAAAAAATGCGGGTCAGAATGTAGGAGATGAACGTGATTTGTTTTTATTTGATGGCCGCCAACATTGTTGGCAAAATGATCTGAATTCACATGGCAATGAAAATCCTATCGCACTTCAATTCGCGGGTAGCCGTTAGCGAGGCGACAATCCGCAGGGTTGGATTTGATTGAGAACGGATCGTTAAGAAACGCCAACGGAAGAAAGTACCGATTTTGGCGGTCGAGTAAAATCGATAACACGACCTTTGAGTCTCGCACTGCGTTCATTAGGAAACGGATCGGCACTCAGCACCGATCCGTTTTTGAAATTCCAGAAGTCACTGGAAGAACTAAGAGAGGTTTTTGGGATTGCGTGGCTCAAGGCCAAACCGGTCACTCGCCAATTTTGACTTCTATTTTTCGTGGGACCACTTTTTCTGATTTAGGAATCGATACCCATAGCAGTCCGTTGTTGAATGATGCCTCGATATTGTCCAGATCCACAGGTGTTGAAAACTCGACAGATCGTTTGAACTCACCAGAGTGTCTTTCGAAGGAGTGTACCGTCTGGTTTTCGCCGCTGCGATCAACTTTCTTTTCACCAGAAATTGTAAGGATCCCCTCTTCGACCTCAACATTGACATCACCGGGCGAAACGCCGGGAAGTTCTATCGTGACGCCGAAACCGTCGGGCTTTTCGACAATATCCCAATGCGGCCGGAAGGCTGCTTTTTCTGAGTGATCAAAGAACTGGTTAAAAACGCTCTCCACGTCCCCAAAAAGTCCTCGGACTCGATTCCTGGAATGACATGCGTTTTGTTGTGTATTTGACATTGAAAATTCTCCCAATTGGATTTGCAATCTTGTAACGCCCCGGTTTTTCCGAAGCCTGAATAAATGTCAGTCGTGGCCCACAACTGAGAACTCATTAATGCAAGATGCGTGCCAAACATTGTTTGCGGTGTGTTTTCAGAGTTCACGGAATCAAAATAAAAAATTCACGCGAAAAAAAATGTTGACGTTTCGGGTTTGTAGAAAGAGTATTTCGCTTTACTCTTCTCGCGAAATGTTAATGCGAAAGCTCGGTAATGACGTGTGGCTCGTTTGCTCGTCAAGGACAATTCAGATCGCCGCCCCGAGGCTTTCGTTAAAACGCAAAATGGTCATATCGATCAGCGATAATCGACTTTGAATCGTCAAATGTCGAATTGCTCAATACGTTTGCCAAGTTAGGATCACCAGATTTCGGAGAGGGAGTTTGAACCAAAACTCTAGGCACGTTTATTTTGAAGGGCTCCATAATTCTCAGAGCTCCGTATTTAAAAGAGTCTCGTATTTGAAAGAGGGTCGTATTTGAAAGAGCTCAACCTCTCCGTTGCCGGGACCCTGGTCTAAATCACTTGGCATAGCCATTGCCAGACGTCATCGCCTGTCACCCACAGTCCAAGTGGTAAAGACACGATTGAAACGAAAGTCGACACGATAATCGAAGTTGCCGCAAGTTTTTCGTTGCTACCAAATTGCCCGGCCAAAACGAAGGACGCGATCGCTGTAGGAGTTGCAAGGTAAACGATCGCGATTCTGGCTTCTAACGCATCTAAGCCTAGAAGAATCGCTGAAAGTAAACCGAGAAGTGGTGAAATCAGTCCTTTTAGGACCGCGCAGACCAAAGTGTTTCGGATCAAGTTTCTAGAGTTGAGACTTTCGAATCCGAAAGAGGCAAACGAGGCACCCAGACCAAGCAATGCTGCCGGCACCGCCATTTTGCTCAACTCGTCAAAGGATCGATCCAGAAACG
The DNA here is from genome assembly GCA_905480545.1 of uncultured Pirellulaceae bacterium. Lineage (GTDB taxonomy): Bacteria > Planctomycetota > Planctomycetia > Pirellulales > Pirellulaceae > JABAAE01. The sequence continues at coordinate 14,756 of CAJQQR010000222.1, forward strand.
ACGGCAATTTTATCTTTAAAGTGGCCACGGCGATGCCAAGGAATCCGGAAATAATTAGTGGATTGGTCAGCATTGAAAACAGCAAACTGGGCGTTTTGGATTCGGTTTTGGGTTGATGTCGCAGGAGGACCGTTACTGCGATCAGGTTAAATGCGATCGCGGCAGGACCCATTGCAAGCGCAGCGAGCGATTGCATTCGATCTTGGGTGGCTTGGGTTGCTGAGTACAAAACGATGGGCAACCCGATAAACCCAAGGTTTCCACGATAGGCGGCTTGGACAAAGGAACCGGTCGTCGACTCATCCATCTTTTGAAAGAACGAAATTGCGTAGGCGATCAGAATCGTGCCAGAAAGCGCGAGAAAAAAAGCAAGTAAGATATTCGAGACCGAACCCCAATCCAGCGTTTGGGTGGCGATCTCACGAAACAGTAGACTGGGCAATCCGATCCAATAGACCAAGCGATTCAAATGGGCCGCAAATTCACCCGTCATCAATCGAATATGGAATAGGAAAAAGCCCAGAACCATCAGTAGAAAAACCGGCAATACGGCGTTAAACGCGGCAATCATAATTTGGATTCATCAGCCTTAAATCGGAAGAATTGCTCGACATCAGGCTTTAGATTTTTTCCGCAAAGGCCTTTAAATCCTTTTCAAAGGACTTCAGGCGATCCGTTGCCAAGTGCTTGATTCCCCCCAGCTTTCCGGTGCCGCCAGGATTCAGGCGAGTAAACATGTAGAATTTGACTTTCGGCTCTGTCCCCGACGGTCGGACGGCCACGTAATTACCCTTTTCCTTTAGATCGAGGAAAATCATATTTCCTTTTGGGCCATCCAGTGGTTTGACTGCGACGCCAATTTCTTTGCAAGTCAATTTGTCGTAATCTCGGACTTGATGGACGCGAATACCACCCAGTTCTTCTGGTGGGTTCTCCCGCAAAGCCGCCATTAAAGCGTTCATTCGCTTCATGCCATCGGAGCCTTCCATTTGGATCGTCATTAAATTTTCTGAATGATAGCCAAGCTTCTCATACAACGCATCCAAATATTCGTGCAACGATTGGCCTTTTGATTTTACCAATGCGGCCAATTCCGACATCAACATGCACGCGATCGCACCGTCTTTGTCGCGGCAATACTGACCGACCAGATACCCGTGCGACTCCTCTGTTCCGAAAACAAATTTGTCGGGGCCCAGTTTGTCCATCAGGTCGCCAATCCATTTGAAGCCAACAAGGTTGTTGTTTTGGCATTGTACGCCGTAAGACTTGCAAACTTGACCAATCATTCCTGTCGTGACCAACGTTGTGATCACATAATGTTCGGGCGTCAGTTTGCCACTCTCTTTCAGACGGCCCAAAGTGTAATCGGTCAACATGACGCCGATTTGGTTTCCGGTAAAAGTTGCCCACTCGGAGTCGTCAGAGGAGGTCAGCGGTGCGGCAACACCCAGCCGATCACAATCTGGATCGGTGGCCATAATAAGATCAGCATTCGTTTCCTTGCCGCGTTCGATGATTGCATCAAAAACCACTTTATTCTCTGGATTGGAAACATGCCCCGGAACATTTGGGAAATCACCGTCTGGTTTACGATGCGGTTCGAAGACTTCGACGTCATCGAATCCGGAGGCGTTCAATAAACTCAAAACATTGAATTCCCCAACGCCATGCAGCGGCGAGTAAATGACCTTCAAGTCACGCGGCCCAGCAGTGACCTGTTCCAGGTGTTTCTCCAAAAACGCTTGGTCGACCTCTTCACGGCAAAAGACGACTTGCTCCTGCGAAAGCGCATCTGCGAATACCACGTTTTTGATCTCGTCAACTTTTTCCACTTCCGAGATACAGTTGCCATCGTGGGGCGGTACCAGTTGCCCACCAGTCGACCAATACACCTTTACGGCATTATCGCTGGGAGGGTTATGGCTGGCGGTCACCATAATGCCGCAGTCACAATTTTTGTAGCGAACGAGAAATGAGAGTTCGGGTGTGCTGCGATAGTCGTCCAAAAAGTAAACTTTAAATCCGTTGGCGACCATAATCGACGCGCACAATTCGGCAAAATGTCTCGAATTATGGCGAGTGTCATAAGCAATCGCGCAACTCAGTTCTTTTTCATTCGGATTTTCCGAACGATGTTGCAGGACATAGGAGGCCAACCCTTGGGCGCTTTCTCCCACTGTGCGATCGTTAATCGCATTGCATCCGATCGGGTGCATCCGTCCACGACGGCCACCCGTTCCAAACGGAATGATTGTCCAGAAAACATTATCTAGCTCTTGCCATTTTTCATCACGAATATGGTCGTTAATTTGCTGGACGTAGTCACGATATCGAGGCTCGGTCAACCAGATTTTAATGTTTTCAGCGGCCGATTGGGTCAATTTGCCGTCGTTAAGGGCACCATCAATTTGATCCATTAAATTTTTTGCAAGGTTCTCGGTTGTCATGATCTATGTTTATTTGTAACGGATTGCGATTAAGATTGATGGCTTGAAAGAGTTCACTTCCGGCAGCCGAAGGCTCGAATGTGGCCCCACTCAAATGTGGCCCCACTCAAATGCGGCCCCACAACGATGTCGCCGAAATTTTACACACCACTAAAAGTCTGAAAAATAGACGAGTTAATCGAATATGTCAAAACCCATTATCAGTGTTTCTGGCCTTCGGGGAATCGTAGGTGAAAGTCTCGATCCGATTCTTGCAAGCCGCTATGCACTGGCATTCGCCGAAAGTCTGGACTCGGACAACCGAACTGGTGCCGTATTAATTGGTCGAGATGGGCGAGAAACCGGGCCGATGTTTGCCGATGCGATCGCAGCGGCGTTGATGTCGGCTGGATTTAACGTGCTTTACGCAGACGTTTGCGCAACCCCGACGGTTGGCGTGCTTGTTCGGGAACTGAATTGTTCAGGCGGAATCCAAATCTCCGCCAGCCACAATCCTCCCGAGTACAACGGAATGAAGTTGTTTGGTCTCGACGGGCGAGTGATCTCTGCCAGCGAAGGGCAGATGGTTATTGATCTTTATGAAAAAAACCAATTTTCTTTTGTGCCGTACAGCAAAATCGGCACACGGGCGGCCGTTGCCGATACCACATCAGCACATTTGAAGTCCGTGTTAGCCACGGTCGACGTTGAATCAATCAAAAAACGTAAGTTAAAAGTCGTTCTCGATAGTAATCGTGGTGCAGGCAGCCTGCTCGCCAAACAGCTTTTTAAGGCACTCGATTGTCAATTTGAAATTTTGGGCGATTCTCCCGACGGGCAGTTCGAACATGTTCCGGAACCGACTGCCGAGAACCTCAAAGGAGTTGCGGCAAGGGCAAAGGACTTTGGTGCTGATGTTGTCTTCTGCCAAGACCCCGACGCTGACAGACTCGCAATCATTGATGAACTGGGTAATTACATTGGCGAAGAGTACACCTTGGCAATCACGCTGCGTCATGCTTTGTCAAAATCGGAGAAGACGGGTAACGTCGTGATTAATTGTGCTACCAGTCGCATGTCGGTGGACATTGCCGAAGAGTTCGATTGCAACTGTATCGTTAGTGCCGTTGGTGAAGCGAACGTGACGAATGAAATGATTTCCAATGCTGCCATTTACGGTGGTGAAGGTAACGGCGGGCCGATTGATCCTCGCGTCGGATACGTGCGCGACAGTTTTGTTGCGATGGCCCAGACGATGGATGCGATGGTCAAGAATGATTTGGCGATATCGACGCTGGCCTCGGCCATTCCTTCCTACGAAATCGTCAAAGACAAAATTCAATTGGATAAGGAGAAAGTCCCCACCGCATTCGACCTGTTAGAAAAACACTTTGCAGACGCAAAACCAAACCGAATGGACGGTCTGCGACTAGACTTTACGGACTCTTGGTTGCTGATTCGAGCAAGCAACACTGAGCCTATCGTTCGCGTCATCGCAGAAGCCAAAACTTCTGATGCCGCCATGTCGCTGGTTGAAACGTCGAAGGAAATGATCGCGAATTTGGTGTAACAAAGTAGGAGTCGGTTGGTAATGAAGGCTCGAGTCCTCTAGATGAGAGTTGCGTGGATTTTGTTACGTTTTGGCAGTTCCCCGTGGTACCCGATTTTGATTCGGTATTCATCTACAGTTTCGAATCAAACTTTTTTCGCAGGATCGGAATGATCTCTTTGGGCACGAAACGCCCCAGCTTTTCATCATTGGCGATCGGAGTGATTTGCTTGATCAATGTACTGGAGACGTGCGCGTAGTCTTCGTCCGCCATCAAGAACAACGTCTCAATATTGGGATCCAGCTGCCGGTTGGCCATCAGCATCGTGAACTCACCCGCAATATCCGTTAGTGGTCGAACGCCCCGAATCATGATTCTGGAATTGCATCGATTGACAAAATCTACGGCCAAGCCGGTAAACGTTTGAACCTCGATGTTTGGGAAACCCTTGGTAACCAACTTGACCAGGTCCAATCGCTCGTCTGGCGTGAATAAAGCGGTCTTTTCAACATTGATCCCAATCCCGATCACGAGTTTGTCGACGATCGATGATGCCCGCGAAATGACGTTCAAATGCCCAAGGGTGATCGGGTCGAACGAGCCCGTGTAGACAGCGGTTTTTCCTGTCATGTTGATATCTTTCTCGGATTGAATGTGCGAGCGGAAAATCGGTAAGATACTGGTCGCTTCGATTGGAATTCGATTTAGGGTAAATCACGCTTTGAGCGTTGTAACCGCTCGGTCGATGTCCTCTTCGTTGTTGTAGGCGTGCGGGCTGAATCGGAGCAAGCCTTTGCGAACGCTGGAAACGACGCCGTTTTCAAGTAAACGATTTCGAGCTTCGTTCGGATCAAAGTTTTCTTTGGTGAAACCAATAATGCCTGATCGTTCGTTTCCAATACGTGAACACTTCGTTGTAAAGCCAAGCGAGTCCATTTTTTCGCAAAATAGATCGGTCAGGAATAGGACTCGTTCGCCTATAGGTGATGCTGTCGGGTTCACGCCAGTTTCGGTGATCAAATCAAGGCTGCCGCCCAACGCATGGATACCGCACATGTTTTGGGTTCCACCCTCGTAGCGACTGGCAGAATCTTTTAACTCCAATTCGACGTTTCCAAATGCATAGGGGTTTTTGACGCTGTTCCAGCCGATTCCTTTGGGCTTGAGAACATTCAAATGTTCCTGTTTGCAATAGAACAGCCCGGCGCCTTCCGGTCCCATCATCCATTTATGACCATCGGCAGCAAAGAAATCAATGTCGCAGTGTTTGACATCCATTGGGAAAACACTCAGGCCTTGAATCGCATCCAAGAAGAATAATGCTCCGTTATCGTGAGCGACTTTTGCGGCAGCCGCTGGATCGATTCGATATCCGGTACCGTAACCGACCCAGCTCATCGAAACCAATCGCGTCCTTTGGTTGCATGCTTCGGAGATTTGATTGAGGTCGATTTCCCCGAGTGGACTGGTTTCTACAATCCGAAGCTCGACGCCAGAATTCTTTAGATGCATCCAAGGATAAAGGTTGGATGGAAATTCGCCGCTCGGAAGGACGATATTGTCACCTTCTTTCCAATGTAAGCCTTCAGCTACATAACTGATTCCGGCCGTTGTGCTTGGCGTAAAAGCGATCTCGGTCGGCAGAGCGTTGACGAGGTTGGCGGCCGTCTTCCGGATTTCTTCAACTCTGGCTGCCCATTCCGGCCAAACGGCATCACCCTCTTGGGTTGCAGCGGTCATCCATTTCTGAATCGCGAGGGTTGCAGGAGTCGGAAGCGGTGACACCGCAGCATGGTCAAAGTAGGACCACTTATTGACGACGGGGAAGTTTTTCGCGCGATAAACACTCCAATCCATGGAAGAATCAGTGTTCGAATTTGAATCAGAGGTTACGATAGACATTAGTTTTGCAAATTAAAATTTTGTATTGAAATCTGCCGAGGTCTCTTTGGGCAGCGTGAAATTGTTTGTAACATGGGCGGCACAAAGGGAAAAACCGGTAAGATTAGGTCAGATCCACAGGATTTTGAGCTATTTGGGGTAATGCCGGTTTCCCGTCCGCGTCGGACGTGACACGCGAAACGCCTGAATTATACTAACGAAATACCATCGGCACTTCTGCCCATGGTAAGCACCGTTGAGGAAACACCTAATGCAAAAAGTACTGTGCATCATCGGGATGATTTGTGGCATCCTGGTTTTGCTGCTTTTTTTATCGGACTTAATTCTGCATTTCGCAGGAATGGCTACGCTTTCGCCTATGAAAGGCTTCTCGCCTTACTTCCTCGATATCGTATTCACTATCGGCGGCGGTGCATTGGCGGCGGTCAGTTTTTTGACGTTCCGGGAACAGGTTTAGTTTTTAGTGCGGAGAATTGATCCGCGTTGCCCTTTAAAAAGAAGATGGGGATTGTCGCACTCAGTTCGGTTTTCACCATATTTTGCACGGCAAAAGCGAACTTTGTTCGAAAATACGACTCGCAATTGGTCCCTAAATTGCCTTCCGAAGAGAAATTTGAATCATGCATTGCCGTAATTTGATTCCAATTTCAGCTCATTCGTCTCAATTCTCAATCCGATTTTGAAATAGAGATCTTTTTTGATAGTCTGACTTATGCGGCAAATGGAGTTTTGCGGCGCGAAAATCGTCATTCTGTTTTCATGGCCAATTGAAGTTCATGGCCAATTGCATTTCAAGGCAAGAATTCCAACTTGGTATCACCGATGAACGGAAATTCAAAAATGCAGGATCGGCGAAAGTGGCTGAGCATGAATCTTTCGTATCTGCCTCTTTTCGCAACGCCATTTTCTCCGCTGGGTTTGGCGACGGTTCCGTTTTCAT
>CAJQQR010000223.1 GCA_905480545.1 uncultured Pirellulaceae bacterium
GGCACGCCTTTTGTTGACGTGGGAGAACGATGATCGAATTGCGGCTAACGCATCTCAATCCCAGTCTATCCTTAGCTGAGATTTAAAATGAATCATAAAGATTCGGTGATAACCAGCCGATAAAGTTTTCGTAACCGGAATAACTTACCAGGCTAGCGGATTCAATGACTCTTCCAGCGAACATCAGAAATCGTGTTTTGCGTTTGGGGATGAGCCTGATTTTCTTGACTGGAATGTTGGTCGTGCTGGGTTCCCGTAAGGACGCACACTCGCAGGAAATTGGCGACGTAAATCGGCCAGGAAGCGGATCGCAACAAGACTATTTTTCTGGCAGCTCGTCCTCTCCGCCGGCGATAATCGTTCGATCGCGTGCTGACTCATCAGTAATGAACGCCTCCAGTCAGGAGCCCGAACTCGTTGCCCGGCCCTTGATCGATCAATCCATTGCCAGCCAACCCGTATTCGAGGAAGACGGTAATTGGTTTATTGATCTTGATACCGGGTACACCAGCCAAATGCTGGATTTTCAGAACAGGCAAGGTGACAAAGAAGTCATTTTGCTCGAACAGTCGTTTCTTAACGGTGGCCAAATGGGTTTGACGATTGGAGCCCAGTTTCGAGCTTCCGGGCTTTTCGCTCAAACGAATCGAACCGGGAAATTCTCTTACTTTGGCCGCTTTCCGACCGATTTCTCCGGAAACTCCGCATCCGATTTTCGATTGCTGCATGCGAATCAGTCCGTTTCAGCACATTTTAATCCGATGGTTCATGGCTATTTTGAGACGTTGTTTTCGGATGTGTTTTCCTTCGGCGACTTTAAGCAGGGGAGTTTTCAAGTTCGCCAAGCGTATGTCGTGTTTGGTGATTTATCTCGTTCGCCCTATTACGCTTTCATCGGAAAAAAGAATCTTTCGTTCGGCAGTATGGGGACACTAAGCCCGTTTTCACAAGCGATACCATGGCATTATTTTGGCGCACTCGCGGAAGGAGCGGGAATAGGTTTTGATAATCAGCGACTCAACGCAACGATTACCGCTCTAAATGGAAGTCGCGGGATTAGGGTTGTTGATTCAGATGAAAAAGGCCATTTAAACAATTTTGCTGCAAATGTTTTGCTGCGAACTCCGCTCCAAGGGGAAGATCAGTTCGATATCGGGGCAGGGTACCTGCATGGAACCATCTACAACGCACCCGTTGCTGAGCATCTTGACCCGACGCTGTTTGGGCCAAACAACGGAGCATTCGATATCAACGCGGCCCTGAAACTGGGGCGTCTTCAACTTGCAGGCGAGTATGTGCAAACCGTAAATCCATGGCCGGCAACGGAGCACGAGGTTATTGCCTACCGGGCGGAAGCCGCATACGACATGTTCATCGGCGATATGGCGGCTCGAAGTTCGGTGAGTTGGAGTGAAGGGATCCAGGGCAGTTCGGAGACTGAGTTTGAATTCAACCGACAATTGGTTCTGGGCCTCAGTGTACAGCCGTACCCGAACACAACGTTGACATTTGAGTATGTGCGCGGCAGCGGTTTTGCGCCACTAACGGGAATTCAAAAAGTCAGTGACAAGGACGTTGTTCAGGACTCTCTGGTGTTAGGCGCCGTGATTTCGTTGTAGAGACAGCTTTTAAACTCAGCAACAAAATCAATTGCAGACCGGAATCTCGAACATGTTGTCTTCGATTCCATAGCGCCCACACCTTCAATAAGTCCCTGCACACCAGGGAAGTTGAATTCTCGTCCCCAATCGACTACACGTGCCAAATTTCATCAGCGTATTGCCGGATCGTTCGGTCGCTGGAGAACCATCCGCTACTCGCCGAATTGTGAATGCTCATGCGGTTCCAGGTCTCGACGTCTTGGTAAACTTCACCAACATTCTTTTGTGCGTCAATAAAGCTTTTTAGATCTGCTACTGTCATCCATTGATCGCCGGCGTTTCGGAGCCCTTGGATTAAAAGATCGAAAATTCCTGGCTCTGATGCACTGAATCGTCCAGACTCAAGATGATGAAAAATCCGTTTTAATTCGTCCGTCTGATCGATCAAAGCGTTGGGATTGTATGATGCTCTGGCAGCGTCAATTTCGTGCTTTTCCAAACCAAACAAAAAGAAGTTTTCTGCACCAGCTTTTTCACGAATTTCGATATTGGCTCCGTCGAAAGTGCCAATCGTCAGAGCGCCGTTCATCATGAATTTCATGTTGCCCGTTCCGGATGCTTCTTTGCCGGCTGTTGAAATTTGCTCGGACAATTCAGTCGCTGGGCAAATAACCTCCATTGATGAAACACGGTAGTTCGGGAAAAAGATCAACTGTAATTTGCCCTTTGCTGTTGGGTCATTGTTGATCACGGATGCAACATTGTTGATCAGTTTGATGATCAACTTGGCAACGTGATAACCTGGTGCCGCTTTTCCACCGATGATCACGACACGAGGCTGAATCGTTTCTCCACGAAGAATCTGATCGTAAAGATGGATGACATGCAATACGTTCATCAATTGACGTTTGTATTCATGAATCCGTTTTACTTGAACATCAAACAGAGCACTGGTGTCAACCGAAAAGCCGGTCGTCGTTTGAAGCAGATCAGCCAATCGTTCTTTGTTCGATCGTTTGACATCGATCCATCGTTGTTGAAATTCTTTGTCGTCCGCAAATGCCGCAAGCCCGGCAATCTCCTGAAAATCAAATTGCCATTTATCCCCGATCGCGTCTGTAATTAGGTCGCGTAAAAGTGGATTGCAATGCGATAACCAGCGTCGTGGTGTGACACCATTGGTTTTGTTGTTGAATTTCGTTGGCCATATTTTCTCAAAGTCAGAGAATAGTCCTTCTTTCAGGAGATCGGTGTGCAGTTGAGCTACGCCATTCACAGAGAAACTGCCCACCAACGCGACATACGCCATGCGGATGTGAGGATGATGGCCGCCCTCGATTAATGAAACTCGCGAAAGCAATTCGTTATCGCCCGGGAACTTTGTTGAAACTTCGCCCAAGAATCGTTCATTGATTTCGTAAATGATCTCTAAAAGCCGAGGTAGCAACCGGCTAAACATCTCAACCGACCACTTCTCCAACGCTTCCGGTAGCAATGTGTGGTTTGTATAAGCCATGCAGCGGTTTACGATTTGCCAGGCCTCTTCCCATTCCATTGCGTGCTCATCCATCAACAATCGCATCAGTTCAGGAACCGCACATGCGGGGTGCGTATCATTCAGTTGAAAACAGTTTTTGCCACCGAATTCAGTAAAGTCTTCGCCATGTTTGGAGACCCATTTTTGAAGAATGTCTTGCAGGGTCGCCGAAACGAGGAAGTATTGTTGCTTCAGCCGAAGTTCTTTGCCGTTTTCGCTACTGTCGTTTGGGTACAGGACCATCGAAATCTGTTCCGCGTTGATCTTTTTCCCAACAGCCTCGGTGTAACTTCCTGCGTTAAATTCACCAAGATTGAAGGCGTCCGTTGCGGAAGCCTTCCAAAGTCGTAAAGTGTTGACTCGACCGTTTCTGTATCCCGGAATTGGCATGTCGTACGGAACGGCGAGGACATTGTTGGTTCCGACCCACTGGACCTTGAAAGTTCCATCGTCCTGCATGCATCTTTCGGTGTGACCATAAAAGCGAATCTCGCGAGTGTCTTCGCTTCTTTCAACTTCCCAATGATTTCCATCTCGCAGCCAGTTGTCAGGTGCTTCGACCTGATGCCCGGCTTCGAATCGTTGGTGAAACATTCCAAATTCGTAACGGATACCATAGCCGGTTACCGGCAGTTCAAGGTTCGCGCAGCTATCTAAAAAGCAGGCAGCCAGACGTCCTAATCCACCGTTGCCTAGTCCGGCATCGAGTTCGGCGTCATAGATTTCTTCCAAAGTCATCCCATGTTCAACCGCAGACTTTTTCAGTTCTTCTTGTAGGTCCAGATTAAGAACGGCGTTCTGCAACGACCGCCCAATAAGGAACTCCAGCGAGATGTAATGAACATTCCGTTTGTCTGATTCCCAAGCCTCGCTTCGGGTCTTGGACCAATCGGTCATTAATCGATCACGAACTGACATGATCGCCGATTGCAATGCGTAATTAGAATCCAATTTGGATGGGTCAACACCCAAAGTGTACTTGAGGTGTCGATCGATTTCGGAGGCAATGTCTTTTAATGGCAAAGAATCGGATGACGGTGAAGACTCGACCATAACGGTATTGTTTGAGCTCATTGTTTTTGGATTAAATAGATTTTGAGTGATGACAAATCGATTTGAAATCAGGGCTAAGAACGTTGATGCGTCAACGTAACCCACAATTGTTCTAGGGAGTGGGGTACGAACGAATCGCTTGAACCCTAGCCGTCAGTTGATTTTACGATTTGCTTTGCATTCGGCAAAATAACCAACTCGAAATGCGAGGGAGGAAAGTTTGCTTTTGTCGCTGGCATCTCGGACTGGTTAATCGACAGACAGTTGGTCAGAAACTTTATCTTGTTATTCGGATTTGGCCAACTATTTGCTGACAACGCATCCGACAAACATGACTTTTGTAGATCTTTCCTGAGATTGACTGAACGACGAGGGCTCAGCTTCCGGAAGGTGTATAGGGTATAAATCGGAAAAAAGGGTTCTTCCAAATAAATCGAATTCCGAACAAATGACAGTTTCGCAGGATCAGGGCTTCGGTTCTCTTCTGAGAATCGAGTTCTATCTATCGTTTACGCTGCCCCGCAAACGGCAACGCTTCAGCCAGCGATTATGGAACTGAATTAGTTTGGATGCGCGTTCGACTGCCCGAAAGATTAATGCTCTGAGTTCGGTTTATTCGTTTTTCTGATGCTCAGTCTTTTGAGGCGTCAGCCAGCGCTTTGGCTTCAGCGAATCGTTCCTGTAATGACTGAACCGTAAAATCTTCTTCCCGCATAGCTTCCATTGCTTTGACTGCGGCCTCTGCTGCTTGAATGGTGGTGATGCATGGAACGCCATTTTGAACCGCTGTCGCGCGAATGCGACCTTCGTCGGTTCGGGCACCTTTGCCGTTTGGTGTATTCAGAATCAACGCAACCTGTTCATTTTTCAAATGATCGATCAAGTTCGGGTGCCCCTCTGCCAGTTTTTTCACCGTCTCTACGGGGATGTTGGCCTCGGAGAGTCGCCGCGCGGTTCCAGCGGTTGCCAATAGCTTGAAACCCATTTTGTGAAGACGCTGAGAAAGCTCGCCAACACGATCTTTGTGGCGTTCGCTCACACTAATAAATACGTTGCCTTCTTTAGGTAGAACAATACCAGCACCCAATTGCGATTTTGCAAAAGCAATCGAGAAGCGTTTGCTGACACCCATCACCTCGCCGGTGCTACGCATTTCTGGTCCTAAAACAATATCGACGCCGACGAATTTCCGGAACGGAAAAACACTTTCTTTGATGGAAACATGCGATGGGATCGGATCCGATGTGATCCCAAGTTCCTTTAGGGTTTTACCTGCCATAACCTTGGCAGCAATTCGGGCAATCGGCACGCCTGTCGCTTTGGCAACGAATGGCGCCGTTCGACTTGCACGTGGATTGACTTCGAGAACGTAAACAATCGGTTTACCATCGTCATCTTTTTTGACGGCAAATTGAATGTTCATCAACCCAATCACTTTCAATTCCATCGCTAGTGCTTTGGTCGCTTGTTTGATTTCATCAACGACTGGTCCCGGTAAACTGTAAGGTGGTATCGCACACGCCGAATCACCACTATGAACTCCAGCTTCTTCGATATGTTCCATCACACCGGCAACAATTACATCGGTGCCATCGCAAATTGCATCGACATCGACTTCGATCGCGTCCTCAAGAAAACTGTCGATCAAAACGGGTTGCCCCTGCGCGACAACGAACGCCGCCGCCACAAACTGTTCAAACTGTGCCTTGTCATAGCAGATTTCCATTGCTCGCCCCCCCAAAACAAAGCTGGGGCGAACCAAAGATGGAAAACCAATTTTCTTTGCCTCTTCACGAGCTTGTTCCATCGTTCGGGCGATACCATTTGCTGGTTGTTTCAGATTTAGTTTATCCAGGATTCGCTGAAACTTCTCGCGGTCTTCTGCAGCCTCAATCGTATCAACACTTGTTCCAATAATGTTGACCCCAGCGGTTTCGAGTGCGCGTGCAAGATTCAATGGCGTTTGACCGCCGAATTGGACGATAACGCCGTCGGGCTGAACGCGGTCGCAAATGTTTAAGACGTCTTCAGCTGTAAGCGGTTCAAAGAACAGCATGTCACTCGTGTCATAGTCGGTACTGACCGTTTCCGGATTCGAATTGACCATGACCGATTCAATGCCTAAATCGTTTAAGGCAAAACTGGCATGGCAGCAACAATAATCAAATTCGATACCTTGTCCGATTCGATTTGGCCCGCCACCCAGAATCATGATGCGTTTTCTGCGGACGTCTTTTGGAGGCGTTTCGTCCTCCTGTTCGTAAGTCGAGTAAAAATAGGGAGTGTAGGCTTCGAACTCGGCGGCGCAAGTGTCAACCGACTTGAAGGTCGCCCGAATACCACGGTTGATTCTTTCTTCTCGAACCTCCAGGTCACTCAAGTTCCAGATTGTGGCTAGTTGCCGATCCGAGAAACCATTCTGTTTTGCCGTTAATAACAGCTCATCACTCACGTCGGACAGTTTTTCAATTGCCCGCATTCGGTCCTCAAGATCGATGATTTGTTTTAATTGATTCAGGAACCATGGATCGATAAACGTCAGTTCAAAAATTTCCTCCAGCGTCATTCCGGATTTGAATGCATAACGCAGATAGATAACACGATCTTCATTCGGTGTCGCCAGCTTGGCACGGATGTCATCCCGTGACGGACGGTCTTCCCCATACCAAAGGTCTTTGCCATCGGAGCCGAACCCAAATGTTCCGATTTCTAGGCCCCGGAGCGCTTTTTGAAAAGACTCTTTGAAAGTTCGACCAATCGCCATCGTTTCGCCAACGCTTTTCATCTGAGTCATTAACGTTTTGTCGGCTTCCGGAAATTTCTCGAATGCAAATCGGGGAATCTTGGTGACGACATAATCAATCGTTGGCTCAAAACAGGCCTTGGTTTTTTGAGTGATATCGTTTGGCAGTTCCCACAATCGATAACCGACCGCGAGCTTCGCAGCAATCTTGGCAATTGGAAATCCAGTCGCTTTTGAAGCGAGCGCACTGGAGCGGCTGACGCGAGGATTCATTTCGATGACAATCATCCGGCCGTTTTCCGGATGGATCGCAAATTGAATGTTCGAGCCTCCTGTCTCAACGCCAATTTCGCGAATCACAGCGAGACTTGCGTCACGCATTCGCTGGTATTCTTTATCGGTCAGTGTTTGGGCGGGCGCGACAGTGATCGAGTCGCCAGTGTGGACTCCCATCGGGTCAAAGTTTTCGATGGAACAGATGATCACCACGTTATCATCCATATCCCGCATGACTTCCATCTCGTACTCTTTCCAGCCGATGATGGATTCTTCAATCAAAACTTCTGTAACAGGCGATTGATCAAGTCCGCGTTGGACAAGCGTATCATACTCGTCGCGATTATATGCAATCGCAGAACCGCTTCCCCCCATCGTAAAGCTGGGGCGAACGACACAGGGTAAACCGATGTCCTGCTGGATTTCTCGAGCGCGTTCGAGCGTTTTGACGGTTTCGCCCCGGCAGACACCAAGCCCGATTTTATTCATTGCGGCCTTGAATTGTTCTCTCTCTTCCGCCTTGGCAATGACTGCGGCATTTGCGCCGATCATTTCGACGCCATATTTTTCCAGAACGCCTTGCTCCTCCAGCTCCATGGCTAGATTCAAACCGGTCTGACCACCGAGGGTCGGTAAAAGAGCGCAGGGGCGCTCTTTTTCAATAACCTTTTCGACGACTTCCCATGTAAGCGGTTCAATATAGGTTCGCTCCGCCGTTTCCGGGTCGGTCATGATGGTTGCTGGGTTGGAGTTAACCAACACAACTTCGTAACCTTCTTCACGGAGAGCCTTGCACGCCTGTGTGCCGGAATAATCGAACTCGCACGCCTGTCCAATAATGATAGGCCCCGATCCAATAAGTAAAATTTTTCGAATGTCGTCGCGCTTCGGCACTTACGGATTTTCCTTTTTTCGGGGAGCAAAAAACAAAATTCCCTCCAGTATCTAGCGTCCCGGAATTTTGGCAAGTGCCGATCTCAACGATTTCGCCATTCCGCAGCTGCATTTGTGCTGCGATCCAACCGGAGGGTTTATTTTATTTCGTTGCGTAACGGGTTTTTTTGGCGTTCTGTTCCCCAGTAAACCATGTCGTACGCAACCGGAACGGCCAACAGCGTTAGAAACGTGGCAAAAAGCAGCCCGAAAACAACCGCACCACAAAGCGGCTGCCAAAATTCAGCACCACCGGTTAAATTCAGAAAAAGAGGCAGTAAACCACCAACCGTCGTAATGGTTGTCAAAAGGACAGGGCGTAACCGATTCAGCCCCGCTTCGATAATGGCATCGCGTTTAGAGAGTCCGCGGTCTCGACCTTGATTGATAAAGTCCACCACGACGATCGCGTCATTTACCACAACGCCTGCCAGGCTTATCAAGCCAATAAACGTGGCCAAGCTAAAAGGGAATCCGCAGATGTAGCTTCCTGCAATGACACCGATAAAACTGAATGGAACAGTGATGATCACAATGAGCGCCTGACGGAATGAATTGAATTGAAACACCAGGATCGCAAAGATCAAAACGACCGCGATGATCATGCTCACCTGTAAGGAGACAAAATTCTTTTGGAATTCCTCATTTTCACCTGTGAATTTTGCCCGGACGTTCGTGACCGTGGTGCCGGGTTCACCGCTGAATTTCATCGGTTTTGATGTTGCACCAATCCCCAACGCCTGAACGTAGGGCGTCAAATCGAACCCCATCAATGAGTAACTGACGATCTCCCTGTTCGGTTGAAATCCAATTCTGGGAAATACTTTGTCTCGCAGTAGATCAAAGACCTTTTCGCTCGACACCTTTTCTTTGTCCAACATGCATCGAACGGTAACAGAAGGCTTCAAGTCGTACCGATTGACGGCGTAGACGCTTTGAGTTCGCCGTACGTCACATAGTTCGTCGAGCGTTGCCATTTTTCCTGACGAGCCTCGAATCATCATTCGGCCCAATTCTGAGCGTGTCTTTCTGAATTGATCTGCCGCTTGAACGCGAATCGGGACATCTTCATCATCGATGCTCAGAACGATAGAATCGTCACCATTGATTGCGGTATAAATTGCGTTGTTGATATCGGCTTCGTTGATACTGAAAAACGGTAAGACGAATTCGTTGGGACGATACGACATCGCCGGATTTTCGGGTCGATAGTCCATGCCAACATCAAACGTATGTCCGATACGCTTGAGTTCCTCCACTAGCTTGGCACCAACTCGACCAAGTTCTTTGTGATCGTCCGCTTCCAGTCGTATCGCTACATCAAATCCACCGGGCGGGCCCTCTTCGACGCGTTCAAGCTTGTAGGTTAGACCGGGAGCGGAATCGAGTCGATTGTCAATCTCGTGCCGCAGGTCTTCCATCACCTCGGTTTCGTGTCGAAGTCGATCCATAGGTGAAATGAGTTGAACCATAATGGTTCCAAATTCAGGGCCGACTGCGGGATCATTTTCCAGTCGACTTGCCAGTCCCTCTGACGAGCCAATGGCGGAAACAAAATTGCGCACTTCGGGAGTCCCATTGTCGATTCCCTTTTGCCGCACGACCTCGATCGAATCGGTGATGATTTTCGAATAAGCGATCGTTTGATGAACGCTGCTGCCGAGCGGTAGTTCGTATTTGACTTGAATTTGTCCGACATCGCCTTGGGGCATGAAATTGCTGCCAATTTTGCCAGACATGATCACTGCCCAAGCAACCGCTAGAAACCCACAGGTGACGATCGCCCATCGATTGTTCAGGCCCCAATTCAAGACCATGCGATACAATCGACTGCCTGCTCCCAAGTTTGGCCGAATGGCGAGTTGTTGATTCTCGTCGGGGGTTTTGTCCCCGGCAGCGGTGTTGGTCGATTTGATCGTTTCCGATTTGCCGTTGATTTGCTTTTGTCGGTACCAACGCGCTGCGATCACTGGGATCACAAAATGGTCGGCGATAATCGATCCGATCAAAGATACACCAACAACGATCGGCATCACGCCCATGAAATCACCCATGATTCCCGGAACCAACAGCATCGGTAAGTAAGCGGCGACAGTGGTTAAATCGGCCATAATTACAGGTTTACCTACCTCCTCAATTCCGATTTTTGCAGCTTCAACGGGCGGCAGGCCACGTTCGATGTGCCGATGAATGTTTTCAGCGACAATGATCGCTCCATCGACAACCATCCCGACGACAAGAATGAACGAGAACACCACCATGCTCGAAAGGGGAACTTCCAACCAATACAGGCAGCTTAACCCGACCCCGGAGCTAAACGGAATCGCCAACAAGACCAGCGTTGCAATCCGCAGTCCCATCGTCCATCCCAAAATGACGACGATTAACAGTGCTCCGAAAATGAAACTCGATCCTAGCACTCGAAACATCAACTGGATCTCTTCGGATGAATCTCGCGTTGTTGTGAATTGGATTGCCGGATACTTTGGTTTTAACTCTTTGATTTTGTTTTGAATGGCCGTGACCGCAGCAAGCGTATTAATGTCTGATTCTTTGTAGACCATGATCGTGGCACAATCCTTACCATCTAGGAAAGAAACGTTTTTGATCCGCTCGTAGGTGTCCGAAATCTTTGCCACATCGCGAATTCGAGTGACGCGACCATTGGATTCAGAGACGATCGCGTTCCCGATATCGTCGGTATTCTGGAATTTGGTTTCGGAGATGATTTGCGGATCAAATGATCCTGTGTCCAGTGATCCGCCAGGTCGTTCAGCGTGAAATTGATTTAATGCCGTTTGCACGTCGACAAGTGTCAATCCATACTGTGCGGCCAAATCCAAGTTGACGTCGACATGGATTTCACGCTCCCGACCCCCGAAGACTTGCGTGCCGGCAACTCCAGTGACAGGATCGATCTCATCTCGGACTTCTTCCGCAATCTGCTTTAGGGCGGCCTCATCGAATCCATCTGGAGCAATTAAATTGACCAGAATCAATGGAGTATTGTCATAGTCAATTCGATTCACGCCGGGTACGATTTGACGGCCTTGTGGCAATTCGCCGCGGGCCTCGTCCACCATGTCTTTTACCTTGATCCGTGCGGCTTCTGGATCTTCGCCATCCAGAAAAATGACTTGCACTACCGCGACACCCCGCATGCTGGTCGACGCTATAAACTCGATGTTGTCCAGTCTTTGGATTCGCTCCTCAATTTTTCGCGTCACCTGTTGTTCGACCTCAGTAGGTTCAGCTCCAGGGTAGGGAATGGTGCACATCACGACCGCCTTGCTAATTGCGGGGGCACGCTGGACTGGAATCATTAACGCGGACCAACAGGAAATCACCAGTACGAGGATACATCCGATCGCAACGATTCGCGGCCGCTCAATGGCGTTTGTGCTTAATTTCATTTGCTTTTTTCTGAAATCAGTGAGTTCCTCACGGTATCACATAACGGTTTTTTTGTGAAAGGCATAGGGTTTTTGAAACGCCGTTGTATTCTCCTTCAGCGAACTCACCGTGATCAGAAAACCAAATCGTGGTAAAATGTGAAGAAATATTCCCGTTTTTGGTAACTCTTCCAATGATGAATATCCAGCCCAGGCTCAGTGCCAGCGAAGCAGGCAGAAATTCTTTTGCGTCTATTTGCGTCATCGTGATTTTCTTTTTGCCGACGATCTATAAACCGGTAATCGGAAATGATGAGTTGGACTTTGCACATGATGTCGTTCCAGTCTTAAGAAAGAATTGTGTCAAATGTCATGCAAACGGCAACTATAAGGGCGGTTTTTCGCTGGATACTCGTTCCGCAGTTTTGAAATCCGGCAATGTCGAATTAACGAAACCTGCGGAAAGCGAGATAATAGAAAGAGTTGTCTCGGAGGACCATGACCTTCGTATGCCGCCAGAGGGGCCGAGGCTTACTGAAAAAGAAGTTGACGTCCTAACGAAGTGGATAAAAAGCGACCTGAAATGGGAAGAAGGGTTCACGTTCAAAATCAATACCTGGAAGGCGCCGATCGCACCTCGACGTCCTGAAATACCGGATGGATCTGGAAATCCAATCGATAAAATAATTGGTGGGTACTTCTCGGATCAAAGTATTGATTGGCCAGCGGACTCGAGTGATTCAGTATTTATTCGTCGAGTGATGTTGGATTTGCTGGGGGTGCTTCCGGCCACCGAGGAGCTGCAATCATTCCTTGGGGATTCAGATCCGAACAAACGGAAGGAATTGGTGGCGGAAATTCTCTCACGCGAAAAAGAATACGCCGTTCACTGGTTGACGTTTTGGAACGATCACCTGCGAAATGATTATGTGGGAACTGGTTTTATAGATGGCGGCCGCAAACAGGTCACAAAGTGGCTCTATCAGTCATTGCTTGACAATAAACCGTACGATCAATTTGCCCGCGAATTAATTTCCCCGTCTGCTGATTCGGATGGATTCATTCGCGGTATCAAATGGCGAGGGAACGTAAATGCGAGTCAAGTTCGCGAGGTTCAATTCGCTCAAAACATCAGCCAGGTGTTTCTGGGAGAAAACCTGAAATGTGCTTCGTGTCACGATAGCTTTATCAACGACTGGAAATTGACGGACGCGTATGGTTTGGCTGCGGTGATCGCCGAAAGGCCAATCGAGATGTTTAGGTGTGATGTTCCGACCGGTAAAATGGCCAAAACAAAATTTCTATGGCCGGAACTCGGCAGCATCGATCCAAATAAATCAAAAAACGAGCGACTCGCGCAGACGGCCAATCTGATTACGAAACCTGAGAACGGTCGTTTTACGCGAACGATTGTCAACCGCGTATGGAAGCGGATGATGGGACGCGGTTTAGTCGAGCCGGTCGACATCATGGGAAATCGGCCATGGAATGAGGACTTGCTTGACTTTCTTGCGATTCATCTCTCAGACAACGGATACGATTTAAAA
>CAJQQR010000224.1 GCA_905480545.1 uncultured Pirellulaceae bacterium
AGTCGGGGCGACATGATTTGAACATGCGACCTCTTGCTCCCAAAGCAAGCGCTCTACCAGGCTGAGCTACGCCCCGATTTCCAATTTGGAATGAGTTTCAAAACTGCGTTTCAGAAAAAGACAGCTTACGGATGAACCCAATTGCAAATTCGAAACAGCTAATTTACTAACCCAAGCTGATTACTGCAACGCGTCTATGGCCTGCAAAACAGTTTTTTGTGATTATGCCGCGTCGGCATCCAGTTCTGTTCCGACCAAATAGTCGCGAAGCCGCTCAAATTCCTCTTTGCTGGTGTAGTGGATTACAATCTTGCCTCGACCACGGCTGGTCGCCGAAATTTCCGTTTTCGTTCCCAACGCACTGCGAAATTCCTTCTCCAACGATAATATCTGACCGCTTTTGGCTCGAGCCTTTTTTAGCGATTTTGTCGTGTTTCCGTCTTCCTGGTCGATCTTCTCCCTTACCATTTGCTCCGTTGCGCGGACGCTCAGACCTTCTCTCTGAATTCGATTGCAAAATTCGATTTGCAGGTGCTCTTCACCCAACGGCAAAAGAGCGCGAGCGTGACCGTTGGTCACCAAACCAACTTGCAACGCTTTTTGAACAACCTGCGGCAATTCTAAAAGCCGCAACAGATTCGCCACCGTCGATCGATCAATCTTCAGGCGGCCCGCTAACTCGTCTTGTGGACAAGAATGCTCATCCAAGTACCGTCGAAACGAAAGGGCTTTTTCGATCGGGTTCAGATCCTTACGTTGCAAGTTTTCGACGATTGCTAGCTCTGCTACCAATCGGTCATCCGCTTCTCGAATTTGTGCGCTGATCTTTGACCAGCCCGCATGAATAGCCGCGCGCAAGCGACGCTCGCCAGAAATCAATTGATAACGTCCGTCAACTTGCCGGACCAATATCGGCTGCAGTTGATCATGAGTCTTTAGGCTCTCGGCGAGCGATTCAATCTCGGATTTGTTGAATTCTCGACGTGGCTGAAACGGGTTATCATCCACGTCATAGACATTCAGCTCAACGATGCTGGGCTTTGAATCTGAATTTGTGCTTGAAAATTCGCTCAACTCACTCGATTTCCCCCTCGGCGGCGAAGTGCTTGACTGCGTTGCCAATGAGACAGCAGACGCATTCAGAGCCGCTTTGCTCGACTGGCTTTGTTTACCGGATTCAGATTCGTTCGAACTGTTTTCCCCTGCTGCAAGGGCGTTTGAAACTCCAGATGGATCGGCCGCTTTGATTTTGCCAATCAGCACATCATCACCTGATTTCTGAGACGATGGGGCAATCGATTCAAATTTGGATAAAGGGTCGTCCGATGCGGCAGCCCTTGCCTTCGTAAAGTCGATGTTCTCGTAATCGGCGGCGGCCGTGTGATTTGATTTGGAAAGACCCCTTTTCGGATTGGCATTTGCTTTAAAGGGAAGAATGACAGCGGAGCCGTCTGCTGAATCCGAGCCATCTTTCAGGAGATCATTTACGGAATCGACGTCTGTACCGTCGTTGGAAATCTCGAACTTTGTTTGATTGGGGGTTGCACCAGCATCACCCGCTGTTTGCCCCGTTTTTGATTCATTCTCCAGGGAATTTGAAGGCCCAACGCCAAGTAATGCTTCGAGCCCACGGCCCAATCGTTTCTTCTTAGACATGTTCCAAAATCTCCATACTTAGTTCAACGTAACCGCGGGCCCCGCGGGATCTGGGTGCGTAGTCCAAAACGGAAACGCCGTGACTGGATGCTTCGGCAACGTTAATATCGCGCGGAATCACCGCATCGAATACAATATCGCCAAAAAATTCGCGGACCTCTTCGTCCACCTCGTGCGTTAGTTCGTATTGATGATCGTACATCGTGAGAAGTATCCCGCTGAATTCCAATCGAGTTGGCTGTTCAGAATTCATGACCTCACGGATGACTTCAATCATTTGGGTCAAGCCTTCCATTGCAAAATATTCGCATTGGATCGGCATCAAGACTTCTGTGCTGGCAGCGAGCGCCGTTCGCGTCATTTCGCCCAGTGATGGTGGACAGTCAATCACGATAAAATCGAAGACAGCGCCGGCACTCGAAAGATGCTGACGCAAAATCTTTTGATGCGTCGTCGAACCGGTCGCCAAACTATCTACATCTCTAAAATTCCTGCTGCCGGGAAGCACCTGCAAATTTTCAATATTGGTTGCTAGCACGGATTCGCGAACGGGATTTTCTAAAACCAGCGGGTGTCGATCAGCTGGTGCATGCCCGAAACCGGACGTCGCGTTGCATTGTGGATCGAGGTCGATGAGCAGAGTGCTTTGTCCACTTTTGGCAATCCCAGCGCTCAGATTGATCGCAGTCGACGTTTTTCCAACGCCGCCTTTCTGATTCGCAATGCACAGGATCCTGGCCAAGTTTTTTATTCCGCAGTTTGATTTCAATTCGCGCAGTTTTTACCAAGTTGCTGGAATCGGCGGAATAGTGAAAAAGCTGCAGCCACAGGTTCAGCCTTCGAATTCGACCATTGGCAATTGATCGCGTTTCCATGTTTGGGCCGAAACCTCGATTGGAAACCTTTTCAAATTCGAAGCGGGAATTCCTCAGGGCCCCACATTAATAGACAACCACCTCGCCCACTACACCCATGCGTTCATTCAAATCCGCAGCCTTTTTTGAAATTAACCGGCTGCCACGCTGTTGTTTTAATGCCATTGAGGTTGGCATTGAAGTCCATAATTGCGCGAATCAGATCCTTGATTGCCGTCATTCCGAACAGACGCCGCGGCCCTGAAGTGTCCCATTGATCGCTAACGAAGTAGGGCATTGAGCGCAAACGCACTCTCTGCGTGGGACCGGTGCAGGATCACATTTATCAAACCGCGAGCGCGTCGAAACGTTTTCCACCGGCTCGAATTCGTACCGCAAGTCATTTTTGCCACCCGACGGCAAGTAATCGCCACGTTCCGAGATACTGCACGGCAATCGTTTCACGTGGAACCGAGGCCGGACTCCATTACCCACCAGGCGTTTCAGTTTCACGTGAAACCGAGGAACTCAACAATCGGTTAGGCAGATTCCCACATTTGGAACTAGCAGAATTCGGAGTTGCGAACTTGAAACACAAACGCCCCAAGAAGACGCTTCCCGGCCAGCGTTTCGCGTAGGTATCCATCTAAGGTCCAACCAAAAGAATGAAACCCATCGCTCCCAGTTGATACATGGTGTTTCCTCCGGATCAATCGAAAACATTTACAACCAATCCAGATAGAATCACTGGGATTCGAATCAAGCCATCTGCAAATTCGATTAACTTAGGACTCGTATTCGTTGAATCCAGCGTCGCCGCTTGGTCCAAAATCTCGGAAAGCCTTAATCCTGAAACGCACATACAGCAGGAAAGCACCGAGTCGGATTGCGGCACCACATCATTCGAAGAATCCGAACAGCTTTTTTTATACTCTTCGGCTGCCGCCAAGGACTCAAGGTTCGCGATTGCCATGTGCTCCACGGACGCTGCCAACGCAGAAAGCGAGGAAATAAAGTGCAGATCATTCTCAATCCACAACTTAAATTTAAGACCATTCGCTTCGGCTTGAACGGGCGCCTTGTTGGCAACTTGGGCGGTCAAAAGCAATTCGATTTTGGCGTCAAAGTCTTCCAGTAGAACCGTCACCGGATTCAAGTTGGCTTCACACCGTTTGATTAAATGCAGTTCAGAATCAATTGCAGATCTATCCGCTGCTTCTGGGTGCGATG
The DNA here is from genome assembly GCA_905480545.1 of uncultured Pirellulaceae bacterium. GTDB lineage: Bacteria > Planctomycetota > Planctomycetia > Pirellulales > Pirellulaceae > JABAAE01. The sequence goes on from CAJQQR010000224.1 coordinate 3,741, forward strand.
AAGAAAGCGAGTCAATTCCCGCGATCGATATAAATCCCATCGATGGGGACGTATCTCCGTTTTCTTCTTCAACCTGAATGACGTAAATCGCCGCTTCACCGTCTCGCTCAAAGACGCCCTCACGCTGCCAATTCCGAAAGTACCTTACCGCTCGCTCAAGACGATCACCACCAACATCACCCGGTTCTGTGCGATTGCAATTCAACCGTACAAAGTTACATGGATGCTTTTTGTACAATTCATTCTGATCGTCGGCAGCGATAAATCGCGGAGCAGGAGCAAGGACCGCTTCCAATTCACCAACATGCCCGAGATTGTAACGGAGTCCACGAAAGGCTTGGATGTTAGGCATCGAATGGGCTGACAGAAAAATGATGAGTGATTGTGATCCGCTATTTTCCTGTACCAAGCAATAGATTCAACCGGTCGTGATTTAGCTGCGACTGCCAAAGTCAGATCCATTCAACATCAGCATTCATCGCATCCCACCATCATAACGATTAAGATGGAGCAAATCGTCTTTTCAACTTTTGCTTAGAGATACCAAAATGGCAATCATCCCTTACTTTTGTTTAGCCCTTGCAGCCGCAGCATTTGATGACTTTTCTGGCCCCCAAAAAGGTGAGCCATTGCCCGAATGTTCAATCAAAGTCATTATCGGTCCCGACAAAGGAAAGACCGTTAAATACAAAGAGCCTCTGGGTGACAAAGCCGCGGTACTAATCTTTGTTCACGAGATCACACGCCCATCGGTTGGCATGTCCCGATCTGTCATTAACTACGCAGTCAAACGCAAAAAAGACGGCTTGGAATCAACAGTCGTTTTCCTAACGGCGGATCCAACGGAAACACAAGACTGGATGAAGCGTGCCAGACGCGCCTTACCGACCGGTATCAATGTTGGAATTTCTACCGATGGAATTGAAGGACCAGGTGCCTTTGGATTAAACCGAAAGATGCAGGTCACCGCATTGTTGATCAAGCAGAAATACGTTGTCGCGAATTTTGCGTTGGCCCAACCCAGCCCCAACTCCGACGTAAAAAAAATCGGTAACGCCATTGCCAAAATGCTGGGTGATGAAAAAATGCCAACCGAACGCGAACTTGGACTTGGCGGCAATCGCATGGCGATGAACAAAAGCCAAATCTCGGACGGGGACTTTCGGGCGCTATTGGGTCCAGTGATTCGAAAGACTTCAACTCCGGAAGAAGTTGAAACCGCTGCTGCAAAAGTTGAGGAAGAAGTCAAAAAGAACCCAGCTCTGCGAAAGCGACTTTTCGAAGTTACGAACCGAATCATCGACGCGGGCAAGCTCGAAAATTACGGTAGCGAAAAGGCACAAGAGTATTTGACGAAATGGTCTAAAGAACTTGCACCAAAAAAAGATGACAAAAAGAAAACGGCCAAGGAAGAAAACGACAGGAAAAAATAATTGCGACTGTATTCCCCAATCCATTTGCACATGTTGCTAGCAGCCAAGACCAGCATTGAAATTTGCGATCCGCTATTCAATTGTCATTTAGCCTGAAGATGAAAAAAAACCGATCAGCGGGCAGCGCAACGGATCGTGCAAACTGTCCGGCTAAAGGTTGCGGGTTCGGCTGGATCGGAACCGAAATCGTTTGAGGAAGATCGGGTTGAAGGCCGGGCTCCCGAATCATTTTCCAACCGGCATTTTCAGGCAGCTTTCGCGTCAAAGACCAAAGAGGTGCCCCGGGGATTCAAAACGTGACAGTCAACGAGCCGATCACCAACGATCCAATCAGCAACGAGCCGATCAGAAACGAGGAAAGCGTCCGTCTTGAAAACAAAATAGCCGGTCTCGCCAACGACCATCATTAGCATTAATCCGCGGCTAACAAACCGGCTGAAATCACCTACTGGCACGATCGATTAAAGCAATTTCGTCTTCCTTGAAAATTGTTTTACCAAACGCCCCCAAAAGCCATTTGATGGAAAGCAAATCACCTTCTACGAAACCATTTCGATTTAGTCTAATTTAAATCGTTTTAGATAATCGGCGCGCAGATTCGCATTTGCATTAGGTTGCTCCTTTTTGAGAAGAACACAATTCTCCAAAACAAGTACGTCCATATCGGTCGCCAAGAAACAACGATATGCATCTTCGGGCGTACAGACGATCGGTTCCCCCCGAACGTTAAAGCTAGTGTTAATGAGAACCGGTGAATTCGTTTTCTTATGAAATGCTTTGAGAAGGTCATAATACCTACCGTGACGCTCCGAATCGACGGTTTGAATCCGAGCGGAAAAATCAACGTGCGTGATTGCCGGAATAGTTGACCTTGTCAAATTCAAGAGGTCAATTCCTTCGTTCGCCTGTTCGACATCGCTTAGTTCGAGGCGATGTTCTTTTTTCACGTCGGCAACTAAAAGCATGTAAGGGCTATCTTCGTTCTTGCGTGTTTCAAAATATTCGTGGACATGATCGCGTAGAATGGATGGTGCGAAGGGCCGGAATGATTCACGGAATTTTATCTTTTGATTCATCACACTCTGCATATCCTTGCTTCGAGCATCCCCGAGAATACTCCGACCACCGAGAGCTCGCGGCCCAAATTCCATTCGACCTTGAAACCAACCGACGACATTCTCGCTTGCTAGCAATTCGGCAACCCTATCGCAGAGCTCCGACTCATCGGAGTAGGATTGATAGATAGCATTCGCTGGCTTTAATACAGCCTCGATTTCATCGCTGGAAAAGCTCGGTCCGAGGTATGATCCGGACTGCGCGTCGGGTTTCTCAACGGCGCGATTGTTATTCAGGAGCTGATGCCAAACCAACAGTGCAACGCCCAGTGCCCCGCCGGCATCACCGGCAGCGGGTTGAATCCAGATGTTATCGAAATCTGTTTCACGGAGTAGTCGGCCATTGGCAACACAATTCAGCGCGACGCCGCCCGCCATCACAAGATTTTTTTGGCCGGTCCGCGATTGCAGATCCCGTGTCAAGCGAAGGGCAATTTCCTCCGTTACTTTTTGGATTGAAGCGGCGATGTCCATATAGTCTTGCGTCAACGTGGATTCAGATTGTCGAAACGGAACGCCGAACAATTCTTCGAATTTTCGAGATGGCATCCGATTCCCGTGACAATAGTCAAAGTACTTCATATTGAGACGAAACGACCCATCAGGCTTCAGGTCCATCATTTGATCCCTGATCAGATCGACGAATTTTGGATTGCCGTATGGCGCCAACCCCATCAGCTTGTACTCACCCGAATTGACTTTGAATCCACAAAAACTTGTGAAGGCAGAATAGAGCAGTCCAAGTGAATGCGGAAAGCGAAGTTCGTGCTGCAAATCGATTCTATTCTTTGATCCGACTCCGGTTGTTGCTGTCGACCATTCACCGACTCCATCCAGCGTTAAGATTGCAGCCTCTTCAAATGGCGAAGGAAAAAACGCGCTGGCTGCGTGGGATTCATGATGCCCCGCAAAGATGATACGACGTTTGTATTTTCCGCCCAGTTCCTGGCGGATTAATTTCGGGAGCCGCAGTTTTTGTTTCAGCCAAACAGGAATTGCTTTACAGAACGAACCGAAGCCGCGTGGGGCAACGGCTAGAAACGTCTCAAGCAACCTTTCGAATGTGACAAGTGGCTTGTCATAAAACCCAACGTAATCAATTTCGTCGTATGAAACGCCGGCTTCAGCCAAGCAATAGTCGACCGCATTTTTTGGAAATGCCGGGTCGTGTTTAATCCGTGTAAACCGCTCTTCTTGTGCCGCTGCAACGATACGACCGTCAACAACGATCGCAGCCGCAGAATCGTGATAGAAGGCCGAGATTCCGAGAATCGTTGTCATCATGAACGTTTATTTAATTCAACTTCTTTACTAAATGCAACATTCATCGTAACCCATGTTGCTTAAGGCGTTTTCTACCGGGTCGCGAGCGCTTGGCTAAGAGAGTTGAACATGTCTGATTGCACCGACTTTTCCGATTAGATGATCGGGAAAAAAAAGGTCGTTCTTAACGACTGAGTTCGACGATCTGAATAGCGAGGAAAGGATTTCTCCCCTGAATCTGACGGATCAGAGAAATTTTTTCAACCACGGTAGTAAGTGCTTGATGTTATGAAGTCATTTACGGCAAAACCACAAATCCTAGTCGTCGATCCCGATCCTTTGACGCTAACCGCTATTGCGGCCGCGTTGCACTTGTCGGGGTACGAAAGTCACTGCGCCCGCGACAGCGAAGCTGCGTTAAAAGCTGCGACCGACGAACAATTGGATTTGATTATCTGCGACACCAATTTGGAAGGTGAAAGCGGATTGGAACTTTGCCGTGATATGAGACAAGTGAAGGGTAACGAGGATGTGCCCGTCATGTTCGTGTCATCAAGTCAAGCTCCCGACATTATTCATCGCGCTCATGAAGCAGGTGGTGCCTACTATTTAAGGAAACCCTTCGATCCAAACGTTCTTTTAGAACTGGTGGAGAAAGCGCTTTGGATGCCACACCTGGTTGAATCCAACCTCAAACAGCATGTTGAGTCAAACTCTAGAGTTGCTCTGACAAAGTCTGTTTAAAGAAGTTTAGTGTTTAAGTATTTTTTTGTTTTTCCTAATCAGGAGATTTCCCCAATGTTGCAACGTACCTTACTTGGGCTAATTGCAGTTGCTTTACTAGCAGCTCATGCCAACGCTCAATGTGGGTGTGGGGACGCCGTATCGACAACACCAAGTGCCACTGCGGCCGACGGTGGATGTGGTCCTACCTACACAACTCGTAAAGTCTGGGTTCCAACCTGGACAACAGAAACCCGTACTCGTCAAGTTACGAAGTACTCAAAAGAAACTCGTACAAAGACGTACAACGTCTCCAAGCGAGTTCCTGTAACAACTCAGAAGGAAGTGAACTACACAGTTCGTGTTCCTTACACTGAGCAAGTTCAAAAGAACTACACCGTTCGGGTTCCTTACACGGAAACCGTTCAAAAGACTTACACCGTTCGCGTTCCATATACGGAAACCGTTCAGAAGTCTTACCAAGTTCGCGTTCCATACACCGAGAACGTAACGAAGTCATATACAGTAATGGTTCCTCACAAAGAACAACGAAACGGTACACGTACCGTTCGCGTTCCTTACAAAGAAACCGTTATGAAAACCGTTCGCAAAGTTGGCGGTCACTGGGAAACCCGTGAAATGCAAGTTCCAACTCTTCGTGGAATGATGGGTGGACTTGGAAGCCGAATGGGCGGATGCGGTCTACTATCTGGCATGTTCGGTGGTGGTTGTGGAAATGCTTGCGGCGGATGTGCTGCTGAGCCTTCATGCGGTTGCGACGCTGCTTCAGCTTGTGGTTCATGTGGAGCCGCTGCTGGTTCATGCAGTTGTGGTGACGGAGCTGCTGGTTCAAACTGTGGCGATTGCGATCCTTGCGGATGTGCACCTTGCTACCGAACCGTATGCCGAAAAGTATGGGTTCCAGAAATCAAGTGCTGCGAAGTTCCAGTATGTGTTACCAAGTTTCGTTGTGAAGAGAAGCCTTACACCTACTGTGTAACGGTTTGCAAGCCTGAAACACGCACCAAAACTTGCTGCGTTCGAAAATGGCGTTGCGAAACACGAACCAAGAACTGCTGCGTTCGAAAGTTCCGTTGCGAAACACGAACCAAAAACTGCTGCGTTCGAAAGTACCGTTGCGAAACCCGCACCAAAACTTGCTGCGTTCGAAAGTTCCGTTGCGAAACGCGAACCAAGACCGTTTGCTGCAAATCTTGGAAGACCGTTTGCGAAGAAAAGACCTGCACATACACCGTATGTGTTCCTCGTTGCGAAACCGAAACGTACTGCGTTAAGGTTTGCAAGCGAGTTTGCAAAGAAATCCAAGTTCCTTGCTGCAACAACAACTGCTGTGACCCATGTGGAAACGGCTGTGGCATGTTCGGCGGACGCCTTCGTGGGATGATCAGCGGAATGATGAGCAAGCTATCTTGCGGTTGTGGTGCTGCTTGTGGTGGTTGTGGATCTAGCTGCGACTCAGGTTGCGATGCTGGATGTGCAGCTGAGCCATCTTGCGGTGCAGAAGGTTAATTCGTTAACTTTCAAAACTGAATAAGAAAAAGGTGTTGGCCTCACGGTCAGCACCTTTTTTTATTTCTTGATCCCTGAATCCTTAGATGAAATCGCTGTGAGACGCACAGTACATCATTCCAAACCGTTATGTTCATCTTTGAACCGCGCGATGGAAAAACGAACAATCCAAACTCGGTGAAAGATTGATCTGTTCCAGTTCTCCAAATATACTGCCAGACTCCTGGAAACCACAAAATAGAAAACCAATCAAAAAATGCGATTCGCCAAAACAATGTTACTCGTTCCAATCGTATTTTTGTTGTTGATCGAAAACATACATGCTCACGATGATGGCAAACCCAAGCCTGAACGCAGTCGGGAGCACGTCGGTTCGGCGCTCGTGTTTGCGGGCACCGGCTGGTACCGACATCCGGAAACTGCTGCGGTAAGCGGCTGGCTGGCTCGATTGTCCGAAGAAACCAAGATGCAGATTGACGTTTCGGAAAATCCAAAAGACCTTGCGTACCTTGATCGATACGACGTACTGATTCTCAATAACTCCAACGAACTCACCAAAGTGTTCAATGAAAAACAACGCGAGAAAATTCGTGATTGGTATCGAGCTGGCGGTGGCATCGTCGCTTTACATGCTGCCCTGGTGCATCAAACCGAATGGGAGTGGTTTACCAAACTCGCTGGTTGTGATTTCAATAGCGATTCGAAGTTTCTCCAAGCCAGGGTAACGGTCGATTCCTCCTCAAAAGATCACCCATCGGTGAGCGGGATGGGAGAGAGCTTTAAATATAAAGCGGATTGGACCAACCACGATCGCTCTGTGACTGGCTTGCCGGGATTCAAAGTCCTTCTTCGTGTCGACGAATCAACTTTTGAGCCGGTACGCGATTATTTCAAAACGCGTGGCGGCAAGGCAATGGGCAAGGACCATCCGATTGCCTGGCTGCATGAAAACGAAGGTGGACGATTCTTTTACACTGAACTTGGGCACGATGTTCAGTCATTGGACACAAAGTTTGGACGGCAACATATTGTCGAAGCGATCAAATGGGCCGCGGACCAAAAAAAGAAAAAGTGATCCTGTTGATACCACATTGCTTAGCCCTATTCATCGCCGTCGGATGGTTTTAGGAATCGAATTCCAAATGAGAGGCCAACAGTCTCGTAAAGCAACTTGAGAAACAAAGTCTATGAACACATCATCCCCTTCTATCGTCTTGGCATTGATCTGCATCAGCGTCACCATTAGCGCCGATGATTGGTCCGTCGATTCTCAAAAAGAATGGACTGACGCAATTGGATTGCAAAAAAATCTTTCGGTGAAAGATGGAATGGCAATACCAATTCAAAAGACCGCGAGCTTTTCCAGCAAGCTAAAACGATTTAATGAAAAGCGTTCATTGAAGTCCATTACATTCGATCAATCGCCGGTTTGGCAAAATTGGGATCCGATCAAAAACCTCGGCCCAACCAATCTTGGCGATGCTCCAGTTCTTCTGAGTATTGGTCCCAAAAACTACTGGATGTTTGGCCGTTATGGTGGCGGGCGACCTCGCGTCAAAAATGGACAAAACGCCAAACCACAGCCAAAGTTCACGCCCACATCCGCAACGCTTGAGGGATTCAACATCCCCTTAAAAACAACGCGTTTTCCAAATCAATTTGACGCACCCGGCGGGCTTGAGAAACGACTGGGCGGCTATCATGCATGGCAAAGTCGCGACATGGTGAATTGGGTTCATCATGGTTCCGTCACAGAAAAGTTCTCAGCGTGGGTGACTTCCGCTGAATATGCTGACGGCAAAGTTTACATCTACTACGACTTTCCAAACGACCAAGACCCGCATGTCTACATTGACGAAAATTTATCGGACGGAAAACCGGGTGTTAACAAAGGAATGGCTTTCAATGATCCGTCGCATGGTTCAGATGCCGGAATCATTCGAGGACTCGATGGAAAATTTCATTTGATCGTAGAAAATTGGGATCCCATTAACGCTCAGCGTCATTCATGGGACTCGCCGTTGGCAACTCATGCCGTTAGTCCCGATGGCGTCAAGGACTTTAAAATTGAAAAACCTGCCGTTGACTATCGCACAAAGCCAACCGGCAAAATCGGGACATACAAGCATCCGCATTGGGTCAAAGAAAATCCAAAACGATTTACGACAAACATTGCCGAATTTGAAATTCACGAACCGGAGCAAAATGCCTACGGAGATTGGGCGTCGATTTCAATTGGAGGCCGATACTACCTATTCGGAGACTATGATCCAGTCGGTAGTCACATGAGTGCATGCTGGTTTACATCACCTAGCATCAATGAGCCATTCAAATTCTGCGATCATATTGGAAAGGGACACCCTGATCCTGACGTTTGTTTTGCCGAAGGCAAATTTTACTTGGCGACCCAAATGAAAACCGACTACGTCAGTCCTGGACCATGGGTCGAATCTGTGGAATCACGAGTTGGTGTCGATACGACCGGCGACGGCTCGGTTGACCATTGGAGTGACTGGAAAACAATCAAGGAAGAATACGACCACATTTCAGGTTTTGCAAAACAAGTGAAAAAGGTCCCCGCGACAATGGATTTGTCCGGTTTGCCTGCATGTTTCGGTGTTCAGTTCGAGGTCAAAATCACCGACACGACCAAAAACAAATCCAAGCCAATGATCGACAAAGTCACTGTCACGTTTGACGAAGAGTGACCGCGTTCATGCGACACCAAATCCCTTAAGGTTTTGGCTCAAATGTTATCCTAATCAATCAGCTTCAGGCGAAGGTCGCAGCTTAAACAACCCTCCTGTTGGTTGCGGAATTTGCGATGGAATTCTGAACAGCTTTGCGAATTTAAAAACTGAAAAAACATGAGTAGACTTTCCTTGTCTCGAATAATCAGCATGCTCTTGCTCTGTCTTTCGATGGTCGAATCAGCGTCGAATGCGGCGGAACGGCCGAATATCGTGTTCATTTTCGCTGACGATTGGGGCTGGGGAGACCTTGGCTGTCACGGGCATCCATATGTAAAGACTCCAAACATTGACCGCCTCGCAAAGGAGGGTACCGACTTTCATCGATTTACTGTCGCCAGCGGTGTCTGTTCGCCAAGTCGAACAGCTGTGATGACCGGTCAATTCCCAGCTCGCTATAACATTGATGGTCACTTTGCATGGGTTCCCAGTAATGCAAAACGAAACATGCCTGATTGGTTAAGTCCAAAGGCTCCGTTGTTACCGCGGTTCTTGCAAAAAGCCGGATATCGAACAGCGCACTTCGGTAAGTGGCATTTGTCAAACAACATGATTCCCGATTCGCCGCTGCCGAGTGAATATGGCTACGATGAATACGGAGCGTTCAATTGTGCTGGAGAGCAGATGCCTGTTCACGAAGACTCCCAAAACGCAATTGAATTCATTGAAAAGAGCCATCGGGAAAACAAGCCCTTCTTTGTAAACCTCTGGATTCATGAACCACACACACCGTTTCACACGGTCCCAAAATACCGCTGGCGATTTCGCGAACTTGACGAACCAGACAATATCTACGCATCGGTTTTGTCTCACGCTGATGATCGGATTGGCGAGGTTCTTAATGCTCTCGATCGACTTAAACTGACGGACAATACACTGGTCATCTTCAGCTCTGACAATGGGCCTGCCCGCGCCGCTCGACCAACTGAGCTGACGCTGATGCACGATACCGCTACAGGTGCTGGATACGGAATTGCTGCGGCCAAGGGTCTCACCGCTGGCCGCAAGGGTTACAAGTCAGCCTTATTCGAGGGTGGCATCGGCGTACCGTTTATTGCTCGCTGGCCCGGCAAGATCGCGGCTGGGGACGTCGACCGCAAGTCATTGTTTTCTGCCATCGATTTGCTACCCACCTTTTGCGAAATTGCGGGTGCGAAGCTTCCCGAAAACTATCAACCCGATGGTGTCAGCCATGTCGCAACCTTGAAAGGAAAACGCAATCCAACTCGAGCTAAACCTCTGTTTTGGAAAATGCAATCGCCCTGGCCGATCCAAAAAGCACGTCCGCACCACTGGGTATCCTATGCCATCGTGCATGACAACTGGAAGTTGGTCACCAATCATGACTTTAGTTACTCTCAGCTTTATGACCTTTCTTCGGACCCTTTCGAAAAAAATGACCTCAGCGTGAAAAAGGCAGCAACGGTTCACGATCTCATTCAGAAAATCAAAAATTGGAGAACCACCTTGCCGAAAAAACCGACCGGTGACGTATTTTCGAAAGAACGAGAAAACGGTTCAGCGTCACCAAAGCAATCGCCCGCTAAATGAAATGCGAAATTATCATTCGCTTATCGCAATCGAATCGCATCCGCATTAAGGTTAAATTCCACTAACGACGCGATTCAGTCATAATGAATGACCGACCGAACTGGTAAAATCATCCAAACCAAACAACCCTCACCCGTTTTCAGGATTTCTGCTGTGACTCGTTTTCATCATCTTCCGCTCGCCGTTGCTTTGACCATCTTTTCGATTTTTGCAATGAATTCCGTCGCTCAAGAATCGAAGCAGCAACCGGCAGGAAAAACGGACAGTGGGAAAGCGAAAAGTTTGTTCAATGGCAAAGACTTGACCGGTTGGCACGTTGATGTGCCACATTTAGATAAAAACCCAAAGGCCGATCCAACTTTTATCGTCCGCAATGGAATGTTAGTTAGTCTTGGTCAACCGCAGGGACATTTGATTACAGACGCGAAATACAAGAACTTTCGTTTGAAAGTTGAATACCGTTTTGCTGGAAAGCCTGGCAATTGCGGCGTGCTCGTTCACGCATCGACACCTCGTGCTCTTTACAAAATGTTTCCGAAGTCCATTGAGTGTCAAATGAACCACAAACATGCCGGTGATTTTTGGTGCATCGTAGAAGACATCACGGTTCCCGACATGGTAAAGCGACGTGGAGCAAAAGAAAAATGGGGCGTCACCGAAGGAAAAGCACGACGAATCCTCAATTTAACCGATGACTCTGAGAAACCACTGGGCGAGTGGAACACAATGGTCATCGAGTGCGTTAAAGATTCGATCAAGGTTTGGGTCAATGGTGACTTGGTGAACCACGGCACGAAATGTACAGCATCAGAGGGACAAGTCGCACTCCAAGCTGAAGGATCCGAAGTCGAATTTCGCACGTTATTGCTGTCGTCTATTTCCCAATTGACCGAGTAATCACTTTTTGTTTTCTGGCCATGTGAATCCCGGTGTTTTAACGCCAATCAAAAAAATGAAAATTTATCTTTCAGTCTAGATGGTGACGAATTTGAGACTTGGTTGATGAAGTCGACATCCGGATCAAGGGTCAATTTAATCAGGGAAACGTTTTCTGTGTGTTCAAACCGCACCTCCATTTTTTGACTCCATCTGAACGACGGCTGTTCCGAAAGCTTTTCTCGGAAAGTTTTTCTCGGAAAGCTCAAGAAATTCAATCCATCGTCGTTGTCATCGCAAGCAGGCATCGCCTGCCTTTTGGCGATAAGGAAGTTCTGTTTGGCAGAACCCAAATGGGTATACGACGCTGCCAGTGGTACGTTATTATCGCGTAACGTTCGAAAATCGAAATTGCTATCGACTCAATCTGCCGTCCAGCGTTTTTTGAAACATTCACACACCCCGCAAAACCTCATGGCTGAAACAAACGACCTGACACCCAATACGTTTTTCATCGAAGTCTCAGGTGCTGGCCTTCCCGAAGTGGATGGGCTTTTTGTTCCGTCGACGGCTCCGCCAATGGAATCCGAGTCCGGGACCGTTTCAAGCCTCGGCTATTGGAACGGGAAAATGGCATGGGACCGAGCTGACGGCAAATCCGAGCGAAGCCCTGCCCTTTCCTATTCGAATAGTTATAAGTCCTGGCGAATCTGCCGGCTGGACGGCCATCTAGCTTACGATGCAACTTGCAAGGACGAAATGCCGCCCACCGCCATCGAATGGCATGTCTATAAAAAGGGTGTTGCACCGGCCCCGAAAGTTGTGCTTCATCATTTTGACCCTCGCCTCCCCTGCCCCGATCCAAATGTTGTTTTTGTGATCGGTGGTCCGGGAAGTGGCAAAGGGACGATGTGTGAACTAGCCGAACTGCAACTTGGTTGGACACACTTGTCGACCGGCGATCTTCTCCGGGCGGAGCGTCAATCGGGTGGGCCGACCGCCCAGGCGATTGAAGAAGTTTTAGCTGCCGGAAAGTTGGTTCCAACCGGGATCGTTATGACGTTATTGAAAAACGCGATGGAGCAAATCACGAGAACGACGGGCAAGACCAACTTTTTACTCGATGGTTTCCCACGTTCGTTGACCAACCTGGAAGGCTGGTACGAAGCATTCGGTCGAGACACTGAACTTCCCAAAATGCTTTACTTCGAGTGTCCTTACGCCGTTCTCGAACAGCGAATCATGGGACGAGCAAAATATACCGGTAGAAGCGACGACAACGCAGAGAGTTTAAAACAACGATTCGACACTTTTAAAGACGAAACACTTCCGACGGTGGAACAGTTTAAAAGTAGCAAAAAGTGCATTGAAATCGACACCAGTTTGGAGCGACAGGCAGTCTATGAACTGGTATGCGAAAATCTTGCCGAATTCACCGATGAAACTCTTGCGGCCCAACCA
>CAJQQR010000225.1 GCA_905480545.1 uncultured Pirellulaceae bacterium
GACCAAGCGTTCGATTTGAAAAACGAGAGCAGCGCAAAGAGGCCTGACCCGTCACGGAACAAAAATCTACCCAGTTAATGATTGGTATCGTTCGCGGGAGCAAGTCGCTCTAGTATGCAGCATGAAACAATTACCCGTAGCAAATTGAGCCCGCGAAAATAGCTTGAAACCGATCCAAAACCTATAAATGATTTTCCGTACAAGCTATGATCAGCGGTGTGACGCACGCGAATCTGATTCTCGGAGTCGGTGACGTCCGCAGTTCTTGGTCTCGCTTGATTTTAGATCTTGGCCGTCAGATATTTGGATGGATGGTTTGTGGATTCGTTTCTGGATCCTGATTTGCTCAGGCGGAATTCAACTATATCACTGGAGAAACATGAAATGAATTTTACTCGAATACGGTTCTTCACTTGCCTCGCTGTGTTGGCAGCTTTGGTAAGCTTGCCCGAGGAACTATCTGCACAAACGGCAAAAAAGCGTCCTAATATTGTTGTTATTTGGGGCGACGACATTGGCGAATCGAATATTAGTGCCTACAGCCTGGGGTTAATGGGCTATCGGACGCCCCATATTGATCGCCTTGCGCGTGAAGGCATGATCTTCACTGATATGTATGCGGATCAGAGTTGCACGGCGGGACGGTCTTCATTCATCACTGGGCAGTGCACTATCCGAACCGGGCTCAGCAAAGTCGGTATGCCTGGCGCGACTCAAGGGTTGCAAACAGTAGACGTGACGATTGCAACGTTATTGAAAGAAGAGGGGTACGCCACTGGACAATTTGGAAAAAATCACCTGGGAGATCGAAACGAATTCTTGCCGACTGTCCATGGATTTGACGAGTTCTTTGGCAATCTCTACCACCTTAATGCTGAAGAGGAGCCTGAGCAGCCCGATTATCCCAAAGACCCTGCATTCCTCAAGAAGTACGGTCCACGTGGGGTCATGGATTGTAAGGCATCCGATGTAGACGATCCAACCGTCGATCCCCGTTTTGGAAGAATCGGAAAGCAAATCGTCAAAGACACAGGTCCGCTCACTAAAAAACGAATGGAAACGGTTGATGACGAAATCGTTGCCAGAGCACAAGAATTCATCAAGCGAAAAGTCAAAGCTGGAGAGCCCTTTTTCACGTGGGTCAATTTCACCCACATGCATGCTCGGACACACACCAAGCCAGAGAGTCTTGGGCAAGCCGGAGAATTTCAAAGTTTCTACCATGACGCGATGATCGACCATGATAAGAATGTCGGACAGATTGTCGATCTTCTCGATGAGTTGAAAATTGCCGACAACACGATTGTCATTTATAGCACTGACAATGGACCGCACCGTAACACTTGGCCAGATGCCGGGACGACAAAGTTTCGTAGCGAAAAGAACACCGGCTGGGAGGGAGCCTACCGCGTTCCGCAAATGGTGCGATGGCCTGGTAAGATTAAAGCAGGATCGATCTGCAATGAGATCATGTCGCAACTCGACTGGGCACCAACCCTGCTCGCCGCTGTCGGGAACACGACCGTCAAGGCAGAATTGCTTAAAGGTTATCAAGCCAATGGTAAATCATACAAGAACCACTTGGATGGCTATAACTTTTTGGATTACCTCACGGGCAAAACGAAGCAAGGACCCCGTAAAGAGTTCTTTTATTTTTCCGATGATGGACACCTGATGGGGTTACGCTTCAAGAACTGGAAGCTTCATTTCGTTGTTCAAGATCAGCAAGGCACGCTGGAAATCTGGCAGCGCAAGTTCCGTGGCCTGCGTTTGCCTTACATCTTCAATCTTCGCACCGACCCTTATGAATTCGCACGAATTACATCCAATACCTATTGGGATTGGGTGTTCGATCACGCGTGGATTTTGTATCCAATGGGTGACGTGGTGGGGCCATTCCTTGAGTCCTTCAAAGAATTTCCGCCTGTGCAAAAGCCCGGATCGTTTACGGTCGGAGATGCGTTCGATCGGCTTAAGGCCGTGCCTAACCAGTAGAGGTTGCGTTTCGTTGATGCGTGGCGTTCGCTTGACGCCACGCATTTTTCAAAATGAACTGCGTTCCCTGATTTCGCCAGGCTCTTGACGGAAGGGCAGTTCTTTGCGGATGAGGCAATGGGTTGAGGGCTCATTGATTTGCGTTCAGGTTTAAGCCGGAGGAACTGATGCGTTTCCAAGCGATCGCAGAGTTTACGCGGTTTTCCGTCTTTTGGCTTCCTTCGTGACCAATTTCTTTTCCCTGAAGGGTGCTCTTCTTTCAGGCGATTTTCGTGGCGATTTCAACTCTCGTTTCATTAAGCCTGCGTCCATACGATTCTTCCAATTTGGCGTGCGTCTGGTTGGCAAATTCGGATTGGCCACGCAGACAGAAGATTCCAATTTGGTTTCCGTTCTGCTGATCCTTTGTGACAGTTGTGCTGTCAAAGTGGTTTATCAGTTGGCAGCAACGGGCGGCGAAGATCAAACTATCTTTGGGGACGCTTGCCTGAAAACGTTTTGAGGATTTTCTTTAACTCCTTTTCGATTTTTCCGATTTTGTATTGCTGTTTTTGATCATCTGCAATGAACATCGCTTCGGAGCAACCGAAACAAAGCAGTACAAATCGTTCCCGGTCACCCGACTTCCATGCTACGGCAAAATCCGGATGGAATTCGCCGCAAACCGTTGGCACGCTCGATCGCACACTGAAACTAGTTGTACGGGAAAGCATGGACTTCAATTGATTTGCAACTTGCTGATTGGGCGTCACCTGCGGCTTATAAAACCAGTGCCCGCCAATTTTGGAAATGTCTTCCCGTTTCAATTCTTTTTCCAGCAGGTCTCTTTCTCGTAACTGGTGTGGTAGCCCTTCGTAGATACCAATGGTCATGGCGGACCGCAGGGATTTTCGTAACTCAGCAGATTTTCGGACGGACGCCAATCCGGATGGATCTTGTCGCAAAGAATAAATTTCTTTGATCAGTTGATCGGTAGCGTTCGCTATCTCCTGTTTGGTCACGGTGGTATCATTTGATTTCTCGAGTTTCCATCGCGCCATTTGGTTGATTGTGTTCGACAACTTTGGGTCTTTTTTGTCCAAACGATTTATGATCGATTCGATGATCTGCTTTTCCTGGGTGAGTTTACCTGCAGGCCCCTCGTTTATTTTTCTGGCAGAAAACCATGAGAGCGATTGGATCATGGATTCAAACTC
>CAJQQR010000226.1 GCA_905480545.1 uncultured Pirellulaceae bacterium
AAGGAAAGTTTATTAACAAGTTGACTCAGGCGGAAGGCTATCCGGTCTCTCAAATTCAAGCCGTTGATGAAAAAAATGGATGGTTTTATTTCACGGCGTACAGCGACAACAATCCATATAACATTCAATTGCATCGAACCAGATTGGATGGAACGGAACATGTTCGGATAACGACTATGCCACTTCATCATTCTGCTTTTATCATTTCCCCGGACAATAAATGGGTGATTGCTACCTGCGAAAACGTTAACACGCCCCCAAAGACGGTGCTTTATGATGCAACCGGCAAAATGGTGTTGGAACTGGAAGAGGCAGACGTTGATGACGAAAATTCGAAGATGATCACCAGTGAGTTGTTTGAGTTCATTTCAGCTGACGGAAAAACCGTGATTTACGGAACGCTACACAAACCTACAAATTTTGACCCGTCGAAAAAATATCCTTTGCTCATTGATGTCTACGGAGGCCCTGGCTCGCGTGGACTTTCCAATCGTTTTAACCCGGCCAATCCATATTGCGAATTCGGTTATTGCATAGCGAAAATTGGGAACCGAGGAACGATTGAGCGCGGAAAAGCGTTTGAGACCGCCACGTATTTGAAACTTGGTGAGCCAGATCTACTGGATCAAGCGGACGGAGTGAAGTTCCTGTCAAAACGGGATTACATCGATGGATCACGAGTCGGAATCTATGGGCACTCTTATGGCGGTTACATGTCTGCATTGGCCGTTTTAAAATTCCCTGAGGTTTTTCACGTTGCCGTTTCAGGCGCACCGGTCACGACATGGGAAAACTATGACACCATTTACACAGAGCGTTACATGCGAACGCCCCAGGAAAACCGCGACGGTTATGAAAATGGCTCGTGCATGAAATATGCGGAGAACTTAAGCGGAAAGTTACTGTTGGTTCATGGCTTGATCGACGATAACGTTCACCCAGCCAACACTTGGCAGTTGGTCAACGCGCTGCATGCCGCCAACAAAAGGTTCGATATGCAAATCTACCCAGGTTTCAAACATGGAATTGGCAGTACGTATTCACAGATCCGCTGGGAATACTTTCATAAGCATTTGAAGCCAACGTTCGAAAAAGAGTGATCGACCTCGCATCGAATTTTTGAAATCAAAAATTGAGGATCACAGAAAGAATGGAGTAAGAAAATGATTGTCGGCTAACTTGCTGATTCATTATTCCACTCCTCTTCTCTGTTGACTCGGTTTACTTCGGTTCGAATCAGGACTGTCTCCATTCATCGATTAGTCAATTCAAAGGACGCAAAATGAATCAATATTCGTTTTGCGTTTCGCCTTCTTCGGCAATCACGCCGGTGTTTGCAAATTTTTGTTTGACCACTTTTTCTTCCACTTCTTTTTGAAGCTTCGCAATCGTTTCATCAATGGTCAGCGCTCCCAAGTCACCATCGACTCGGTCACGCAGCGAGAGAGTCCCGCTTTCCGCGTCGCGTGGGCCGACGACGGCCATGTAAGGGATCAATTCCATCTGTGCATCGCGAATTTTGGAGCCAAGTTTTTCTGGCCGAAAATCACCATGGACTTTGAAGCCCGCTGCTTTAAGACGTTGTTCAACTTCACGCCCGTAATCCTCTGATTTCTCACTGACGGTCATCAAGCGGATTTGCTCCGGCGCCAACCAAAGCGGAAACGCACCGGCAAAATGCTCGATCAATACGCCGATAAATCGTTCCATGGATCCAAATGGTGCGCGGTGAATCATGATTGGACGATGGTGCTTATTGTCAGCTCCGATGTATGACAAATCAAATCGTTCTGGCAAGTTATAGTCGACCTGTACGGTTCCCAGTTGCCACTTCCTTCCGATGCAATCATTGACCACAAAGTCAATTTTCGGCCCGTAGAATGCGGCCTCACCCGGTTCTTCGATGAACGGTTTACCTAATGTTTTTGCGGCTTCTCGGCAGGCCAGTTCGGCTTTGTCCCAATTTGCAGGATCGCCTACGTATTTTGACGAATCCGGATCTCGCAATCCTACACGAACGCTGTAGTCGTCCATGCCCACTGCGGCAAAAACGATTTTCACCAACTCAAGGCATCCGGCCAATTCGTCTGCAACTTGATCCTCAGTGACAAATAGGTGCGCATCGTCCTGAGTGAATCCACGAACCCGAGTCAGCCCGCCAATTTCCCCCGATTGTTCCCAGCGGTAAACGGTACCAAACTCGGCCAATCGAATCGGCAGATCACGATAACTTCGCTGCTGCGCGTCGAAGATTTTAATGTGGTGTGGGCAATTCATCGGCTTCAAGAGGTAGCCGTCGATTTCGCCGGACTTCATGCTGTTCGACAAATCGCTACAAGTGCAGCCTTCATCCGCCAATTTCTTCAGTTGGTCATGATTGATCAGCGGTGGGTATTGGCTGTCTTGATAGTATGGAAAGTGCCCGGACGTTTTGTAGAGATCAAGCTTTCCGATATGCGGAGTGAAAACCTGGTCGTAACCTTGTCTTTGCAAATGAAGATGAATAAATTCCTGCAGTTTTTGCCGTACATAGGCTCCTTTGGGAGCCCATAAGATCAGGCCCTGTCCGACCATTTCATCAATGTGAAAAAAGCCATGTTTACGGCCAAGGACACGATGGTCTCGTTTTTGGGCTTCGGCCATTCGCTCGACATAATTGGCAAGATCGGCTTTGTCAAAGAATGCGGTCGCATAAAGTCGTTGCAATTGTTTGTTAGAGGCGTCGTTTTTCCAATACGCACCGGCAACGAACAGCAGTTTTACCGCCCCGATCGCGCCTGCTGATGGGACATGAGGTCCGCGACAAAGATCCAGAAACTCACCTTGCTGATAAAACGAAAGCGATTCGTGGTCGGCGAGCCCGGATTCAATATGCTCGACCTTCAGTTTTTGTCGCATGTCTTTGCAGATTTGAAGCGCTTCGTCACGCGGGCGTTCGATGCGTTCGAAAGGCTCATTTTTTTTAATGATCGCTTTCATTTCTTTTTCAATCGCCGGAAAATCGTCTTCAGTGATCGGCTCATCGACTTCAAAATCATAGTAGAATTGCTCGCCTTTTACTGGACCAAACGCCAGTTGGACGCCCTTTTTGATCCGCATGACCGCTCGAGCCATCACGTGAGCTGCCGAATGCCGCATAATGCTGAGGGCTTCGGAATTCTTCTTTGTGAAGAGTTTAAGTGCGACTTCGCCATCGTCGGGCAAGGCATAATCCAAACCGACTTGTTGCCCGTCGACTTCCGCTGCGATCGCAGCCTTGGCAAGACCAGGTCCGATGTCGCTTGCAACATCGAGTGGGGTCACTGATCTATTGAATTCTTTTACGCTACCATCGGGAAGGCGGACTGAAACCATGTTCTTCTTTCATGAAAATGCGAATCAGCCACCGTCGATACAAAGGACCGTGTCAAAACTGATTTGCCGGAAAATGCGGGATTTGGGCGGCTTTGTGCCCAACTGCGCTGTGATAGGATATCGACTATCCGACAAACAGCACAAGGCAAGGTTCATGAAGAATCGCCGGGGATCAGGTTTCGTGTTGAAACATTTCAATTTTTAGATAGAAAACCAATGAAACAACTCAGTAGACGGGCGTTTATTGTCAACGGAACATTGATGCTTTCCGCTTCGTCAGCGTTAAATGCGTCGGGAAACACGTTTTCCGACCGACTTGAAACATTGAGTTTTGGGATCGTGACGGACTTGCACTATTCCGACAAGGCTCCAGCGGGTAGCCGACATTATCGAGAGTCAATCAAAAAGCTGGAAACTGCCTCAGAGCAATTCAAAAACACAAAACCGAACTTTATCGTTGAGCTTGGCGATTTGATCGACGCGGCGGACTCGGTACCGACGGAACTGGGTTACCTCAAGCGGATCAACAAGGACTTTGCGGCGATCTCAGACAATCGCCACTACGTTCTTGGAAATCATTGCGTCCACACGCTGACCAAGCAGGAATTCCTTGACGGCATTGAAAGGAAAGAATCGTATTATTCATTCGACGAAGGAGGAATTCACTTCGTTGTTTTGGATTCTTGCTTTCGCTCCGATGGAACGCCCTACGGTCGAAAGAATTTCAAATGGACGGATCCCAACATCCCACAAGCGGAATTGGAGTGGCTTGAAAAAGACCTAACTGAAACCAAAAAGAAAGTGGTTGTCTTCGCTCATCAGCGTCTCGATGTAGCCAATAGCCACGGCGTAAAAAACGCGATCGCAGTGCGCAAGATTCTTTCGAAATCGAAAAATGTGCTCGCCGTCTTTCAGGGCCATAGTCACGCGAATGATCATAAAGAAATCGACGGAATTCATTATTGCACGATGGTTGCAATGGTCGAAGGTTCAGGCGACGAAAACAATGCTTTTTCGCTGGCCAAAATTTCGGCAAATGGAGACATTGTCATTTCCGGTTTCGTGAAACAAAAAAGCTACAACTGGCAGAAAGTTTGAGATCGAATTGGGAAAGCCAAAATCAAAAAGTGGAAGTTCGAAAAAAGTTCAATCGCAAGGTCGGCAAATCGTTCCCGGCATTACGATTTCAAAGAAAAACGAAGCGACGGTCGCACCCGAGTTGGCTGACGTGCTGTTCGATTTGGGACTGAAGTTGGAAGAGAAAACGGACTTGCCGGTAGACGTCCAGCACGTTTTGGCCGCAATCGTTATGTCTGCACAGGCTGGCGAAATTGACTCGGAAAAACCTGTGATCGCGACGGACGATGAGCTTGTTTCAAAACTGAGTCGCTACGTTAAAGTCCTTTTTGAGCAACTGGGTGGCAGCGAGTTGTAACGGAACGATTGTGGTGTCTCTATGCCAAGCGAAATCACACGGAAATGATGTCGCGGCATCGTAAAAGATCAAGCAGGAACTTGCCCGCTGATTTTGCTTTGCATGATAAGTCCTGATCGGCCATCGAAAACGCGGTTCGCGGCAGTCTACAGAGGTTCGCACTGCCTGGTGGGTGCTTTCCTGAAATCAAAAAAGGAAAAAAAGAAATGTGTTACTCAGCGACTTTTTTGTAATTGTGATTGCAGGCCATGTTCCAATTGATGATCTTCGATGCATGCAACGTCCCCTTTGATTATTGCAGGCGGCGATTTATTGTTGAACAAAATAGCTTGAAACAATGCAGCAATCACATACGACGAACACCGCAAGCGAAACCATTGGACGTAAAAATAACATGAGAAAAGCAAACGAAATTCGCCCCGTTAAAATCAAACGGAAATTTACCAACAAGTCGGCTGGAAGTGTTTTATATCAATGTGGCGAAACGATCGTTCTATGCACGGCAGAAGTCGATAACAACCTTCCGCCGTGGATGCGTGAAGAACAGAAGGGTTGGATCACGGCCGAATACAACATGATCCCCAGCAGTACGAGCCCGCGAAAACGTCGTGATCGAAGTGGAAAAGTCGACGGAAGAACGACCGAAATCCAACGCCTCATCGGGCGCAGTCTTCGCGCGGTCGCTGATCTTGAGGCTCTCGGACCACGTCAAATCAATGTTGACTGCGATGTCTTGCAAGCCGACGGAGGAACTCGAACGGCATCGATTACCGGAGCATTTATTGCAATGATCGATGCAATTCAGTCGATCAAAAAAGACCTACCCGATCCAAAGAATTATCCGCTTCGCGATAGTTTAGCTGCGATCAGTGTTGGAATCGTTGATGGTAAACCGACGCTCGATCTGGATTATGAAGGAGACTACGCTGCAAGTGTCGACATGAACGTTGTCATGACCGGCAGAGGGAAATTTGTCGAATTGCAAGGGACGGGTGAAGAAGATGTCTTCTCCGAAGAGGAACTCGCATCATTGATTAAGCTTGCGAAAAAAGGGATCAAAGAGTTGACCGGGGTTCAGCAAAAGTCATTGGGCAGAATTTGGCCGTTTTAGTTTTCGGTTCTACAGAATACGAAATTTGGTGTTTTTTAAACGAGCCGCAGATCTAGCTGGTAAGGATCGCGTCTGATGCTTGGCATGCTATCGAAGGCTGACAGCATCCGTTAACATCGATGACCAAACCGCTAGCTTTCGGTTAAAATCGTCTAGAACTTTAACGAATTTTTTAATTCGTATTGACGAGTTTTTTTCAACGGTTTACGATCCGACCAGTTTGCTAAGGAAGGCAACTCAAAACGCTTGTTGAACGATCTGGATAGACCCACAGCTGTCTCAACCCGCCCGAGACAAAACGATCGAATCAACTTTCCAAACACTGGCATGATGCCGGTTTCGAGTCGCTTCCGTTGAACGATATGCATCCCGCTTGATTTGTTCACGGAGTTCACCATGTCTCTCGCTTTTGATGCGAAAGATCAAGTCCGACAATCGACTGACATCGTCGATCTCATAGGTGGCTATTTAAATCTTAGCCGTCGAGGTCCGATGTATGTTGCGCTTTGTCCTTGGCATGATGACAGCCATCCAAGTCTGCAGGTGAACCAAAGTCGCCAAAGCTGGAAGTGTTGGGTGTGCAATGTTGGTGGCGATATTTTCAGCTTTGTCATGCAACATGAAAATGTTGATTTCCGCGGTGCGCTTGAGATCCTGGCCGAACGAGCTGGCATTGAATTACGCCAAACCGGAAAGCCGACCAAGGCAGGCGACCCGAATGACAAAAAAACCTTGTTTGCAGCAAACGGATGGGCGGCGGAACAATATCACAAATGCCTGACTGATTCATCAGAAGCCAACTCGGCGCGACAGTATCTGTCCGCTCGCGGAATTTCCGACGACAGCATTTCTACATTCAGAATCGGATATGCTCCAAATCAATGGTCGTGGTTGAATGAGCGTGGCAAAACTCAATATTCCCCACGTGTCTTTGAAGCATGCGGTTTAGTTGGAAAAAGTGAGCGTGGCGGTAACTACTACGACAAACTGCGTGGACGGATCATTTTTCCGATCTTCGACACACAGCAACGTGCAATCGCGTTTGGCGGTCGAGTCCTTCCTGAGATCGAGGAAGAAGCGGCAGCAAAAGGTCAGCGGCTTGCAAAATACTGGAACTCGCCCGAGACAAGATTGTTCTCCAAGAGCGACAACCTTTACGCGCTGAACGTAGTTCGAGACCACGTCTCCAAATCACGCGATGTTGTCATTGTCGAAGGGTACACCGATGTTGTGATGGCTTGGCAAGCTGGCCTGCGCAACGTTGTCGCGGCACTTGGTACAGCGGTCAACGAACGCCACATCAAGGTCCTCAAACGATTCGCTGATCGGATCACGTTGCTGCTTGACGGCGACGAAGCAGGTAGGCGTCGAACAAACGAAGTCGTTGGGCTGTTTGTTGCTAGTGATGCCGACCTGAGGATTTTGACATTGCCAGACCAGCTGGATCCGTTCGATTTTATACAAAAACACGGCGTCGAGGAATTGACGAAGCTACTAGGGGCGGCGGTCGATGCGCTTGAATACAAGATCCACAACGAAACATTGGGCATTGACCTGATCGGTGATACGCATGCGGCCAATAGTGCGTTGGATAACATTCTGAGGACGCTGGCACTGGCGCCTGCGTCCTTTTCAGCCGGTTCCATTCGTTTGCGCGAACAGCAGATTATTGGAAGATTGGCTCGTCAGTTTCAAATCGATGATGAAAACATCCGCAGTCGTTTGCAGCAACTTCGTCAACGATCGAAACCGAAATTTGGTTCTGCGAACAGTTCCGGCTCTTCGAATCAATCGGGACAAAATCGTGCGACGGTTTCAATTGCACGGTGTGAGGTTCGAGAGGTCGAGCTATTGGAGATTCTGGTTTCCGATTCTCGCCTCTTTCAGAAAGCTGTTGAACAAATCTCGCCAGCGTTATTGAGCGATGGACCGCTTCGTGAAATCTTCGAAACGTACATCGATCTAGACCGCCGAAAAACTTCACTTGATTTTGAAATCGTACTAACTCATATTGAAGATCCCGGCTTGAAAAACTTGTTCGTCGAAATTGACGATCGGGCCCAAAAAAAGCTTGGAGAATCGCAACGCGATTTGGATCAACGTTTGAAAGACGTATTCGAAAGCTTTGCAAAACAAGAAACTGAAATTAAATCTCGACAATTTCAAGCCAGGTTGAACCAGGCCAAATTGTCAGATGATGAAGAAGCTGATTTGTTGTCGTCGCATTTTCAAATGAAATTGCAGCAGCATCAAATCAACCAGGAAAATCCAGCGCCTAAGGATGGGTAGCGTTCCTGATCGACTGTTCCCGCGCATGGCTGAGTCATGTACAAAATGGTCGAAATTTAACTAATGGAAAATCATAGCTGCTCGATGCAGAAGACTCGTGCGTTTCCGTCGCCTGCAACGACGGAATTCGTTTTGTATCGAAAGTTATTGAAGACCCAGTAGTGTCCACAAGCCACGGACGGCAGGAGGAAGATACGATGCAATTTGTTGAAAAAGAACTCGATAGTCTTATTGATAAAGGGCGTGAACAAGGTTGGTTAACTTACGCGGAGGTTAATCTTTACCTTCCCGATGAAGCAACCAACGCTCAAAAGCTTGACGAACTTTTGGTTGCCATCGATCAAGCTGGAATTGAACTGGTCGATGAGGCACCAGAGGATGCGGACACGTCGGAATCGAAGAAAATTTCGGCGAAAGATGGGGAGCCGCAACCAGAATATACGGTCAAGCCGAGTGATGACCCCATTCGGATGTATTTGTCGCAAATGGCTGAGATTCCTTTGTTATCCCGTGACGAAGAAATCAGTCTAGCCAAGAAGATTGAAATCAGTCGCAAACGTTTCCGCAAGACATTACTCGGATGCGACTATGCATTGCGAACGACGGTTAAGACTTTGCAAAAAGTATATGACGGCGAGCTTCCATTCGATCGCACTATCAAAGTCTCATTGACCGAGCGACTGACCAAAGAGCAGGTTTCGGCGCGAATGCCGCACAACTTGGAAACCATTGATATCCTCAGTAAGAAAAATCGAATTAACTTTGGCAGGTTGGTTCATAAAAGTGTTCCTGACTCGGTTAAACGGAAAGCTCGCGTCGATTTTCTGCGTAATCGGAACAAACTCTTGGTCTTGGTTGAGGAGTTGAGCCTTCGGACCCGCCGGGTCGCACCGTTGCTGCAGCAACTGATCGATCTAAATGATCGAATGCAGAAACTTCGTCAGCGAATTCAGGCACTAAAAGCTGATCCGAGATTTTCGACCGAATTGAAGATGGTGGTTAAGGAGTATCGTGAGTTGATTCTTTCGACTCAAGAGAGCCCGAGTAGCTTGGCAAAACGCGTTGAAGAAGCAAAAAAACTTCACGTTGAGTTTGAGTCGGTCAAGCGTCAGCTTTCTAGTGGAAACCTGCGTTTGGTCGTTTCGATCGCAAAGAAATACCGAAACCGTGGTTTGAGTTTTCTGGATTTGATTCAGGAAGGTAACACCGGTCTGATGCGGGCGGTTGATAAGTACGAATATCGGCGTGGGTTCAAATTTTCGACCTATGCGACGTGGTGGATTAGACAGGCGATCACGCGAGCGATCGCGGATCAAGCTCGAACCATTCGAATCCCTGTACACATGATTGACGTGCTTTCGAAGCTTCGTCAGATCCAAAACAAGATGCTTCAAGAGATGAAGCGTGAGCCAACCGTTTTGGAATTGGCAGAGCGAAGTGGTTTCGATATTGAAGACATCAAGCGTGTATTGGATATCGGCCGCGGTCCGGTAAGTCTGGATAGGCCGATTGGCGAAGGCGACGACGTCAGCTTCGGTGACTTCATCGAAGATGGTCACACGGACGAAAACCCATCACGTTTAGCGAACAATATGTTTCTTCGCGAGAAGATCGAAAGTCTTTTGAAGACGTTGACCTATCGTGAACGAGAGATCATTCGCTTGCGTTATGGTTTGGGTGACGGTTACACCTATACACTGGAGGAGGTTGGCCGGATTTTCAAAGTGACCCGTGAACGTGTGCGTCAAATTGAAGCCAAAGCATTTCTGAAACTTCAGAATCCAATCCGAAGCCAGCATCTTGAGGGATTTCTTCAATCGATGGTGGGCTAGTACGCTGATCACATTGTGGGATAAGATTTTTCAAATCAAGTGAAACGCAGTGTTTCACTTGATTTTTTTATAGGTTGGAATTGAAACCCATTGGTAACAAGCAATGTTGCAAGGCACGCCAAAATCTGGCGAATCCGCCTACTAAATTGCAATTCAATTGGCGGCAGGTTTCCCGATATCGTATCGAGAAATGGCGTCAATTCGATTAAGCTAATAGCTCCATGTGAAAGTCGCGCAAACGAATGGCGGGATTCGCCGACTTGGTTGAAAACAAAACTCTTTGAGAATATTTGATGGATCATCCGTTCGGTTGGCTCAGCCTTCTACCACCTATCACCGCCATTGTGCTTGCAATCGCAACGAAGCGAATCGTCTTTTCGCTTTTGATCGGAATTCTAATGGGTGCCTTGGTGCTCAAGAATTGGGAGCTTATTCCCGCGGTTCAGCACATGTGCAAAGACCATTTGTGGAAACAATTAACGGATCCGGATACTCTTCACGTATTCTTTTTTACGATGATCATGGGAGTCATGGTCGGCATGATTAACCGGGCGGCGGGAATGCGTGGTTTGGTCAATGTGATTTCACCCCTGGCAAGCAATCGGAAGCGGGGTCAATTGACAACATGGTTCCTCGGGCTGTTTGTCTTTTTTGATGATTATGCAAACACGATGTTGCTGGGCAACACGCTAAAACCGTTGACCGATAAACTGAAAATAGCTCGTGAAAAACTGGCTTATCTTGTCGATTCGACCGCGGCACCGGTTGCGGGTTTGGCCCTGATTTCGACATGGGTTGCGGGCGAGATTGACTATGTCAATGACGGACTCAGTCAACTCCCTGAAACATCCGATTGGAAGGCGTTTAGTCTTTTCCTTAGCAGCATTCCGTACCGCTTTTACGTGTTGTTTGCGTTGTTGTTTGTTCCTATCGTTGCGATTTTAGGACGCGATTTCGGCCCGATGTTAACTGCGGAAAGAAAAGCAGTTCAAGGAATGCTGCCGGCCGAAACGGATTCGGATTCTCAAGAGAGTAATCTTGCAAACGACCCGACGGCGCCAAGCCCTGAAACGCCGGCCCGATGGTTCAATGCTGTGATTCCTGTCATCGTAACCGTCGTCGCCGTCATCTATTTTCTCTACACCAGTGGAAAATCGGATGACACAACGACCTTGCGCGATATTTTTGGAAATGCCGACTCCTATTCATCTTTGCTGTGGGGGGCGCTTTGGGGTGCGGGAAGTGCTTACATTTTAATCATTGCCCAGCGACTGCTTTCATTCAAAGAACTTCATCAGGCGGGTGCCAATGGTGCACGATTAATGATGCCTGCACTGATTGTTTTGTGGCTGGCGCAAAGCATGTCAAGCATGACTAAGAACGATAGCATTGGCGGTAGTCACCAACCAGTCGTTCAAGCATTGTTGGCATCGAATGCTGAACCGAAAGCGATTGTAAAATACGTGGCGACGGAGTTGGAACTTGGTGATCAGGAAGCCGCGATCTTGGTCGACTCGATGAAGATGATTGTTGCAGATCGGCATGAAAGATATTTGGCGGCCTGTGACGCTCATTTAGAATCCGAACGAGCCGGCGGTGAATCCAGCATCGAATCCTTGCGCAACAGCTTGGCGGTATTCGAGAAAAAGGAACGGGGGAAATTTGAAGAAGCGACAGCTGAGATTTTCAATGCCGCTCGAAGTGAGGAATCATTTACCAAATTTTTCGTCGGTATGCAGTTGGATGAAGCAGGGCAAACCGTCCATGCAGATCGGTTGGAATTCGCGACACAGTTTTCTCGAGGTGGTTCGGTTTCATATCGACGTTGGCAAAAAAGTGTTGCTGATACCGAAGGGTCAAAAGCGGAAACGGGTGAAAATTCAGCGGATTTGCTTTCGTTTGAAGAAGCGAATGATTTCTATCCATGGATCAATTTTGAGTTTTTATACCGCAGTGGAAAGCTTTATTCTGGTGATTTTCTTTCTGAGCGACTGGCATCGCTGAAAGAGGGTGAAGGATTCATTGCAACCAACTTTGTGCCAATGTTACCGACGATGGTTTTTGTCTTGGCCTCGATTGTTGCATTTTCTACAGGAACCAGCTGGGGCACGATGGGAATTGTGATGCCGCTGGTGATTCCGCTGGCCTATTCGCAATTGTCGACCGGTGATACGGTCGTCACCGAAGCAAATCCGATACTGCTTTGCTGTATTGGCAGCGTTTTGGCCGGTGCAATTTTCGGGGACCATTGTTCGCCGATTTCAGATACAACCGTTCTTTCATCTCAGGCAAGTGGCTGTGATCATATTGCTCATGTTCGGACTCAATTGCCCTATGCGGTTTTGGTTGGTTTGGTTTCAATCGTGTTTGGTACATTGCCTATTGGATATGGCGTGCCTGTTTGGCTTTTGTTGCCAATTGGAATCGCTGCAATGGTAGGCGCACTGTTTTTGATTGGTCGAAAGGTCGAGTAGTCCTGAATTAACGGTTTCGTTTTTATCGTGAATGGTTCCA
>CAJQQR010000227.1 GCA_905480545.1 uncultured Pirellulaceae bacterium
TGGAAAGCCTAAATCAAATCGCATCGAATTCCGATGTCATGAAACGGGCTTCCGAAGCATCAATCGCGGAATCAAAAGCCATAAAGCTGGGAAAAAAGCCCTATAAGATTAACGTCGTCAACCGAATACCGACCGCGTTCCTTGACGTGATTTCGGCACAGTTTACGATTTTACAATCGTGGGTTGAACCTATGGCCAAGATGCAAACGTTAGAAGCGGGGCAGTTCCGCAGAGCGGTTGAAGCAACGTTCGAGCGTTATGAAGAATTAGTCGAACGAGTCAAGGCGATCGACAATTCGAAGGCCAAAGCGAAACCTGACGCCGAAACAGCGGATGAAGATGCGAATATTGATGGAACTGTCGAGGACGGAACAATCGAACAGCCAAGCTCCGACGGAATCATCTTTGATCCGCCAGAACCCAACCAATAAAAAACCAATAATTGCTGTGGAGTTTTACATCGGCTCAACGTTTTAAGCCTACAAATTTCTTCATTCAATGAATTCACCATTTCAGAATTCATGAGCCTTTCCCGAGGATGTTGTGTGGAGCGAAGAAGAAATTAAGACAACTGCCCGCCGCCAACTGTTTGAAGCTCCCCTCCGCATTTGCCGAGCTTTGAATTGTTCTGGAAACGACCGGACTCGCTACGGGAGCACACCGGTTCGAATGCGAAAGCCTTACGGAAAATACACAGGTGTGATTGGCGAAGCCCTAGAATTTGAACGGCCGAGACTCTATTCGATGACGTTTAACTTCACGAACTGCGATGCCCCGGTTTACAGAGCGACACACAAGCGGAAGGAATTCTAGGGAGAGAGAAAGTCGATAGCGGTACCGAATAAACGTTGATGCCCTCGCTGATTCCGAAAGGAACGAAAACCGAAAGTCAAATGAAGCAAGGTACCCCAATTAGGACATCCAATTTGAAGTCGGTCGTAGAGCCCGAAAACCCAAGGCCAAAGAGCGTTTTATCATAATCAGTAGCAAGCTATTTGCGTTCCCGTCACGCAAATCTCGCCTGTCGACCCAGTGGACGCTGGACAAGAAAGTCGAGTAAAAAAACAATGACATATCATTCATTGCAAGAACGAAGAGCCGCCGCGACTCAATTGCCAGAGGTCTTTTTGCCGCGAATTCTGCCTTCTCGCGAATTCTCTATCGAAGCGGCACGTTCGCGTTTGAATCGAGACTTTTCATCTTCATGACCGTAAGCGTTAAGCAGTGGGTCCAGCGCATCTAGCATGTCATTGGGGTTTCCTTGACTGAACGCGTCAGTCAAGGTGTTGGAGTACAATTCAACATTTTTGAAATCTTGATTCTTTTCGACAAAATCCTTAACGATCTTGTCTCGTTGAGCGGTGATTAGATTCGTCGTTTCGGGCAATTCACCGTTTCGTATTTCCTCGAGCGAGCCCATTGGATTGTCGATTGCATCGTTCAACATGCCAATGTAATTTGCGTACATTAAAAAGATCAAGAATCCGACAACGCAAAATCCAAACACTGAGACTGCGAATCCACAGATTTGACTGATTTTTTTCAACGACAATTCTGCTTGTTCTCGGTAGTCGTCCGAGAGTCGCTCGAGACTTTCGGTCAACTCACCGGTCAATTCTCCAACCTTTACCGATTCCAGCAAATCATCTGGAAACGCACCTGTGTTTTCGATAGCAACCGCGAACTCACGACCGGAGCCGACGTCGGCCGCAATTGCGTCTTCATGAATGGTGTAATAATTTAATTTCGTGCTGCGCACCCCCAGCCGGACGGCTCTGCCAGCATCCATCCCCGTATCAATGGCCATTCCAAATGACCAGGCAAAGCGTGACAAACACATGGTTTTGATCGTATTTCCGATCAATGGAATTTTAAGCGCGATTCTCACCGGAACGTCGCCGAACCAACCGCTGGCAATTCCTTTTACCAAGAGAAAAAATCCAGCACCGAAGACGCCCAGCAAAAACCAAAACAGAACCAAATTTCCAATCGGCTCAAATCCTAGAAAAAAGATGTCAGGAGCCTTGA
The DNA here is from genome assembly GCA_905480545.1 of uncultured Pirellulaceae bacterium. Classification (GTDB taxonomy): domain Bacteria; phylum Planctomycetota; class Planctomycetia; order Pirellulales; family Pirellulaceae; genus JABAAE01. Next base: position 2,029 of record CAJQQR010000227.1, read on the forward strand.
AATTTGCAATCACAGTTTCCAAGATTGCCAACGCGACAAAGAAAAGTGAAATCACGCCCACCGCCCCACCCAATTGGAGCAAAGGCCAAGTCACTCCTTGCCAAAACGTCCTGCGCATTTGAATCAAGTTTCTATAGTGATCGGCCAATCGGAGCAGAACTTCATCCAACCGCCCCGTTTCATCACCAACCTGAAGCATTTCACAAAACACGGCTGGAAAACAACGGTGCTTCGCAACCGCTACTGACAATCGTTCTCCAGACGAAATATCATTTCGGACCGCATCAAACGACTCTCGGATTTTTCCCGAAACATTTTCTGACTCGATCTGCCACGTCCGAACAATCGGAACTCCCGCTTTTAATGAACGCCCCAAGCGGTGCGACATTTTTTCCAGTTGCTTTAATGAAAGCTTGGGCTCGAAAAACGTCTTTGGATCGGGCAACGAATAGGTTGGCGGGATAAACCCGCCCGACTCCGATGCCGAGTCGAGTAACTGTTCCTCACCGCTGTGCTCTTCCGCAAAGGCGTCAGACAACTCCGATGGCTCAGTCAATCGCTCGCGTTTCTTTTCTCTCGTGTCAGAAAAGGCGGTTGGGCCACTTGGCTCCTCAAATCCCATCTCAAAGAAATTAGAATCTTGGACCGATGCAGCATTGCAATCGACAAATTTCTCCGGGTAAATCTTCGGGTAGGTTTGAAAAAGAAAAGTTGCCGCCGCGATAAACGAATCAGTGGCCAGCGTCATTTTCTCAAAATCCGGCTGTCCATATTTCGCCACATTCTTCAATTTGTTGCGGACTTCAAATGCCGGACGAACCCGATCTCGCAACTCCTTTTCAAACACCTTGCGATTGGAATTGTACAATTGCGTCAGACTGGAGGCATAATCGCCTGAATATTCACGAAGGGCAAACTCCAACAATTTCGCGGACTCGCTCACTTGCTCGTCGCGACTTGCTAACATGTAGATTTCGCTAGGCTTCAAAAGCTCGTCGATTGGTTCTGTGGCCATCGTTTTCCATTTTGGGTTTCCAGTCTCACGTCAATCGTTATTTTCCACTACGAAAATGAATGATCACAACTTCCCGCAGACCATGGAACATTCTAACGCATTTTGGGAAATCAACAAAATTTATAGCGTTAGCAGCGACTCGGATTTCGCCCACTGGGGAGCCTCCGCTTCAAAAGCCACCTCTTTTTTTGATAGTGGATGCACAAAAGCGATGCGGAGAGCATGCAATTGCATGGGCGTGTCATTCATTCCAAGTGTTTGGTTAACGCCCAGCTGCCCATCCCTCAAATACGTGGGATCGCCAACAATCGGAAATCCGGCATCCCATAAATGCAGGCGAATTTGATTTGTCCGCCCTGTCTTCGGCATGGCTTTCAACAAGGAACAACCGCCAGGCATGTCGTCTAGCCACTGAAAGCAAGTGATCGCATGTTGACCATCTGGATCCAGAAAACGAATCCCTTTATCGCCGGGCCGTGATGCTATTTTCTTTTTTGACTCAAACTGCCGTTCCTCAGATTTTCCATAGACACCTGCCAAATAAGTTTTTTCGATCCGGCCCTGACCAAACTGTTCAATCAATGCAGTCGCCAATGCCTTTGTTCGAGCATAAACAACAACACCCGTCGTATTGGCATCCAACCGGTGGACGAGCCTTAACCGATCCGGCTGGTAAACCTCTTGAAGGATATGCTGGGCAGAATTCTTGTTGAATCGACCGCACGGATGCATCGGAAGCGGAGCAGGCTTATCGATCGCAACAAGGTCCTCGTCTTCGTAGATGACTTTGATTTCGGGGTTTACGTCCGGTTCAGTCGTGTCAGGAAGAAGATGATAGTATTTTTGCCCATGTTGAACTTTCCGATCTAAACCTACGGGCTTGCCCCAGCTTAATATGTGCCCGGCTTCGACATGACCAATCCAACCGTCACGGTCAATGTGAGTATGCAGGGCATCCAAAAAATCGAGTAGCGACAAACCGTCCATTTCTTTCGAAACGGTCATCGGCCGAAAATTCTCATAGGGGATACTCCCGGGTAATGGCGTAGAGGCCGCAAGAATATTCGCGTTTCGCGTCTCTAGATCGACGACTCTGATCGAATCTTCCTTTTTGTCTGTGAAGCAATGAGTGCACGACACTCCAAACTTGTATGTTGGTTGTCGCTGGTCTTCACCCGATAAAACGGCTTGGCAAACGTAACACAATGTGGTTGCCGTTTCGGACAAATCGGGGTCTAAAGCGACGCGTTTGTCAAACACAAAACATTCACCATCCCAATGATCGCCGCCGCATTTCTCAAAGTACCGCAAAACCCCACCATCCAATTGAAAGACGTTATCGAATCCAGCGTCCTCCATAAAAGGAGCCGCTTTCTCGCATCGAATTCCCCCGGTGCAAAACATGACGATAGGCTTTGACTTGTACTCTTCGGGAAGCTCCTTAATGGCATCGGGGAACTCACGAAAGTTATCAATCCCGACAGTGGTCGCGTTGGCGAATGTACCTAATTCAATTTCATAATCGTTCCGCGTATCCAACAGAATGAAATCCCGATCCTCATCCAACCAGGTTTTCAATTCGCTCGCCGGAATCTTACTGGCGGTTCTCGCGGCCGGTTGAACCTCCGGCATATCAAATGTGATGATCTCCTTCTTAATCTTTACCAGCATTCGGCTGAACGGCTGATAGTCACTGAAGCTTTCTTTCCCATCAAAATCAGAAAACGCTGCAATTGACCTCAACTCCGTCAAGAAGTTATCAATTCCGCTTCGATTCCCCGCAACGAAACAGTTGATGCCTTCCTCACTAAGAAGGATCGTACCTTTCAAAGACTGATTACTGCACACAACGCGCAAGTGGTTTTGCAATGCGTCCAAATCACGCAATGGAACAAACTTGTAACCCGAGATATTGACTACGTTTTTCATGAATTTTCACCACAGGAACTAATACCCCATTTTAGGCGAATGAAAAACGAACTCGAAGGGGATATTACGTTTCGGTCACCAATCCTTTGCCAGCTCCCGATCCAACTGCTTATCCACGCTTGAGAACCGTCAAACCCCAACGATTAAATTTCCGAATTCAACGTCGAAATGAGCCGAAACCGCTCGCATAGTCACTCGTGCTTTGCGGAAAATCGCTGTAGCGGTCCTGGTGGAAAATAGATGGCGGATAAGTACCCAATGGATGCAACGATGATCAACCCAACTCGATATGACGCGTCTTTTTCGGGCTGTGAGACAAAACAATAAAAATAGAACGACAATACGACCAACGCCGCAAAGGTTCCGACCGACAGGGCAATCCGACTTTTCTCCATTCGAAACAAAAAACCGGCAAAAATGCAAAGCATGCCTATCAGAAGACAAAACCATAGTGAATTTGGCTTGTAGGCTTGGGCCTCAATTCCCCGAAGCAATCCAGTCCAAATCACAAATAGGCCAAACAAAATTGAGATCCAAGACTTCATATTCTTCTCCAAACGACTCTTCGTATCCAACTGCGAAGTGGATGTTATACCGCAACGCCGTTTTTCTGAAGAACAATCACCGGTCGCTTTGAAGACAAAATCAGAATCAATTCCAGAAACCCCCGCGCCGCCGTTCCAACACGAAAATTTGGCATTTAGCACGAAATCATGAAACCAATTCTTTTCAAGAGCTGGAGCTTTGGCATGCTCTGGGAGTAAACTCCGCGAACGTGCATTGGTTGCGACCACTTTCTTTTGATTGATAAAGGCACTTATCTGCAAGTCGAACCATCTCAACTCCGTCACTCACGTTATTGAATCGATTTCCATATGCCCCACCAGCACTTGCAGTCACCTTTAGTAAATCGCCTTCATTTTCAATCTCAACACTTTCAATTATTTTTCGAGTTCGTTCCGCGACGAGTTCAATTTCGTGCTTCCCGCATTCTCCAACAACAATCACAAACTCTTCTCCGCCGTATCGCGCGAAAAAATCAGTCGGACGCAATGACTTCTTTACCGCTTTTGCGACCTCGACAAGAACTTTGTCACCTACCAAGTGACCGTACGAGTCGTTAAACAATTTGAAATGGTCAACATCGATCATAACAACGCCAAAACAACTGTTGACATTGCCTTGAATTCTTAATTGAATCGAATGGCGAAGCTTTTCGTCAAAAACACCTCGATTTGCAACACCTGTTAATGCATCGATCTGCGATTTGACGAGATTTTCTTTGGATTCGTCAGCCAGCTTTATCGACCGCTGACGTTCTTTCTCCAGATCGACACTTGTTGATTCCAGATCCAATGCAGCTTGCAACGAGATCTCAACCATTTGTTCACGAGCAGAATTAATCAAATCTTGGTATTCGGTCTGATCCTCGAGTTTAACATCGAGCACTCGGGCCAAGGCAATGACTTCATCGTTAAGGTCAACCACATAAAGGTCGACTTCGTCCGGTGTTAATCCAAAATCAAGTCCCGCAAATTCGTGCAATTGTTGAAGAACTTCACCCTTCTCGGAATCTGTCGTTATTCGTGCGACATGATCGGCCACTCGTAGGATTTTGCAAACCTCTTCCGCTTCACCTGCGAACTCAGGTTCTCTCCAGCCGCTGACAGCATCGACCAACAGTTTGGGCAGTCCCCACTTCGTCAACAGCGTTTTAGCCAAATCGTGATGTGTCATTTTCAGCAGATGAAATTCGTCATCCGCGGTTGGCAGACGTGCAGCGCTGAATTCCATCAATTCTTCGTAACGTTCCGGGATGACTCTCATCATTGCCAGTTGACCAATCCGGCTGAGCAACCCGCAAATAAAGGCCTCGTTCGCGTATTGAGAATTTACGAGCCTCGCAAATTCTCGAGCAGCGACAGCACACGCAATGCTGTGCGTCCAATAAGCCGTCAGGTCAAATTCTGATTTGTCCTTGTCCGTAATTTTGGCAACCGAAAACCCCAGCGCCATGATCTTGAACGTCCGCATCCCCAACACAAAACAAGCTCGTGTCAAGTCTGTCACTTCTTGGTTCCGTTGATACCTTGCAGAATTTGCGAGACGCAGCATCTTGGTAGTAATGGACGGGTCAATAGCGACTGCGTTTGCGAATTCATCCAAACTGACTTCGTCGCTTTTCGATAAGCGAACGATCTCGATTGCAACTGACGGTAGGCTCGGCAACTTATCGGGATCAATGGAAAACACCGATGATTGAAGTGGCAGATTCATAAAGTTGCTTTCGTATCCTAGGATGGGCAGCGAGTCGCAGTCGTCGGAAACCGACGGCAATTCGCCTTATGGTCGTTATCGAGTTGTTAAACTGTAATTTGCTTCGATAGCCTATTAATTTGATAGAGAAATTTCAACCGAAATTCAGTTTCAATGATTGTTGGAATTATTCACTGGTTACCAATTTTCCCGCGCAATCTGAGGAATACTTGGATCCACTCGCCTGATCATCCATCTTGCTCGATCGCTGCCAGATGATGTCGAGAGCAGCTTCACGGAACGCCTCTGCGAACGTGGGAAAGTTAAAGACATTTTCGACGAACACATCGATTTCGGCGCCGTGTATCAAGGCCATTTGTCCAATGTGCACCAATTCGGTCGCGCCTTCACCCACGATCATCACGCCCAGCAGTTTCTTCCCGTCAACATCGGCTACTAACTTGAGCATGCCATCGAGTGCCCCTGAAATCTGTCCACGCGCGATTTCATCGAAACTTGCACGCCCGATCATGACCTCGCCAAATTTTTCCTTTGCGTCCCTTTCGCTTAATCCAACGCAGGACAATTCCGGAATCGAATAAATGCCACTGGGGATCAACTCGCTCATATCCTCTACTGGACTACCAATCGCGTTGGAAATCGCGCGCCGGCCTTGCTCCATCGACGAAGACGCCAGTGAAGGAGGCCCGATCACGTCACCTGCTGCATAAATGTGCTCAACGTCGGTCTGAAGTCGATCATTAACCGAAATCAATTGTTGGTCGTTGAGCGACAGACCTGCGTTTTGGATTTGTAAATCGTCAACATTGGCCACGCGACCAGCGGCACTCAACAATTTGTTACTTCGAAACTCTTCGCCCGATTTCAAAACCGACACCACTTGATCGACGCCGTCCCAGTAGACCTCTTCGACAGACGCGTTTCCGATCCAAGTCCCACCCATATTCTCAAATGCGTCCACAAAGCTTTTTGTAAGATCATCGTCAAGGAAACCGAGCGGTAACGGGTACTTGTCGATCATCGTTACCTTTACGCCCAGTGCTTGAAAGATCGATGCATACTCGCTCGCAATCACGCCGCCACCAAGCACCGTCAAGCTTTGGGGCAGGTACAGCAACGAAAGAATTGAATCACTATCCAACACATGTTCGTGATCCACCGGCATGCTGGGCGGGTTCCTTGGAAAGGATCCGGTTGCGATGACGATTTTTTTCGCTTGAATCGTAAGCGGTTCACGTCGAATTCTCACGACTTCCAGAGTATGCGGATCCATAAATTTCGCCCGACCATGAATGAATTCAACATTTTCCCGCTTAATTTGCCGTTGCATGTACTCGTCGTGTGCCATCAACACCTTCTTGAGTCGCTTTAGCAGAACAGCCAATTCGGTTTCTTCAGCAAGCTGAAAGTTGGCGAACGTTGCATTCCTTCGCATCTCTTTGACCCGCAGTGCATTTTCTCGTAGGGTTTTAGAAGGGATAGTCCCACGATGAACACAGGAGCCACCGATAACGGGATCTCGCTCGATAATCGCCGTGCGGTGACCGGCTTTTGCAGCATGGACTGCTGCCTTCTGACCGGACGGGCCACTGCCAATCACAATCACATCGTATTTTTCTACGCTCATGAACAAATCATCTCCATGCTGATTTTAATCTCTTCAAAATTTTCGATCAGCGATTCAATTTGATCAGGATATAAATTGATTGTCTCAAGCGTTTCAAGATTCATTAATTCGTCTTTTGAAACAAGATCTGGCGTAAGCATAGCCGTCGCAAATTTTGATGCCGTTATCACGATAGCCGTCGTTTCCTTTGCATCTCCGGCCTTTTCAAAATCGCAAAAATGCTTGACGACATTGCATACCAATGTTGGCATCTTCCACTCGTCGACGATATGCAAACCAAACTTTTGCTGAAACTGCTCTACCAATCCAAGGCATTCTTCACGACTAACGCCATCTCCGGATTCACCCGACACCTGAACAATTTTTTCCAAACTCGATGGACGACCGATGGAGTGCAACAATCCACACAGAAAAACAGCTTCGACGTTTTTTCTGCAGACGCGTGCAATTTCTTTGGACCACAACGCGGTTGCCAACGAATGTTGCCCGATCTCGGCAATCTCAGCCTCATAGCCTGGGGCCTCAAACATTTTTGCATTAACCGAAAACGAAACCGCGGCTCCGGAAATCATGGTTAATCCGAGCCTAGCGATCGCTTGTTGCAGTGAAACCAACGGCCCACCATAGGAATAGATCGGCGAATTGGCAATTTTCATGATGTGAGCAGCCACTGCCTGATCGGATTGAAGTACCGCAGCAAGTCGTCGGGCATCTGTGGCTGAATTCTTCGATGCGGTGATGATCTTGCTAACGACGGTCGGCAAAACCGGAACTTCGACGTGGCCGTGCAAAAGAAAGTCGTCGATCAAAGCAGCGATCGCTTTCGTTTTTTCGTTTAATTCAATGGCGGCGTCAAACATGGTGGGGTGCTTTGATGAAGTTACTAATTTGGAAACAAATGGAATGCGTTCTAATGCAGTTATTCAGTTTCACGACTGGATGGCGAGACGAACGCGATAAGCTTGTCTTGCAGATTGCGCGGCGTTTGCCCGTCGACCAAACCAAGCAAACCGACAATCATCAGCTCCCGAATCAAGACTTCCTCCTGATTTCGAGTTTCTAATTTCCCCGCAAGTGGCAGGCAAAACATATTTGCAATCAACGCTCCATAGAGAGTCGTCAAGAGTGCGGTTGCCATCCCGATACCAATCTGGCTGGGGTCGTCGAGGTTTCGAAGCATTTGGACCAATCCAATCAATGTGCCGATCATTCCGAACGCCGGTGCTGCCGCTGCGATCGCGTCCACAATCTTTTTCCCGGTTTGATGCCGCTGCTCAATGTAAAGAAGCTCAATTTCCAACGTCTCTTGTATCTCTTCCTTTGAAGTCCCGGCAATCACCATTTCCGTTCCACGTTTCAGAAACTTATCATCGACAGCCTCAAGACGCTCTTCCAAGGCAAGAATTCCATCTTTGCGTACAACCATCGCAAAGTCCTTGAACTGGTTGATGCATTCCGTTGCTGTGGGCAGGGGATACAAAAATACGTTTTTCAAAACACCAAACAGCGACAGGCATTTGTTCAGTGGAAAGTTGATCAACACCGCCGAAACGGAGCCCCCAACCGTGATCATCAACGACGGGACATTTACAAATGGCATCAGGCTACCACCGAGCAAGATCGATCCTATGACCAATCCGATACCCAATATCAATCCAACTATGGTTGCGATGTCCAATTAAATGACCCTAAAAGTTTGTTCGTTCGAAAACGATAATATCGATTTTGCGGTGGGAATTTCGCGTGATTAATTTTGCTGCTTGCGGGGTTTCCACGAGATTTATGCGCTTACATGCGAATGTTCTAGGCGATCGGTGACTTCATCCCGGATCGTTATTGGGTGGGTCATTCGCTAACACGTATTAATAGGTTAGAGCCATAGCGACCGGCGCGTGAGTTTCGGGTGATCTAATCAACCGCCCCCCTTTTTGGGCCCTGAATTTCCATCAATCGAAGTGTGCCGTTGATCATTGGTGTAGCAAAGGTTGCGTCGCGGATCATCATGCTGTTCGGCTAAAGATCGCAACTTACCTAACCGATCCAACAGTTAGGATTGGTACAACCCGCACCGTTTGGAGCATCCGAAATTTGGCCATTTCAGTGACCCAGCAGAGATCAACATCAATTTAACTTTGAGATTCTGCAAAATGAAAAGCAGCTGTTTTATTTATCAATTCCGCGTCAACGAGACAGTCTTTCAAGCGAAATCTGTTTTAAACGAACCGGATTCGGTCCCATTTCAATTGACCGTTTTCGACTGTGAGGCAAGGGTATGACGGCGATACCGCCAATTGGCATGAGTTCAATACAGAGCGTTCCATCACTTGGTTCCGCGACATCACTGAATTCTGCGGCAGGACCCAAACCGAGCGGGCAGTTTTCGAATTTGATTGAAAAGGCAGTTGGCAGCGCGAATCAGCAAATGCAAGCGGCCAATCAATCGGTGCAGGACCTTGCCGATGGCAAATCCGATGACATGCAGGGAGTTGTTGTATCGATGGCTAAAGCTGATCTGTCGTTTCGTTTCATTCTTGAGATACGGAACAAACTGATGGAAGCGTATCAAGAGATCATGCGGATGCAAGTTTAGGCCGAACAGAATTTGGGGGCGATAACAAATGGACTTTTTCAAAAAGCTCGGCGAGCAATTTAAGAAATTCTGGGAGGAGACTTCCAATTCGGCGAGGATCGGAATGATCGCGACGATGGGGATTTCGTTTGCGCTCATCGTTGGCGTTGGCTACTGGTCCAGTCAGCCATCCTACGTCGCACTTCCAGAAGAAATCTTGTCCGAAGATTATGACGAGGTCGTTAAGGCGCTTGAGAAAAAAGGAATTTCATACCAGACCAGCCCTAGTGGCTCAGTCGTCAGCGTCGACCGCAGCAAACTTGCGTTAGCAAGAGCAGCGATTAGCGGAATCGTTGGCACCGAAACAGGCCCATCAATTGGAGTATCAATGACCGACGGGCCAGAAGCGAGGCGTGAACAGGCTTTGAATCGTCGACAAGCTGCGGTCGCAAAAAAAATTGCGTTAATCAAGGGGATTAAATCCGCGATTGTCGACATCACTCCTGCCAAGCTCAGCATGATGAAAAACACCAACAACGAGGCAAGGGTTAGCGTAATGCTAGATTTCAAGCCTAACTATCATGCGACCCAGGAAGTCATCAATGCGGTCGCTGAATGCGTAAGACACGAACGAGGCCTGAAACGCGAAAACATTTCGATCACGGATACCAATGGTAGAGTTTACGAGCTCGAAAATTCAACGACCGCCCATTCGAATATTCAACGTAGTTTTCAATTGGAAGTCGAAACTTCAACTCGTCAAAAAATCGAAGAACACTTACGACGGTTGGTCGGGATCGGGAATTTCACGGTTTCCGTTACAGCCGATACGGAATACACGGAAAGCGAAACACAGTCACACAAAGTCGATCCCGAGGCAGTTCTGATTTCTCAGAAAAAAATCGATCGAGAAAATTCGGATGGCCGCTCTGGAGCTGGCGTCACGGGTGTAGCTGGTACCCAAACAAATTTTCCAAATCCATCCCCAAACGTTTTTGAAAAGCTTAAAGAAACAACGGAGGATACAAAAAATCATTACAGCTTTTCGAATAAATACGAGAAAAAGGCTCTTGGATTAATAAAACGTCTCGCTGTTTCAGTACTTGTCCAACCGCCGGTTGATGCGGATGGGAATCCTATATCAACAGTCGATCAGGCCGCCGTTGAGGAATGCGTCAAAACAGCGGCCGGTATCAACGAAACACGAGGCGACATGATTAGCGTCCAAATTGGGAGTCTCGTAAAAGATCCATTCTTCGATGAATTATTTGCAGCGCCAGTCGACGCACCGTCAGTCAATAACGAGTTCATTCTGGAAGTGGTCCGCAACAGTTCGTTAGGCCTAGGCTCAATATTTGCCTTCGTCATTGGCTTTTTGATTCTACGCAAAATGAAGCCGGTAACGATTACAACATCAGAGCCCCAAATTTCACCAGAGCGAAGTAAGCACCTTTCCGACCTGTCTCGGATCGCCAAGGAAAATCCTGAATTCCTGTCTCGCATTGTCGCAGGCTGGATCAACGAAACGCCTGCCGATGAGATTGGTGGGGCAAGTGATTTTAGTGACAATTCCGCGGCAAATAATGAAAGGGCTGCGGCCTAATGAATCAGCTTGCTCATGAAAAAAAGGTGGCGATCCTCCTCAACGCGCTTGGCAAAGACGCAGTCGACCCTGCACTTAAGCTGCTGGATCCGAAAGTTTCAAAAAAGATTCGATCCGAGCTAAAGAAGATCGAGGACTCACCACCTAGAGTCACCGTAGTCGACGAGGTTCTGGATGATTTCGAGCGATTCTTTAAATTCGCTGTTGAGGCAGCAGGTGTCGATACTTACTGGTCCAAACTGGCCGAAACCGAAAATGGTCAGAGCCTTAAGTTTCCCGGAACAACAAATGATCGGAAAGGGTCCGAAATTGGCGAAAACCGCTCAAGCCTAGCAAATGAATCGATACAATCTGCTGTTGGCAAAAACAAATCCGGACAAGTAGACATCTTAATTGACGACGATGACGAAATTGTCGACAATTCTCCATCCTTCCGAGTCTTTACGCCCAGCGACGATGAAAAACACGACCTTCGTCGACTTCATCCGGTACAAATTGCTGAAGCCTTAAAGAATGAACGCGTTAAGACAATGGCACTAGTGCTTGATTGCCTCAACCAAAAGCGAAAGGCTGCGGTGATCGAACTATTACCGCGGGAGATTCAAGGAGAGCTATTGTCGCTACTCCTTTCGGATATTAATGTCCCCGAGGAACTTCTCAGTCGGATCATTCGGACCGTCGTTACCAACGCACTTACCGTTGACAAACCTAAAGACGAGGCCCCCGATCCATTTGAAGCCATTGCTGGTGTTCTCCGTGAATTGCCGCGTGAAACGCGGAATAACATGATGAATCATCTTCGTGAAAAAAACGAAGAAGATGCCATCAAGGTCCAACGACTTCTCTATCTATTCGAAGATATCGTCAACTACGAAGACAAAAGCATACAAAAGATCCTAGCAGAAGTCGACAAAGGCCAACTGGTCATTGCGCTTCAACCCGCTTCCGAAGAAATCAAAGGTCGCATTCTCGACAATCTATCAAAACGTGCAAAAGAATCATTGAACGAAGAACTTGAGTTACTTGGAAAGCAAACGGACGCAATGGTGAAAGAGGCCCAAAGCTCTGTCGCGGAGGTGATTGCAAATTTGGATCAAGCTGATCAATTGGAGCTCATTTGATGGCATTCCAAGATTCGAATCACATCCGATTTAACTCGCAGCCCACTCGATTTCAACTGGAGACCGTCAGTGAATTTACGATAACGGAAGCGGAGAAAAGGGGGCAGAACTTAGCGACCAAAGTTGATTTCCAGAACGTCCAACACATCCTAGATCATTTAGGTGAATCGGTCGAAGAATTTGAGCAACGCCGTCAGTCAATGATTGGTGAACTGCAAACCGTTGCCGTTGAAGTTGCAGTCGCCGTAGCTTCAAAGTTAGTTTTCCATGAATTGAAAGATGCAGAATCCATTGCATTACCATTGGTGAAACAACTGGTCGAAAACCTAGACCAGCGGTTTCAATGTAAAGTCTGGCTCAATCCAGACGACTTAGTCATCATCGAAAACTCTCAACAGATGAATCGGGAAATTAGTACTGCAGCCTCCGATGGGGCAACAGACAGTACCGGAAAGACGCAGTCGCAAACGGATAACATCCTATTTTTAGGCGATCCGAAGTTGGCTCGTGGAGACTGCAAAATCGACAACGGATCGGAGTCCTTGATTTCATCGATCCAATCTAAACTGTCCGAAATTCGGCACCAATTAATCGAAAGTTTACAAGATGCTGAAATTGAACGTCGACGCTCTGAAAACGCGAATCGAGGAATTCGACGATTTCCAAACCGTCGGGCCGTTGGATAAATTTGACGGAATCATGCGGGCATCAGTAACAGCCAGCGTGGGAGAACTCTGTAAAGTCGAACTCGCCAACGCGGAATCTTTAATGGCTGAAGTCATCGGTTTTGACCATGGCTCAACGATGTTGATGCCGCTCCGCAATATTGAGCATATCGAACCCAATGCCAATGTGATTGCGTTGGGACGAAAAATGAAAATCCCTGTCGGCGAAAAGATGCTTGGCCGGACCATCAATGCCATGGGAAATCCATTCGATGGTAAAGGCGACATCTTCCCATCCAACTGGGAACCCATTCGGATCTTTTCTCCTAGTCCAATGAGCCGTCCCAATATTTCCCAACCTTTTTTTACGGGTCAACGCGCTATCGACGGAATGCTCTCGCTGGGCAAGGGCCAACGCGTCGGGCTGTTCGCAGGTAGTGGCGTAGGTAAGAGCACCTTGCTAGGTGAAATAGCGAAGAAGTCCTCGGCCGACATCAACGTTGTCGCACTTGTTGGAGAACGAGGGCGAGAAGTCAAACCATTCATTGAAGAATGCCTGGGTGATGAGGGAATGGCCAGAAGCATCGTCGTTGTCGCAACTGGCGATGAGCCAGCACTGGTTCGCATACGTGCGGCACAAACAGCAATCACAATCGCCAGCTGGTTTCGAGATCAGGGTGGTGATGTTTTATTGATGATTGACAGCCTAACGCGGATGGCGATCGCGCAGCGTGAAATCGGATTGATGCTGGGTGAACCTCCAACCGCTTCCGGGTATCCACCCAGCGCATTGCAATTGATCGCCAACTTAATGGAACCGCTCGGGTGTTCCGAACATGGCTCAATCACTGGTTTGATGAACATCCTTGTCACGGGCGATGATTCGAATGAGCCTGTTGCTGATACCGCTCGTGGAGTTCTAGACGGACATATCACACTAGATCGTAAACTTGCTGAGGCCAATCATTACCCAGCAATTAATATTGGCCGAAGCATCAGCCGGTTGATGGATGTGGTCGCAGATAAAACTCACGTCGAGTACGCGGGAAGACTTCGCAACATCCTTCAAACTTATGACCAAGTCGCTGACCTGATTCGAATTGGCATGTACCAGCAAGGCAGTTCAGAACGTATTGACGCAGCGATTGTTCTGAGAGAGCAAATCGTTCAATTCTTGCGACAGCGCCCCGGTGAATTCGCTTCTTTTGACGACACCAAAGCAAACCTTTTCCGAATCGCTGAGGCCTGGCAATTCTCATGAAAAAATTTGAATTCTCATTGAGATCCGTGTTAAACATTGAATTGCAGAAAGAGCAACTGGTTAACTTGCGGCTGCTTCGAGCCAAACAGATGCTCGATCTTGAGGAACAGAAGCTTAAAGAGTTAAAGCAGGAGGTAACTGCGTGCCAGGCTGAATTCAGTGAGCGTGCTGAACACTCAATGCAACCCGGCCATGGGATGGCTGCATTTGTCGGTCGGATGAACTCTGCAATTGCAGTGCAAAAAAATGAAATCCTGCAACGCCAATCCGGCTACGACAACATTCGGCTGGAGAAGATGATTCACACTCAACGAATAAACGGGCTTCGCAAATTGGAGGAAGATGAATGGGCGGAATTCGAAACCGAGCAAAACCGAAAGCAACAGAACGAACTATTAGACGTTGTTCTAAGAAGTCAGCTGTTCTCTTAAACGCTGATTGCAAACATGAAGTTCTGCATTGCCAGAGCGCAAATGCAGATTGCGGACCCAATGCAATTCCAAAGCGATCAGTCGGAATACTTTTCACTCACTTCTACAATGTCAGAAATACTCGAAAAGAACGCATCTACACATTGCGGATCAAAGTGCTCTCCGCGTTCGTTTAAGATAATCTCAAAACATTCTTCTTGCGAAAATGCTTTTTTGTAGGGACGATTGCTGCTGAGTGCATCGTAGACATCGGCTACGGCAACGATCCGCCCGGCAAGTGGTATCTCTTCGCCTTTCAGCCCCAGCGGATATCCGGTCCCATTGTACTTTTCATGATGAGTCTGCGCTATCGATGACGCCAGGATCAGAAGCGGAGAGTCCTGACCTTCCATAATACCGGCGCCCATCTGGGTGTGTTGCTGCAGGAAATTTCTCTCCCCTTTGGTCAAAGGATCAATAATCGTTTTGCCAATCGAGCAGTGGCCACGCATCACCTCGTACTCACCAGAAGTCAATCGCTTTGGATTGAGCAAAATGGAATCCGGTATTCCTATTTTTCCGACGTCATGCAATTGAGCCGCCAACTCGAGGCTGTGCGCATTTTCCTCGCCGAAGCTAAGCTCCGTTGCTATGATCCGCGAATACATTCCAACTCGAATAACATGCTGCCCCGTTTCGTTGTCACGAAATTCCGCTGCGCGAGCCAAGCAATGAATGATCTGCTCTCTCGACTCCCGAAGCTCTTTTGTCCGTTCGGCAACTTCCTGTTCCAAAATTTCAGCGTAATTCGCCAAGTGGTCCTGATGAGCTTTGATCATCAATGTATTTCGCACACGGGGAAAAAGCTCGTTTGTATCGATCGGCTTATTCAGAAAGTCCATAGCACCAAGATCAAGTGCCTCACGCTTAACACGACTGTCAGAAGTTGCGCTAACTACAATCACCCCAATACGCTCGAGCGTGGGGTCACCGTTAAGAGCTTTTAAAATATCGATTCCGCTCAAGTGAGGCATCACGATGTCGAGCAGAACAATGTCCGGCTCCTCAATGCGACAACGATCAATAACTTTGGTTGAATCGGTTTCAATCGTAAAGTTCTTGTAACCAACGCTCTGTAAATAACGACGAACTATTTTTGTATTGAACTCTTCGTCGTCGACAATCATGATTTTCGCGGATTCAGTCAGCGGATTAATTGCTCGAGGTGAACTAAGCACCGAGCTGAAATCCGACAACGACTCTGCTCTTAAAGAACCCGACTCGTCAGCCGGCTGCTCTAATGTGGGAGTTATTCCATGCATGAATTTTACCTGTAGGAGGTTTCGGAACATTAGCTTACCTGGCGTTGTGTGACGGGATTCACCTGAATAGCCATTTTGATTTTCTGCAAATAATCCTACCGATGATTTGCCACAATCAATACGACCCGACAATCCCGTTTTCACATCGCCGGGACTCTGATACGTTCGAACAACTTTCGTATGTGAATTAAGTGGGTTTCGACATCCTCATTCAATGACAGCTTGGCGGCCTTTTCCAGTTTGCAGGCCGGTTCGAGAAAATCATTGAACCCAACCGTGCCCCCCGCTCCTTTGAGCCAATGAGCTGTATCGGCAAGCTCGTTAAATTCGTTCGCCGCGTATTTTGCCTCCATCTCGAAGATCTTTCTGCCCAGGTGCGGAACAAAATCCTCGACGATCTCACGCAGTTGTGGGTCATCCATCGGCAATGTGGACTCTACATATTCCGGCAAATCAAATCTCTGGATCACTTCCTGTTCGTTTTGAACCTGCTCAGCTCCAATCCCCCCACCATCAAGCCTTTCGATTATCGTTTTTGCGCACATGGCAAACTTCTTAAGAACAAATGGAATTTTGGATTTGGCATCGGTGGAAATCAATTCATTCATTTGCCGCGAAATATCAACCAAATCTTCCATCCCATTTTTTTCTGCAAACGCCAAGAGATCGAGCGATTGCCGTTTGAGCAATACAAAATCTTGTTGCCGCCACGAATGAAGTATCGCCTCGCCTTGATCGATTAACATTTTGCTCTTGGGGTGTTTTGTATTTTTCATCGCTGTTTGAACTCCTGTTGCAGCAGCATTTTCCACGGAACTTCCGTTAGTCAATCGTGATTCGGTTGAACAAGTGCCTGTCATTTCAGTTATCGATTTTGCACCAACAACGTCCACTAACGTGGTCGCCTTGAGAGTATTCATTGCAGGCGGTGCAGATGTCATTGCTGCTTTGGTTGATGTTTGCTGATCAACCAACACGGACGCCAAAGTTTGCAACAGTATTTCGATGTTAATTGGCTTGGAAAGGAATCCGCTGCAGCCAGCGGCAAGGCACTTTTCCTGATCCCCCTTCATGGCATTCGCGGTTAACGCAAAAATCGGCTTAACAAAACCACGTTCACGAAGCACGCTAGTTGCTGTGTAGCCGTCCATCACTGGCATTTGCATATCCATCAGGATGATGTCAAAATCTTCATTTTCAACCGCATCCAATGCCTCTTGCCCATTGTTTGCAAGCACAGGTGTGGCCCCCGCTCGGGAAAGGACCAAATTCATTAGTTTTCGATTCGCCACCCCATCATCGACCACCAGAATTTTCGAATGAGTAAGTGAATTGACGTTGCCATTTTGTTCTTTGGGCTCAAGTCGAATCAATTCTTTGGCTTCGGTTGCGTCGACCATTCTGCATTCGGAAATGTCACCCATCTGTAGCGTGACGACAAAGGTACTGCCTTCACCAGGTTTAGATTCGGCAGTTAAATCACCACCAAGTGCCTTGGCGATTTTCAAACTGATCGATAAACCAAGCCCCGTACCGCCAAACCGACGAGTGACAGAATTGTCCGCCTGTGAGAATGGTTCGAAAATCCTTTTTAATTGCTCTTCATTCATTCCGATTCCGGAATCGATAATCCGAATTTCCATCGTCGATTGATTCAACGTTTTTGCTTCGACCGAAACTTTGCCAGATTCGGTAAACTTGATCGCGTTTCCAACCAGGTTGGTAATCACTTGCCGAAGCCGGACGGGGTCGGTTTTGATTTTTTCCGGCAACTTACTTACCGCCTTAAAGTCGAGCCCAACTCCTTTTTCTTCAGCACGTCCCCGCAAAACGCTAATCACTTCGCCGATGATTTTAAACGGAGAAGACTCAATGGTCTCAAGCTCCATTTTTCCAGCTTCGATCTTTGACAGATCGAGAATGTCATTGATCAGTTCCAGCAAATGGGTGCCACTGCTATGAATTGTGTTGAGGTAGTCTTCCTGCTCGTCTTCGTTTTTCGTCATGCCGCGTCGCATGATATCGGTAAAGCCAAGAATAGCGTTCATTGGCGTTCGAATTTCATGGCTCATATTCGCCAAAAATTCACTTTTGGCCTGGTTGGCAATCTCCGCGGAAACCTTTGATTCAGCAAGCTCAGCCTTTTGATGTTCAATGAGGGTGATGTCTTCAAAGCTGCAAAGTACGCCCCGATTTCCGCTTTCGGATCCACCGATCGGTGTGCACTGAACCTTGAATATATGCTCGTATTCGATGCCATCAATCGTCCGCACAAACTTAGTAAGACATGATTCTTCGATCGTTTGTGTGGAATCGACCCTCGACCATGGAAGTGTCTCAAGCTCCATGCCACTTTCGTCCAACCAACTAAATTCTGAAGCATGCCTTCCGATTAGGTCTTTCGTGTCCATCCCGATGATGTTTTCAAATGCGGAGTTCGCGAAAATGATTCGACCTTGGCTGTCCATGATCATCAGGCCTTCGACCAACGTATCGAGTGCACTACGAACACGATTTGGAACGGTTTTTGACGGGTCAAGATGCCTAAGCGTTGCCCCCAAATATAGAACAAAAGCGAGACAGGTTCCCGCACCCACAAACGCGGAAAAAACAATCGTAGGATGTTGCAGGATGGCAAAGTGACTCGTGTCAAAAATCGGTCGGAAGGCAAATTCGATCGCCCCGCCGCGCCGAACCTTTCCTTCCTTGTAGGAAATCGGAACGCTAATGTGCGTACTGGTTGACTCTCGTCCACTCGCCTCAGCCCAATTCAACGAGTGATCTGGTGAGCTCGATTGAACCGTCCCTGTTTGATCTCGAAATCCGATCGATTTCAGCTTCGCATTACGACTACAGGTTTGCTGAAATAAATCGTCAAGCAATTCAGTTTGACCGCTTGCGATATAGAACGAGCTTGAGATTGCCAGCGTTTCGCATAGCTTCGCCCGGTTTTCTTGTTCGATCAATTCAGTATTGGGAAACATTCCCAGCGACGAAGCGGCCAGCACGATACTAATTTGTATCGAGACCAATCCGATGGCTATTCGTGTTTTGGTAGATATCCATCCCATTTGGGAACTTTTCGAATCGACACATGGCTACGTCCCAAAAAACCGAGCTTAAGCTTGGCTTGAGAACTGAGTGACAATGGATTCAAGTGATTCTTCATCGATATCACCTCCATCAATGGAGCCAAATTCAACGATATTTAGTGGATCAACAGATTGCCACGCAGGAATCGACGAAACAAAACTTGCCATCAACATTCCCCCTCGAACCATCCACAAAATGTAGCCCACAGTTAAGGCACCGGTAATACTGGAAAGAGTTGCAAACGTCACTTGGTCTGCAGACCCGTCGATTTCAAAGGAATGATCAAAGTTATCCAAATCTTGCGACAAATACGAAAAATCGAACTGTCCGGCTGTTTGGTAATCAATCGTCGACGTGGACGAATTTTTAAAATTCTGTTCTGACGCAAGACGGTACCGCATGTGGAATTCCAAATCGTTGCCAAACGATTTGGAGGTTTTCAAATCAGAGGTAAACTCATACCGTTTTGCGTCTTCCGTATCACTATCCGACCGAAGTCCCAATTCATTTTCGAGCGATTGTGCTTCAGCCATTTGCCCAAGTCGCTGCAGTACGACTTCGTCATCGTCATCGCTCTCCAAGATTGCAGCAATCTCTACTTCTTCACTGTCCTGGTCGGTTTCGTCAAACTGTTCGGTGAAAGCGCCCTCCTCTTCGACGGCAGCAGGTTCCTCTGTTTCATTTGACACTGAAGTTCCAGTATTCAAGGATGCCAGATTCACGCTAATATCGAGCGCAACGCTATTGCTAAACGAGACTCCATCACTGACTCGGTAGAAAATTTGCTCCCTGCCGATAAAACCAGGATCTGGAGTATAAACGACTCGACCATTTTTTATTTCAACGGTTCCATTGGAAGGTTCACCCAAGATTTCAAACGTCAGATCAGTCCCTTCTGCGTCAGAATCATTTTGCAATAGCTTTGAAATTTTGACCCTTAACGTCCCGTCCCCCACCATCGCCGTTGACTCGCCCACCGCAATCGGGGCGTCATTCATCGGCGTTACGTCAATGGAAACCGTAGCGGTGTCCGATGCGCCGCTGGGATCAAATACAGTGTAGACAAACTGATCGTTTGTCGTTTCACTGCCATCATGCACGTACTGAAATGTTCCGTTGGTATTCCACGCAATTTTGCCATGTTCTGGTCCGTCTAAGAGTTTGCCAATGAACCCGTCACCATCCTGATCCGTGTCATTTGAAAACACAGAACTAGACACGACGATCGCCTCACCCTCGTTGAGACTAAACAAATCGCCACTCGCCTCCGGAGCATCATTTCCGTTTAGCAATTGAACCGTGAACGTCTTCAATAGAAATTCACCAACGGAATCTTCGATACTAACGTCGATGGAGTGAAATTGAACGTCTTCAAAATCTAAACGTGATCCATCGGCAACGAGCAATTGCCCGGCCAAATCGATGCTGAATCGACCGTCTGAAGAGTCTAATAACGTATAGGTGAAAGTGTCACCCACATCTGGATCATCAACGACGATGATTCCAATTAGTGAATTGTCAACTGAGTTCTCGGTGATTTCCAGATTCGAAAAAGTAAAGTCATTGGGCGCATCGTTAACCGCAACAACGGATATGTCAACTGTAGCCGTCGCAACAGCGTTATTCGCGTCGGTGATTTCATATTGAAAGGAGTCGCTACCGGCAAAGTCAGGGTCAGGCGAGTAGCTAAAGCTACCATCGGAGAGCAAAGTGACTGTTCCATTTGTGGGCAATACAACCGGCGTCGTCGTCATCACCAATGCGCCGAATCCATAATCAGTTCCGTCGCCCGTATTGTCGCTGATTAGGTTACCGCCAACCGAATTATCTTCAATGACTGAATAACTATTGGAGAAAGCGTACGCCGAATTGGCCTCATCAATGTCGTTTATGGTAACCAGGAAGCCTTGGTTACTGGTCAATCCACCTGCATCTGCTGCCGTTACAGTTAGAGCAACTGTCGGCTCCATCTCATAGTCGAGTGACACGCCGGACTTCAGTCGCAGCACCGAACCGCTAACCACTTCGAAACGATTGTCCGAAATGCTGTAAGTGATCGAGTCACCCACATCGACGTCCGTCGAGCCTAAATTTCCGATTGTCGCGTTGACGGCATTTTCATCGACGGACAAGTTGTCGAGTGTAATGTCATAGGGTGTTTCGTTTAGGTCGTTTATCGAAATCGTCAAATTGACATCAACCGAATCACCAGCCAGATCGGTTGCCTCGACTGAAAGCAGTACTGCGTCTTCCAATTCATGGTTCAAAGTGCTACCGGCCTTTAGTTTCAATTGGCCGCCAACGATTTCAAAACGTGAGTCGCTGACCAAATAGGCGTGAGTGTCGCCTACATCCTCATCCGACACCGTGATGTTGCCAACAACCCCGCCATCCGAATTTTCGTCAACCGTCTGTTTTGTAAGCGTGATCGCAGTCGGGGCTTCGTTGACGTCGTTGACCGTGATGATGAAATCTTCAATCCGTTGCAATGTGTCGTTATCTTTAGCGGTGATCTGCAGAGTAACGGAATTTGTGTCTTCTCGATTAAGCGAAATTCCGTCCTTCAATTTCAGTGCCCCACCCACTACTTCAAAGTCCGTGTTATCGACAGAGTACGTTACAGTGGCTCCCGGATCAGGGTCGAAGGTCGTTAAATTTCCAATAATCGCTCCGGCAGCATTTTCATCAACCGATTGATTATCAAGCGTAATGTCAGTTGGTGAATCGTTGACACTATTCACTTTGATTTCGAATTCGCTAAACGCCAATTCCTCAATTGAAACGTTGTCGAACGTAACCCTTGCCCATTCATCGTTCGTTGTCACCTGTTTCATGCCACCACCCAAAACGATTGTGTTCGCACCCGCATCTAGCTGGACCTCGATGATGCTTGTTTGCCAACCTGAATCCTCGTCTAATCCGTTGCCATCGACACCATTAATCCTGTTTAGGGACGATCCCTCACCGTCTCCAACACGAACGCCATTGACTTCCAAGACAGCCTCGGCGTATTCCCCTGCGTCCATTTCGTCGGAAAGTTGCGTTTTATGCTGAACGGAAATCCGCACGATCGTGTCTTGCAAAACATTGACCGTTTGCGTCCAGCCCCCCGATACTGAATTTCCAGTTTTGTGCGGCCCCAAATCGACAATCAATCCACCACCACCGCCCATTCCTGCGTTCGGATCGTATAAACCAGATACCACGCTTGGTTCATTGGTTCCAAAAACGTCGTCGGCGTAGACAAAACCACTCGCATTGGCTGAAAAGTTTGACTCCCAAATGGAAACGGTGGACGTTTCATCACTATACTCAGCACCATCAAAGATTCTAAATTCGAACGAATCGTAGGGAGCACCAAATTGGTTTTCGGCAGGTTCGAATACAAGGTTTCCTGCATCGATATCGGCTTTAGAAATGTTTTCGCCGGTCGATACTGCGGTTCCTGAAAGAGTTAAGACGCCATTTTGAGGTAGAGAAACGATCTGGACGTGGTCGATCGTCAAGACGGTTGAAAAGTCCGTGGCAGCAAACGAATAGTCGATGTCTTCGTCAAACGTAACTTCAATGTCTTCATGGACGTTGATCGTCAAAGTGTTATTAGCGATTGCTCCGTTCTTGGCATCGAACACTTGGAATTGAAAATCTACTTCGCCGACGTATCCCGTGTTGGGTTCGAACATGAGGAGATTCGCACTTAATTCTGACTCCAATATTTCGTCGTCAACCGAAACGGCCTCCCCATTTAACAACAATCTACCATTGCTGGGCAATGAAAGGACCTTGATTTTGGCGAGCGGATCGCCGTCACTATCTGTGTACCCGAAATCACTGATTGAAATAGTGGTTGTCACATCTTCAGATGTTTGGATGGTATTGCTAGCTCCACTTGGAGGCAGATTCGGCACGAAAGAATCTGCCACAAAAATCGTTGACCCTACAGGCCCGTCACCGCTGAAGACCAATACGAAATCACCAGCGTCATTGATTGCAAATGAAGCATTGGATTGAACGCCAGTCGTGTAAGTATTCGAGGTAACTTCTGCCGTAAATTGATCCAAACTGGCGTTGTAGACTTTGCCATGGATCCCGTCCTTGTCACCTAAACCGTTGCCCTCCCAGACAACGAGGAAGTCGCCGTTGTCCTCCAAGTTGATAGACGTATTCGTTTGGTCTCCAGAATTTGTATCATTGACTAAGGAGTAAAGATTTCCATAGGAACCATCTGAATTCACCAATTGCACGTTCGCAGACGTTGAGCCAATTCCCCCCCCCGTATAACTAACCGCAACATCTCCCAAGTCGTTGATCGATACATCGGAAAATGACGTTGGAACCAATGAAAAATCCGCAACCTTAATATCGTCAGCGTAAATCCGACCACCATTGATGTCGAAACTTGCAACGTAAATATTGTCATAGCTTTCATCCCGAGTCCAAGAGACCGCGAAATCACCGGCTGAATTCATGTCAACGGACGCGTCGCTGACGTCGACCCAATCATCGCTGTTTACGACGAATGCGGTTTGTAATACAGCTCCACTCGCATCGTAAGTCTGTGCCTTGACGTCCCAGGTGTGGTTGGTTTCTTCC
This sequence comes from uncultured Pirellulaceae bacterium, assembly GCA_905480545.1. Taxonomy (GTDB): domain Bacteria; phylum Planctomycetota; class Planctomycetia; order Pirellulales; family Pirellulaceae; genus JABAAE01. The sequence goes on from CAJQQR010000227.1 coordinate 25,514, forward strand.
CAAGCGACGACAAATTGCCCAGAGTCGTTCATCGCGACCGTGGCCCCTTGAGCCTGATTGTCGATCAAGAATTCGGATTGGGTGACTGAACCATCATTTGCGAAACGCTTGCCAAAAACTCGGTCCGTCGTTGTGTCCGTCCAAACGATTACAAAGTTTCCGTTTGCATCGCTGGCGACCGAAGCAAACTCCCGATCACCTGCGATTGTGTCATTGACCACGAACGCTGCGGCCTTCGCGGTCCCATCCGCATTATACATCTGTGCATATATTTGGGCATTGCTGGCGGCACCCGTTTGAGTCCACGTCACAACGAAATCACCATCGGCGGCGATTGCTACGGCGTCATGCGATGTCCCGCCGTTAAGGCCTCCCGTTGTCACGACCGTTCCGCCCGGTGCTGCAATATCCAGCAGTCCTACCCAATAAGAATCTGTCGAAAAATCAAAAATTTCAGAATGCTCAATCGCTCCAGTTTGATGCTCTAAATCCCAATCACCACCTAATTCGGTTGCACCAGAAAGATCGGAACTTGCCGCGATGTCTGTTCCTGTTGCTTTTGAAAGTTCATTGACAAACGCAACGCCAAACTCCGTTCCCGCGACGTTACATCCATAAATCATCAAGTCGGCATCCACCGAGAGCCTCTGAGACCATACGGAAAACCCAGCCGCATGGGTAGCGACAAAGTCTCGGTTCCAAACCTCATTACCCAGCGACAATTCTCCATCTTGGCCGTGCGCAACGAGATGGACTGCCGAATATGAGGTCTCGGACAGACGCTCATTGATACGCTGTAACGCTGAATCTGACGAATCGATCAGCATGATTTCGAAATGCTCTGGCGGATTTGAAGCGATTGCAGCGTCGATTAATTCTAGGTAATTATCCACCCCCTGATCCACAACAATAAGCTGCTTGTATTCTGCAGCGATATTGATTGCGATGTCCGAGTCAATCTCCGCGACCAAAAGCGATTCGATTTCATCCAACTGCTGTTCGGCGGATACTGCGGCACTAAGGTCAGCAAACTGCGAATCGATAAACGATGAATCACTTGACTGTGATGTGTCAGCCCAATTGAACAGATCCATATCAGAGTCTACGTCGAACGAGTCAACGACTGGCTCCACGACTTGCGCATCGAGTGGCGAAACGTCGAAAAGAATTCGGTCTTCGAGAAGAGCGAGGTCAAGGTGCTTTTCATTCATGATGCGGGTCTGGCAAATCCGAATGTGAGTCGGCGCACCGGTCTCCGCCGAAACGCAATAAATTCAAATAGAAATTTATGCCGCACTGAAATCCACCGTCTGAATGAATTCGATTTCCGTCCGACAAATCACGTATCCGCAGCGATAACCAGGCGGTTTTATTGAAGATGCGTAATGTAGAAGATATCCGGATAACACCGCTGAAACCCGCAGAATTGGTTTAATGCGTTCAACTGAAACGCACCCAAAAAGCGAGGTGAGATGATCCGTCGATAATTCTTGAAACCGAATCTCTCAGGCGAATCCAAGAAGGGCTTAATCAAGCCTGAAAAATTAGGTTCTTCTGCAAAGTTTGTGGGTGAATTTTGGGAAAGTGTTCAGACGAAAAATCACTGAGCGGAAGTTAACAAGACTTGGATTCCGTTTTAAGTAATACGATAAACCCGCCGTTTTTCCTGCGTTTTTGCTTTCGTCGGAGCCAGCCATCGTTTGCTCGCCAGATTTATGCTGGATTCGTAAGACGGCAAAGACATTGCCTTTGTTGGAAAGCCGGAGAAAGATGTCTTCATCGTAAAATCGACCCTCACCCACAAACTTTGCAGAAGAACCAAAATCCCCGAAGGGAAACCGCCGCGCAACATGCAGGCATTCAAACGCTGAATCTCCAATCGCAGATTCCGCTGTCATTACGATGCCGCTGTCGAGCCAGGAACCAGAATGAATCAAAATGAGCGAATCTGCGGATCTACAGCCATCGGTAGTTAGCAAAGCCAATCAAGCGGGCATCGAGCCCCGCTCGCTTTTCTGTCTGGCATGACTGGCCACTCGATCGGGTTACCGGTTTGCAACGGGTAGAAATAGTTCGGATGCTGGACCAGGAGCTAATCCCGTCCGAACGACTTCAATGTCGGTCGGACGTCTCGTCACTCGAACGACTTTCCTTTTATCTTGTGGAGGAACGAAAACTTCTACTTGAACCGCTTAACGCTTCCACATTCGACTTCTCAAGATCCCTGAAACCACGCCCAGTCGATAGCCAACGCAATCACGATCCAGTTTAAAGAACTGGAATAAAAAAGACCGGCAGCCTGTTAAGTTCAATTTGCCACGCCTTATCAAAACCAATCGCCGCAAACCGTTTAGGCAAAGAACTTTTTCAATCGCTCTACGGCTTCTTCAATGTTTGCTCGACTGTTAAATGCACTCAAGCGGAAGTAGCCCTCACCAGCCGAGCCGAATCCGCTTCCTGGTGTTCCAACCAAATTCGTCTTTCCTAACAGGTCATCAAAAAATCCCCAACTCGACAAACTGCCCGGAGTCTTAAGCCAAACGTACGGTGCGTTGATACCGCCGTAAACTTTCATTCCAAGTGATTCCAGGCCTGCTCGTAACAAACCTGCGTTGGTCAAATAAAACGAAATTAATTCGGCAATTTGCTTTTTCCCATCAGGGCTAAATGCAGCTGCCGCACCAACCTGGATCGGATACGAGACACCGTTAAACTTGGTCGATTGCCGTCTATTCCACAGCGAGTGGATTGATGTCTTTTCGCCAGACGAAGTCGTACCCATGAGAGTTTTCGGTACAACGGTGTATCCACATCGGGTCCCGGTAAAGCCTGCGTTTTTACTGAAGCTGCGAAACTCAATGGCAACCTGATGAGCACCCTCTATTTCAAAGATGGATCTGGGGATATCGTCCTGGGTCACAAACGCTTCGTAGGCAGCGTCAAACAAAATAATTGCGTCGTTTGCCTTGGCGTAATCAACCCACTTTTTTAGAACATTCTTTCCAACCACGGTTCCAGTTGGATTGTTCGGGAAGCAAAGATAAATCAGATCGACAGGTTCACTGGGAACCGCCGGAACAAATTCGTTCTCTTCCGTCACGGGAATGTACAATAGTCCGCCGTATTTCCCTGATTCGTCTGCTTGGCCGGTATTTCCGGCCATAACATTGGTGTCCACGTACACGGGATAAACGGGATCGGTGATTGCGATCTTATTTCCGTGTCCAAAGATGTCCAGGATGTTCCCGGAATCACATTTTGAACCATCGGAAACGAAGATTTCATCCGCATCAATATTCATGCCTGCGTAATTATTCTCAACAATCGCGTTCCGTAAGAAGTCATAACCCTGCTCAGGTCCATAACCGCGAAACGTATCTCTATTTGCCATTTCGTCGACGGCGCCATGCATGGCCGACACGATGGCTTCAGGAAGCGGTTCCGTTACGTCTCCAATTCCCATCTTGATGATCTTGGCATCAGGGTTTGCTTCGGTGAACGCGTTGACGCGACGGGCAATTTCCGGAAAAAGATACCCTGCTTTTAGTTTTAAAAAATGGTCGTTGATCTGGGCCATTGCTATTGATTGCGTTTGGAAAAAAATGTGGAAAAGATGTTCTACCGACAAAAACACAATTCTTCAACCGCTTAGTGCCCCGACACCGTGGCGAGAATCCAAATCACTGCAGTGCTGTTTAATCTAATTATTCCGACAAAACGAGCGATGCAGTTAATGTAGGCCTAGTGCAAAAGATTAATTGATTAGGCAGACTATTACGATTCATTTTAAATAGGTCAATTGACACGCCAGTCCAACAAATTAGGGTGGGAATTTGACTGCAAGTTATTCTCTCTGATATCGGAGTTCCTGATGTTTGTATTAAAAATGGCACCACACAGACTTTGCTCCTTTGTGGCAGGCCTTGTGTTATTGTCGATGGTCGCCGAACTGAGCAGCGGCCAAATCCTGTTTCGCCGTCGTCGAGAGGCGTTAAAAGCCGAAATGAAGATGGAATTGCAGCATCAATTGAATGCGAACCTCGATGCACAAGTCGATTCTGCGCGTAGTGACTTGTCAGCCTCTGCGTCGGCCCAAATCCAACAAGAGGCCGCGTCCCTTCGCGAATCATTGAAGCAAGAACTTGTCGCAATGCGAGCTGAAGCAGACAAAATTGTGGCCGAAGAAAAAACTAGAATCGCGGCGTTGGCTGCAGCAGAACTTGCCGAAATCAAGACCAAGACCGAGGCAAAGGTTGCTGCGGCGAAAAAAGAGCTAATAGTCGCCAATCAAACTTCGCTTGCTGCTGCGGAGGACAACCTCAAAAAGTCTCTCGAGAAT